>JACDHR010000023.1 GCA_013820915.1 Gemmatimonadota bacterium
CTATGAGGAAGCGCGTTGAAGGCCCAATCACGAACGCCACCCACAAACCGGCCAGGAGTGCGCTCAGCAGCGCGACACCACGTGCCCAGAGCGATGCCCGGTGAATGACTACCTGACGACAGGATGCGCACCAGCGCTGGTCGTCCAGCTCATCCTCGGCCCAGGTTCGCCCGCAGTTCCGGCAGGTGGACGGCCGCAGTGGGATGCTCAAAGTCTGCGAATCACGGCATCGGTGAATGTATCCGTGCTGCCACTCCCCCCGAGGTCCGGCGTGAGGTTTTCCGCGGCGTGCACGGTCTCGACGTGAGCGCGGCGAATTCGCTCGGCCGGCCCCCGCATCTCCATGTGCTCGAGCATCATCACCGCGCTCAGGAGCAGGGACGACGGATTGGCGATCCCCCTTCCGACAATGTCGGGAGCGGAGCCGTGGACTGCCTCGAAGATCGCCACGTCCTTCCCGATGTTGCCGCCCGGCGCGAGCCCCAGGCCCCCGACCAGGCCGGCGATCAGGTCGGAGAGGATGTCCCCGAACATATTCTCCGTGACGATCACGTCGAAGCGGTACGGGTCCATCACCAGCCACATCGCCGTGGCATCGACGATCACGTCCTCGAACTCCACCCGACCCTCGTATTCGCTGGAGATCTCGCGGCCGATGTCCAGGAAGAGACCCTGTGTGTACTTCAGGATGTTGGCCTTGTGCGCGAGCGTTACCTTGCGGCGTCCGTTGGCAACGGCATACTCGAATGCGTAGCGGATGATTCGCTCTACCCCGAAGCGAGTGACGATCATCACCGACTCCGCCGCGGCGCGCCGGTCGTCGCCGATCCCGATGTAGTGCTCGATGCCGGAGTAGAGGCCCTCCGTATTCTCGCGGACGAGCACCAGGTCGATGTCCCGGTACCGGCCGTTCGGCACGATGGTGTGGGCGGGGCGGACGTTGGCGTAAAGGTCGAATTCCTTACGGAGCGCAACGTTGATGGAGCGGAAGCCTGTACCTACCGGAGTGGTGAGTGGCCCCTTGAGGGCGATGCAGTTCGCCCGGACCGACTCCAGCGTCTCGGGCGGCAGAGGGTTGTTCCGGTCTTCCAGCGCCGCGACGCCAGCGAGCTGCCGGTCCCATTCGATATCCGCGCCGGCAGCTTCCAGAATGCGAACCACGGCGTCCGTGATCGCGGGACCGATTCCATCGCCGGGGATCAACGTAACTCTACGGGACATAGGATCTGCGGGTATAGTTCTCTCGCCGGCGTGCTCAGTTGCCGGCGTACTCGGGATCGTACCGGAACTCCGTATGCTCCTCGCCGAAATAGGTCAGCTCCTCGAGGGTGCGAGGGCGCTCGGTGCCCGTCTGCTGCGCGACGGCGGAGAGGCGGAGCGCCTGGCGCCACCGCGGCTCGTTGAGCGCATCGCGTACGAGCTGAGCTCTCGCCACCTCATCAGCGTCCTCCGTAACGACGACTACACGTACCGCCGCCAGGTCCGGATACTCGGTGAACAGCTCCTGCGTGGGCGGAGAGAAGAGATAGAAGTACGGGCCGCTCCGCGCCCAGATCACGCCCCCTCTGCTTAGCAAGCTCTCGGCCATCACCATTCGTACCTCGAGAAGGTTCCCGCTCAGCGCGGCCTCCGCGGCGGGCCCGTAGCGCGCCGCTGCTTCCGCCGGGTCGGGAAGCCGGATCTCGCGCTCCCGCCCGAGATCGCACCCTGATACCAGCAGAAGCGATACGAGGAGCGGGGTGACGGAGTGTAACCATCGCTTCATGGCCGAGCCTCGCTCACGCCGGAAACCAGCAGTCGCTGTGCGAAGCGAGCGGCGAAAGCGGCGTGGCTCGCGCGCGCCGGCTCCAGCCCCGCCTCGCCATCGAGCTGCGTCCACCAGACGACGTTGCCGGTGCGTGCATCGAGGAGCGCGGCATCCAGGCGAGCGGGAGCGGCCGCATCTCCGGTTGTGGGCCTCGCCAGCCGCGTCAGCAGCACCAGCCGCACGTCGGTGAGTGCGGCGTAGCGGCGCAGCTCGCTCGCGAGCGGCTCCACCATCCGGCGCTCGCCGTGATGGAAAAGCCGGTCGGCGGGGAGCGCATCGGGGCTCCCGGCAAGAGCCGGAGCCCGCCGGAGCGCCTGACGCAGCTCACCGGGTGCTACCCAGGTGACGCGCGGATCCCGCTCCTCCAGAGCGAAGAGAATCTCGGAGTTCAGGCTAGACACCTCGTCCGCACCCGATCCGGGCCCGGCCTGTACGGGAAGCACGAGCACCCGCTGCCCGCCGAGGTGAACGGCCGGAACCGCGGCGGGGCGCTCCGCGCTCGGCACGCGAGGCGCGCATGCGGCGCTCGCCAGCAGTACGAGGACCCCGGCAGCAAAGCGGCGCGGCCGGCGGAGCCGAGCATATCCGGCCCGATCCGCGGAGTCCGACAGTGGCAATCCTCCTATCGACACACCCGCTCTCCAGTCCGGGGGAGCAACGCCGGTCCCCGACGGGAGCGGGAGGACGCCGCGAGCACGAGAAGAGCCGCAAGGTAGGGTCCGCGGGTTCGCAGGGCAACCGATTCGCTGCAAAGGGCAGACGGCAGGGGTGCCGTTCACAGGAGATGACCGCCGTCTACCGGGAGCACGACACCGGTGATGTGGCGTGCGTGATCCGAGCAGAGAAAGACGACGACGTGCGCCACGTCCTGCGGATCCCCGAGCCTGCCGAGCGGAGACTTCTCACGCGCGTGGTCGAGGATTTCCGCGGGCACCGCACTGGTGAGGCGGGTCGTGCGAATATACCCCGGCGCGACCGCGTTGACGTTCACATTGCTGGGGCCCAGCTCGAGAGCCGCGGAGCGGGTCAGGCCGAGCAGCCCCGATTTAGAGGCGCTGTAGTTGGCAAGGCCGAACTCGCTCCGGAGCCCGTGCACCGAGGAGATGTTGACGATCTTCCCCTCGCTCTGGCGGCGGAAGTACGGGGCCACCGCGCGGATCATGTAGAATGCCCCTGTCAGGTTCGTATCCAGGACGGAGCTCCACTGCTCGTCGGTGAGCCGCCAGAGCGCGCGATCACGCGAGATGCCGGCGCTGTTGACGAGAATGTGCACACCGCCGAGCGCCTCGTGCGCCGCTTTGACGAACTCGGCCACCTGAGCGGGGTCGCGCACATCGCACGCCTGATAGAAGGTGCGCACCTCCAGCTGAGCGAGGTCGTGGGCCGTGATCTCCGCCTCATGCGGCACCGCCACGCTGCCGTCGTAAGAGAAAAAGTTGAAGGCGATATGGACGCCATGCCTGGCGAGTTCCACCGCGATGGCGCGCCCGATCCCGGTGGCGCCTCCGGTCACGATCGCGACTCGGCCGCGGAGCTTGCGGCCATACTGCACCGGTTGAGCCTCCGGCTCCTCGGTAATCTCTTCGAGAAGCCGTTCGACCGCTTCGGTGACCGTAGAGATCTGCGGACTCACGGACGGAGAAACGGTGCTGCACTCCGGCTCGGGCGCCGAGGCGGCCGGGGGTGACGAGTCGCGGGAAGCAGCCATGAGGTATGGGTATGAGGGGTGAGGCCGGCGACGCGCGCTGTCGCTGTTCCGCTCGGGGAATCACAGATCGGGGCATCGCGGGTGCACCAAGAGCTGACGGCGTACTACCGCGCTCCACCGGCGCAGGTTCCGGGTGCAACTCCGGCAATTTACGACTTTAGAGCCGGGCGCGCACCGGGAGTATAAGAAAACCGCCGTCGCGGACGACGGCGGTTTGTCCGCTACCGTTGGGAGGGAGGCTACTGCGACAGCTCCTCGGCACGGTGCTTGATGCTACGACCCTCTACGAGGAAGACCACGTCCTCCGCGATGTTCGTCGCGAGATCCGCGATCCGCTCCAGGTTCTTGCTCACCAGGAACAGCGACATCGCGGCGCTGATACGCCGCGGGTCCTCAATCATATAGGTGAGCAGAGTGCGGAAGAGGGAATCGTGCAGAGAATCGACCTTGTCGTCCCTACGGCAGACCTCGCGCGCGCCGTGCGCATCACCGCGGACGAAGAAGTCGAGTGCGTCCGAGAGCATCGCGCGGGCGAGCCGAGCCATCTCCTCGATGGCAGGAAGTGGTGCAAACTGCGGCTGCTCCGCCAGGTGTCGCACTGCTTGCGCAATGTTGACCGCGTGATCGCCCACGCGCTCGAGGTCGTTGGAGATCGTGAGCGTCATGGTGATCAGCCGGAGATCGCGCGCCATCGGCTGCTGAAGCGCCAGGAGCAGGACGCACGATTCGTCCATCTCTACCTCCATGGCGTCGATCTCATGATCGGCGAGGATGACCGCGTCCGCCTTGGCTACGTCGCGCTCCAGCAGCGCCTCGATCGAGAGGCGGACCAACTCCTCGGCTAGCGCCGACATGTCGAGCAGGCGAGATCTGAGTTTCGCAAGCTCGGCGTGGAAGTGCCGGGCTCCACTCGTGGGGCTCATCCGAACCTCCCGGTGATGTATGCCTCTGTCCGCTCTTCCCGGGGATTGGTGAACATGTCCTCTGTGCGCCCGACCTCCACCAGACTCCCGATGTAGAAGAAGGCGGTATAGTCGGACACGCGCGCGGCCTGCTGCATGTTGTGCGTGACGATCACGATCGTGTACTCGGTCTTCAAGTTGTAAATCAGCTCCTCGATCTTCTGTGTGGCGATCGGATCCAGGGCGCTCGCGGGCTCGTCCATCAGCAGGACCTCCGGCTGAACCGCGAGCGCACGCGCGATGCAGAGGCGCTGCTGCTGCCCACCCGAGAGCCCGAGCGCGTCGCGCTTCAGGCGGTCCTTTACCTCGTCCCAGAGCGCCGCATCCCGCAGGGATTTCTCCACGATTTCCTCCATCCCGGAGCGCGTTCGGGCGAGCCCGTTGACGCGCACGCCATAGGCGACGTTCTCGTAGATGGACTTCGGGAAGGGGTTGGACTTCTGGAAGACCATCCCGATCCGCTTGCGGAGCCGCACCACGTCCTGGTTCGCGTGGTAGACCGACTGCCCCCGCAGGAGAATATCGCCCTCGTGCCGGGTACCCGGGATCAGCTCGTTCATCCGGTTGACCGCGCGCAGGAAGGTGGACTTCCCGCACCCCGACGGCCCGATCAGCGCGGTGACGCGCCGCTCCGGCACCTGGAGCGAGATGTCCTGCAGCGCGGGAGTGGCGCCGTACCAGAAGGAGAACGCCCGTGCCTCCACGGCGAGCGGCGTGGCCGGCTCGGCCTCACGTGCGGTCGGAACCGGGCGCGGAGAGGGCGTACTCGTAATCGGAGTGGCGAACTGAGCCTCGGGAGACATAGTAATCATCGGCTGCGGTAAGGGCTACGGATCAGGAGTCGCGCTGCCAGGCTGACTATGAGAACGAACCCGATGAGGACGAGCGACCCGGCCCAGGCCTGCCGATGCCAGTCATCGTAGGGCGAGATCGCGTACTGGAAGATCTGCAGGGGAAGCGCGGCGATCGGCTCATCGAGCCGCCAGTCCCGGAACGGGCTTCCGAACGCGGTGAAGAGGAGCGGCGCCGTCTCTCCGGAGATCCGCGCCAGGGCCACGAGCACGCCCGTCAGGATCCCCGCGCGGGCGGCGGGGAGCACGACGCCGAGGGTGGTTCGCCAGCGGGTGAGGCCGAGTGCCAGCCCACCTTCGCGCAGTTCCCGCGGGACGAGCCTCACCATCTCCTCGGTCGTGCGGGTCACCATCGGGATCAGCATGACCGCGAGCGCGATCCCGCCGGCCAGCGCGGAGAACCCGCCCATGGAGAGCACCACCCAAGCCCAGACGAAGATCCCGATCACGATCGAGGGGATCCCGTTCATCACATCGGCGATGAAGCGGATCGCGTTGGCAAGGCGCGAGTCGCCTGCCTCGGCCAGAAAGATTCCTGCTCCTATGGCGATCGGCAGGCCCAGGACGGCGGCGAGGAGGACGAGCACTCCCGTCCCCACGATACCATTCGCCATCCCGCCCCCGAGCTGCCCCGGCGGGACGGGCAGCTCGGTGAAGAAATTTACGTTCAGCGCGGTAACGCCGGCGCGCAGAAGGTGGAAGAGGATCAGGATCAGCGGCAGCACGGTGAGCGCCGTCGCGACTCCGGTCATTACCAGCATGAGTGTGCTGGTGGCACGGCGCCGACGATCGCGCCAGGGCACGGCGACTTGCATCACGCTCTCCCCCGCCGCGCGACCCGCCACACCAGAAGGCGGGCGAGCGCGTTGACTACGATGGTGATGCCGAGCAGTACGAGCCCGATGTTCATCAATGCCGCGAGGTACAGATCGCCGGTGGCCTCGGCGAACTCGTTCGCGAGAACGCTCGCCATGGTGTAGCCCGGCTGAAAGAGCGAGATCGGCATATCCGGACGGTTGCCGATCACCATCGTGATGGCCATCGTCTCACCGAGCGCCCGCCCCAGGCCCAGGATCACCGCGCCCAGGATCCCGGGCACGGCGAAGGGAAGCACCACCTGCCAGATCATCTCCCACCGCGTCGCGCCCAGGGCCAGCGCACCCTCGCGCTGAGCCGGGGGAACCGCTGCGAGCACCTCGCGAGTGACGGCGGAGATGAAGGGGATGATCATGATGGAGAGGATCACCCCGCCCGCCAGCATGCTGACCCCGTATGCGGGGCCCGCGAAGAGCGGGATCGTATCTCCCAGCCGGTCGGCAAGCGGCTCCTGGATGTTGCTGCGAAGCCACGGGACGAGGACGAAGATCCCCCAGAGTCCGTATACCACGCTGGGGATCGCGGCGAGAAGCTCCGTGCCGAACGCGATCGGAGCCGCGAGCCACCGTGGCGCCAACTCGGTCAGGAAAATTGCCAGGCCGAGCGCGAGCGGGAGCGCGATCAGCACCGCCAAAAGAGAGGAGACAACGGTGCCGTAGATGAACGGTAGCGCCCCGAACTCGCCGCTCACGGGGTTCCATTCGCTGCTCGCCAGGAACCCGAGGCCGAACGCTTGGATGGCCAGCCAGGCCGCCGTGACCAACCGGTAGAGGATGAACCCAAATAGGAGCGGGATCGTGAGTCCGAAGGCGAGAAGAACCGCCGCGTAGATGCGGTCGGAGAGATTCCCGTGCCTCCAGAAAGAGCCAACCCGCTCCCTGATCGGAGAGCGCGGCGGCCCGGCCAGGACCCCCACGCTCTCCGGCAGAGGCTGCATCGCCACTCAGCCCGCTCCCGCCGCTGCTTCTTCGGGCGCCCATGCGCGCTCGGTTCCCACCGCCTGGCGATCGACGCCGCACGTGACGGTGCGCATCCGGGCGATGACATTCTCCTTCACTGCATCCGGAAGCGGGGCGTAGTGCAGGTCTCGTGCATGGCGATCGCCCTCGCGAAGGGACCACTCCACGACCCCGGTGAGCGCCTGCGCCTTCGCGCAGCTCTCCATGTGGGGCTGAACCAGCAGGTACGTCCAGGATGAGATCGGGTATGCGGCGGCTCCCGGCGCGTCGACGATCGAGACGCGGAAGTCGCCCTGCTGCTCCACCCGATCCTCGATCCCCTGCGCGGCCGCCGTCGTCGCGTCTACCGCTGGCTCCACGAAGTTGCCCGATTGGTTGCGGACGTGCGCCATCGGGAGGTTGTTCTGACGGGCGAAAACCTGCTCCACGTAGCCGACCGCGCCTTCCGTCTGCCGGACCTGGCCAGTCACGCCCTCGTTTCCCTTGCCGCCCAGACCTGTCGGCCAGCGCACCGCCGTGCCCGTACCGACACGCTCCCGCCACTGCGGGCTGATCGTGGAGAGATAATCAGTGAAGACATACGTCGTGCCGCTGCCGTCCGAACGGTGCACCGGGAGAATAGCACGGTCCGGCAGCGTCACGCCCGGGTTCAACCGCGCGATCCGCGGGTCGTTCCACCGCTGGAGCGATCCGGAGAAGATGTCGGCGATCGTCGGCCCGTCGAGCCGCAGCGGCTGGGTTACGGTGGGCAGGTTGTACGTGATAGCTACCGACCCGAGCACCATCGGCAGGTTCATGGCGCCGGGTACGCGGGCGAGATCTTCATCGCTCATCGGGGCGTCGGACGCGCCGAAATCGACCGTGCCTTCGGAGAACTGCCGGATCCCCGCGCCCGAGCCGAGCGACTGATAGTTGATGCGGACCGGGTTCCGCTGCCCGTACGCGTTGAACCAGCGGGAGTACAGCGGGAACGGGAAGGTCGCCCCCGCACCCACCAGCGTCACCACGTCACCGCGCGCGCCACTCGCCTGTGCCATCTCACCCGGCGTGCGGCCTTCCGTGTCATTCCCACAGGCGCCCGCGGCTAAAATGAGAGCCACACCCGCTAGCCATGCCCATGACCGATTCATTGCAGCGATTCTCCGTAGCTCGGGTTATCCATGTCGAAACACCAAGCTAAACCGGCTCTGTCACGGTCCTGTAACAGTTCAGAACCGCCGCCACGCCGCTCAAGTCCGGCGCGCTACACCTTCGCTCCGGGATTCGCCACGTCGGGTGATGCCGGCGCGATCCACCCGACCGGATTCAGCCCATCTGCGCCGCCGGGGCGAACACCGTCTCGTCGGGCCGCGCATTCTCGATGTATTCGGTGAGAGGGTGCCGGTGCAGCTGCTTGCGAAGAGCATAACTCAGCTTCACGATCCGTGGAGTCGTGCCCTGCCCTTGCCGGGCGCGGAAAGTTGCGGTGAGGAGAAGCGCGGCAATTGGGCACATGCGCTGTACTCCGCTCGCGTCGAGCGAGACGGGCCGCGACAGCTGCTCCTGCAGCAGGAGGTGGAGGAGGACCACCGCATGAGAATCGAGCACCATCGGCAGTGGCAGCACGCGCTCTGCCGCGCGCGGATTATAGTTGAGGACCGCCGTCTGGCTTTCAGAGCAAAAGACTTCCATAACTCTCCCCGGGGTCGGCGTTTGTGGTTTCGACACACCTCACGATAGCCGCGAAATGTCTCACTCGAGTCACTGCTCTGCTACGGTTTCCCGCTGCATGGCCGAAACCCTGCGGTGGCGATGTCCCACCGGATTCCGTCCCCTCGGGTGAAGACGTGCGGCCCGGGCTCAGAGCGAGTTCGCGTATGAGGTGAACTTGAAGTGCCCGTCCCGTTCTACAACCGCTCCGAACAGTGCCACCGGCAGAGGATCGTCGGTCCCGTCGCCCAGGTCCAGCACGCAGCCGGTCCAGATGCGATTCTCCCCTTCGATTGCCGGATCGGGGTTGCAGCGATAGCCCTGATGTTCGAGCGGTTTCCCGGCGAAACGCTGCAGCGCCCTGTTCAGTCCGCGGCTGCCGCGGCTCTCCATCCGGAACCACACCAGGCTCGGCCCGAGCTCGTAGGGTGGCCGGGTATACTGGCTGGTCGGATAATAAAGATCCGCGAACTCGGCGCGAGAGAGCGCCAGCTCCCGAAGCACGGCGGTATCCCCCGCCCCGAGAGCCGAGACGAACCGGCCGATCAACGCATCGATGCCGGCTTCGCCGCCGGACAGCTCCGGCGCATGCTCGGGAAGGTCCGCCCGAAAGCGCCGAATCTCCTCCTCGACGGAGAACACACTGTCCACATGGACCGGCCGGTGCTCTGCGATTCGGCGGAGTTCTTCCGCATGAGAGTCCGGTGCCTGGCAGCCGTTCAGCGCGATCAGAGCCGGCACGATAGCCAGGGTGAGAACCGATGGTCCTAAAAATCTCTTGGTAAACATAGTAGTTCGTGCATGCAGCGGAGGGAGCGGCCCGGCACGTCGAAGCAGAGCCGACCGCTCCCGATTAACGGGAAATCAGTTGCGCGCGTAGCTGGTCCAGCCCTCCCACCAGCGCGGGCCGGCGGGATTGACAGCGCCCCGGAACGCGGTGGGCGTCACGAAGGATCCTGCCGCCGCGGCCAGCGCGCCGCTGAACGAATTCATCCCGCCGGCCCGCGCTGGCGAGTTCGGGGCGGGCGCCCAGTCGAAGTCTTCAGCCCGTGTGGGGTTGCCCGGAAGGTTCACGAACAGGCTGGCGGCGGTGCCGCCGTGCTGCTCGATTGCGTTGGCGGCAAGATCGAGTGACGTCTGCACCGTCGTCCCCGTTTGGAGCTGGAAGGCGACCGCGTTTTCCGCGAGCAGGATGTTCTTGACCTCCAGCCGGCCTTCGTTGATCCGGTTCACCGTCCAGCTGTCACGCAGGCTGATCGCGGCTCCCGTGTTGTCCGTCTTGCGGTAACGCGCGACAATGCCGTTGACGTAGTACCCTCCGACCCCGCGGCGCAGCATCATGCCGACGTTGCCTGCCGGCGTATCCCACGTGCCCGCTGGCGGTCCGATCAGCGTGAAGTTCGCGAACACCGGGACCGTGAACGGCTCGGAATCGCCTCGGTTCGCCGCGTTGCAGTTGTCCGCCCAGCACCCGTCGTTCTCGATCCCCTGCGGGTCGGTTGCGGCGCTACCGGCCTCCTGCCGCGGCTCCGGACGTATGGACTGGAAGGCGATCAGATACTGATTGCGACCGACATACCCCTCCGACGCGTCGAAGTGATCGTCGGCGGCCTCGTAGGAGATCAGGTAGCGGCCGTCTACCGCGCCGCCGAACCACTCGAAGGAATCGTCCAGCCCCGCGAGCACCTGCACGTATTCGATCGTGGTGCCACGGCCTACCGCCGCCATGGTGAGGGAGTTCAGCTCCTCGTTCGGCGCGGTTGCGTACCCTGCGAACTCGATGCGGACGTAGCGAAGGATTCCGCTATTGTCGTTGTTGTCCGTACCACCGCTGTAGTCGACGCGCGGGTTATCGACGCTCGTGCCCGTCCCTTCGATGAAGGTAGGGGCGCCGCGGTTCGTGATGCCGTTGCCTATCATGATCAACCCGCCCCAGTCGCCGGGTTGGCGCTGCCCCACGGGCTGCGAAGAGGTAAACACGATCGGATTCTCACGCGTGCCGTTGGCGATGATCTTGGCACCGCGCAGGATGAAGAGCGAGGAACCCAGCGTATTGAAGTCGCCCTCGATGCGCGTTCCCGGCTGGATGGTCAGTGTAGCGCCGTTCGCCACACGCACGAAGCCGCGGAGCGTATATACGGTGTCCGCGCTCAGCGTACGGTTCTGCGCGATCGTCCCCTGCAGGACGGACGCACCAGGTTCAATCACGGGGCGCGTGATCCCGCCTTCATCGCTGCAGGCCGTGAAAACACTCAGCCCCAGCAACAGCGCGCCGATGTGCGAGGTTCTTTTCGAGCTGGTCATCTCATTCCTCTCATGAGTGATGGGTTGCACGGCGTTGACGCCGTACCCTGAATAGAGCGGATATTTGTCTCCGTAACTCCCGGATCGTGTAGCAGCTGTGTCACGGGGTTCACGGTGTGTATGTAACGCCGACCGCGAAGGAGCGCCCCGGCCGGTGATACTCGCGCGTGACGGTGCCCTGCATGACTTCGTATGGGCTGTCCAGCAGGTTCTTGGCGTCCAGCTTCATGCTCATCCGGCTGAGCAGCGGGAAGCGCAGCGCGATGTCGAACGCATGCCCGGGCATCTCGAACACGTCCGGGATCTGCTCGCCGGAGGGGCGGACGTTGACCACCCGTCTGCCTACGACGTTGTAGAGCATGGTCGCACTCATCCCGCCGCCCGGCGCGGCATAGGTGAGTCCCGTGTTGAGCACGTAAGGAGCCTGGCCGACCATGGCGCGATCTTCCGTGACGTCTCCGTACACGACGCGGCTATCCATCACGGTCGCGTTCGTGAAGAAGTGGATCGGGTCCAGAAGCCCGCCGAGGAAGCCCAGCCCCTTCCGTAACTCGACTTCGACGCCGTAGTTCTCGGCGCTCTCCGCGTTGAAGAACGAGCGGGTATCTGTTCCCGAGCGGCCGAGGTAGCGCTGCTCGATGGGGTCCTTGAAGTGCTTGGCGAAGAGAGCGAGGGAGACAACCTCGGACGGGTTCGGGTACCATTCCCACCGCGCATCGAGGTTGCGGATCAGCGTGCGGCGCAGCGCCGGGTTGCCGATCACCTGCTCACCGCCCAGAACCTCCCGGTAGGATATCGCGGCCAACTCGCGATACTCGGGGCGGGCGAGCGTCCGGGAGGCGGAGAGCCGGACCGTCTGCTGGTCGGTCACGCGGATATTGAGCGCGGCGGACGGGAGCACGTCGGTATAGGTAGGAGTGCTGCGGGTACGCTGGGCCTGCATGTTCTCCGCAGTCAGCGCCACGTCCGAGTGCTCGACTCGGGCACCGCCTACGAAGCGCAGGCGGTCCGTCGCGGCGAATTCAATCATTCCGTATCCCGCCACCAGATGGTCCGTGGCCGAGTACCCGCCGCCCGAGCGTGTGGTTTGCAGGAGGAAGTTGGCGTCGTCACCCTGCGCATTCCGCCCATCGAAGATCACTTCGGGGCTCTGCATCCAGCGCTCGTCCGTAAACGTCCAGTTGCGCGGCCGGATTTGGTAGCCGCGGCTGTCCGCATTGCGGTCCGTGTAGCGGTACAGCGCGCCGATGCTGATCTGGTGTCTCCGCGTGGGGGATCCCATATCGAGCCGGTAATCCGTCTTGCCCTCGATGCTGGATTCCGACACGTCACCGAATGTGCGCACGGCGCCCTCCGGGTCATCGAACCAGATCGGGGTGCCGGACGCCGGCAGAAGGGTCACGAACTCGGAGCGGTCCGGCTCTTTGCGGGAAACGCTCGACGAGGTGACGGCCCAGTCCAGACGCGCTCTCGAGTTGAGCTGGTGCTCGCTGACCAACTGGTTCGACCGAAGGCTCCGCTCTACATATTGGAGCCGGTCGATCTGAACCCGGCTCGCCGTGTTTTCGTCCACGCCCTGCTCCCGCCGCGCCTCGTTGTCCGCGGTGCGGTTGTACATATTGTTGAGTGCCACCCGTGCATTGGGGCCGAACATCGTGCTGAGGTTGAGAAGCCCGCCCCACAGCACACTGGAGCGGCCGGTGGTGCCATCGAAGCGCTGCCATTCCACATCCCCGCCTTCGGTACCGGGGAACCAGCGCGCCCTGCGCTGGTCGGCACTCGTCTCCTCGGCATACGAGTAGCTGCCGGAGAGCAGATAGCCGACGGTGCGGCCGAGCACGGGATCGCTCCCGCCGATCGAGGCGCTGGCCGATGAGCTGGGGCGCCCCAGCCCTTCTGTCGGAGCCCACGCGTTACGGAAGGAGTTGATCACCCGGTTCGTCTCCGTACCGGGGCGCATCCCCGTCTCGATCTCACGGGCTGGCTGCGGGACGTCGCGCGCACCGGCGGACATCGCCAGCCACTCCCGCCCCGAACTGCGGGGCCGGAGCAGAGTCTTGCTCGCCACCTCCGGGTTGTAGCCCAGCGAATACGAGTAGGCGACTCTGCGGCTCGAGGGAAACTCGCGGGTGCGGATATCGACCTGGGCCCCGCTGAAGTCACCGGCCAGATTGGGCGTGAACGTCTTCGAGGTGGTGATCGATTGGAGGAGGCCGGCGGGGAACAGATCAAGGGGGACCATCTTCTTTTCCGGCTCGGGGCTGGGCATCCTTGCACCGTTCAACGATGTCGTCGTATACCGCTCCCCTAGGCCGCGCACGAACACATACTTGCCGTCCTGCACCGTCACCCCGCTGACGCGCTGGACCGCCTGCGCCGCGTCGCCGTCCGGGGTACGCGAGATCTGCTCCGCGGATATCGCGCTGACGACGCCGGTCGCCCGCCGCTGCTCATCCAGCGCCCGGCCCACAGTTCCACGCTCCCGCTCGGCGGATACCGTGATCCCTTCCAATGCGACGGCGGCGGAATTCAGGGTCACGTCGAGGCTGACGGCCCCGTCCGCGGGAACGGCGATGCCCGTGACGCTCTTGGGAGCGTATCCGATGAAGGACACGACCAGCGTCTGTTCACCGCTCGGAACGTTGACGATCACGTAGCGGCCATCCACGCCGGCAAGGCTCCCCGCCCGCGTGCCCTGTACACTGAGCTGAGCACCAGGGAGTGGGCGACCGCTTTCCGCGTCCATGACGCGGCCAAGGATCCGCCCATTCTGCGCCGCCTGTGCAGCCGCCGGGAGAGGGATGCTCAGGGCACACGCGGCCCCCATGGAAAGAACGACGAGCCAGTGGCGAAATCGTATCACTCCGACCTCTTTTTTGTTCGAGTTGTCGACCCTATTTCAAAGAGAGCTGTGTAGCGCTCCGTGGTCGAACCCAAATCTGGAGGTGGAATCCATCGATTTGTTCTTCGCGCGGTCACCGTTGTGTAACAGTTCGGCAGCAACACGGCCGCCTACTTCCGAGACAGCGTGGCGGGAGTAGAAACACCCGGGGGAGACGAGGCTGCCTTCGCCCCGTCTCCCCCGGTGATTTCCCCGAATTTTTTCCGCCCGCGGATCAGAATGCCACTTGGAACATCGCTTTCAGGCTGTGGCGATCGGGAACGTCACTGTTAGGGCTCCAGAGATCGTAGTTGATCATGACGCGGTTGAGCGGGCCGAAATAGAGATTGAACCCCGGCGTGAGGAGCAGCCCGCCGGCCGTAGCCACCACGGGCTCGATACGTCCGGCGTCCGGGTCGCCGTAGCTCACCCTGAAAACGGGTTCGATATGCGTGAGCCGGGTGCCGAGCGGCCGTGTTCGGTAGGCTGTCCAGAGCTGAGCCGACCGGAACCGGGTCGTCTGTCCGGCTTCGCGGTTCGCGAACGGGTTGAGTACGCCGGTCGCGGCTTCCGCGACGAGGTGGAACCCCGGAGCGTAGCTGCCGTACTCGACGTCGACCTGATAGGCGCTGCCGCCGCGGAGATCGATTTCACCGGCGTCCGCACCAGTGACGAGCCCGAAATCGCGGCGGCTCCACCCGGCGCCGAGCCGCAGGTCGGAGCGCGGGTTGGCCGTGGCCCTGGCTGCGAGCTGATAGGTAACCTCTCCCGAAGTCTGCCCCTGAAGCGGCCCGTTGAACACACCCGCCGCGTAGGTGATCCCGAGCGGCGCACCGCGCGGCCTGCCCCGAACCTGGATGCCCACGTCCCGATCGGCGTAGCCGAGAGTGCTCAGCAGATTGTGGTGGTCCAGGGCACCCGTCACACCGCGGATCCGGACGCCGCGTTCGATCGGCAGAATTCGTGTGCTGCTGGTCTGCGCGATCGCGCTGAACGGGCGGAACGCCTGCCCCGCCCAGATTTCGAAGGCGGGCGAAGCGCCAAAGTAGGCGTAGGCATCGCGAAGACCCACCCGTGCGCTACCGAATTCCGGCTGGATCCGGGCACCGACGGCTTCGTTGACCCGAACGCCAAACTCGAGCCGGATCCGCCGCAGCTCCCATTCCGCGGGCGCGAACCGATCTACATTCGTCGTGCTGAAGAGCGTTTGCGCCCGGCCTCCGATGGTGATCTCGGCTGCGCGGGTGGTCACGCGGAGCGGTTGCGCCTCCTGAGCCGAGGCGAAGACCGGAGAAACGAGAAGCGCCGAAACCAAAGACACCGACCGCAGCCTGGACGTACGGAGTTGAAGCATTACCTGCGATATGGTTGCTGCGTGGCGAAAGTTCTCATGGAGCGGGAGAAATGAAGATCGTACTATCACACGGGATTGTAACAACTCGGTAACGGTTCTGTAGCGAATCCGCTACAACCAAGGTTTTCACCCATACGGAAATGTGAACCGGATGGTGGTGCCGTGACCCAGCTCGCTCTCGGCTTCGATCTCGCCGCCGTGAGCCTCGACGAGGTGCTTTACGATCGCCAGACCGAGGCCGGTTCCTCCCTCGATCCGCGACCGCGCGGGATCCACCCGGTAGAAGCGCTCGAAGATGCGAGGCAGGTGCTGAGACGGGATCCCGCTGCCGGTATCGATCACCTCGATCAGGACGCGTGGCTGTTGCGATCCTACTTCGCGTGCGGCGCGCCATTGGCGTTGAGGCTCCACGCGGCCCTGTTCCGGCAGGTCGGGTCCCGAAGAGACACGCCGGGCGTGGAGGGTAATCTCTCCTCCGGCGGGAGTGTACCGGCAGGCATTGCTGAACAGATTGATGAAGATCTGGCGGAGCGCGGACGCATCCGCGGCGACGTACCCGGACGCCGGCTCGATCTGCACCGAGAACCGGATGCGCTTCCCGCCCGAGTGCGAATCCACAGCCGCCCAGGCATCTCGAGCGACCTCCTCGATCGCCACTCGTTCCGTCTGCACCTGCCATGCGCCCGCTTCCAGACGCGAGAGATCCAGCAGATCGTCGACGATCCGCTGGAGGCGCTCGGCGTTGGTACGTACGGTTTCCGCGAATTGCCGGCGTAGCCCCGCCGGCAGCTCCTCGTCGAGCAGCGTCTCGCTGTAGCCGCGGATCGCGGTGAGTGGGGTCTTCAGCTCGTGTGAGGCATTGGCCACGAAGTCGCGGCGCACGCCCTCCAGCCGGCGCAGCTCGGACACGTCCAGGAAGACGAGCACGGCCCCTCCAGCGGGGAGCGGGTGCGCGCTGGCCAGGAGATGCCGGTTATTGAACGCGACCTCGGTGGGCCGGATCGTCTCCCCCTCCAGAGCGCGAGCCACGAGAGCGAGAAAATCCGGCCGGCGGGCGACTGCCTCCGGGAGCAGCCCGTGGGCGTCGGGAGCGAGCGAAAAAATCGCGTGCGCGGCGGGGTTCGCCCGCCGGAGCGTTCCATCGGTATCGAACGCAAGCACGGCCTCGGCCATGGAGTCGATCAGTGTCTGAACCTCGGCGCGCTCGTTCTCGAGCTGCCCGATTCGTCGCTGCAGCTCGTCGGCCAGCGCGTCCAGTGCGCCGGCCAGCTCGCCCAGCTCGTCGCCGCGGTCGGAGCGAACGCGGCGCGAAAGGTTCCCGCGCGCCATCTCCCGCGCTACTCCACCGATGGTGCGTAGGGGGCGGGTCACCGCGAGGCTGAAGCCGGCGGAGAAAATCGCGGCGAGGATCAGCGCCACCGCACCCACGGAGAAGATCGCGCTCTGCATCTCACCCACGGCAGTGTGGAGCTCGTCCATCGACGCAGCGAAGCGGATCACCTGCCCGTTCTCCGTCCGCGCCGCCATGTAGAGAAGCTCGGTCCCGGTCGTGGTGCTGAGGCGCATGGATGAGCCGATCCCCGCCGCCAGCGCCTGTTGAACCTCGGGCCGATCAAGATGGTTTTCCACCTGGCTGAGTTGGTCCTCTCGCACTTCGGAGTCGCCCAAAAGCGCCCCGTCACGGGCGACGACGGTCACCCGCCGCCCGCTCAGCCGACCCAGCGTGTCAGCCAGCGCGTCCGGAGACAGCTCGGTCTGCCGCTCGTAGAGCGAGCGGCCGAGCAGCAGCTCGCGCCGCAGATCCTCGATCGCGCTGGAGGTGAGATGTCGCCGGAGGATGACGTCGGTACCGATGTTGAGCGCGGCGACGACGGCCGCGATCAGTACCAGATAGCTGAGGAAGAGCTGGTGGGCAGCCCGCAGGCGCGGCACGGAGCTATCCCGTCGGCGGCTCGGTACGGAAGCGGTATCCGAAGCCGCGCACCGTTTCGATCCAGTCTGCCGCATCTCCGAGCTTGATCCGCAAGCGTTGAACGTGCATGTCCACCGTGCGAGTAGCAATGTTCGCGGTGACTTCCCAGACCGCTTCCAGAAGTTGCCGTCTGCTCTGCACCCGCCCGCGCCGCTCCAGCAGCGTGAGGAGCAGGCGGAACTCGGTAGGCGTCAGATCCAGAACTTCGCCGCCGACTTCGGCCCGCGCCCCGGCCACATCGACCAGGAATGGGCCGAGGCGCACGACCTTCCCGCTCTTCGCTGCCGGTGGCGATTGCTGGACCCGGCGCAGGATCGCGCCCACGCGGAGCACCAGCTCCTGCGGCGAGAACGGTTTGGCGAGGTAGTCATCGGCGCCGAGGCGAAGCCCGGCGATCCGGTCCTCCTCGGCGCGCCGCGCGGTAAGCAGCAGTACCGGCACGTCCCGTGTCTCGTCGCGGCGACGCAGCTCCTCGAGCACGTCAAGGCCGGACATGCCCGGCAGCATCAGATCGAGTACGATGAGGTCGGGAGGCTCCGCCTCCACGGCTCGTATCGCTTCCAGCCCGTCGGCAGCCGTTCTCACCCGATACGATGCCCGAGCCAGATGATACGCGACGAGGGCCGAGATATCGGGCTCGTCGTCCACAACCAGGATGTGAGTGCTCATCAACGATTGAAGGGCAGGTTTGCGCGCCGGTCTCCAGCTTTCCGCGGCGCGGACAGCAAGATGCACCGACGCCGAACCCGCGCGCAAGGAATCCCCTCGCTCGCCGCGGGCACTGACAGGACACCAGCGAGCCTGGCGGTGAGTCGGAGGACTCACCCGAGGGCCTCGCGTCATGGCTCTGCTTTTGCACGTTTAACCAATGGGCGCATATTTACCGGTCGGCTGGACTCCGTGCGTGGCGAGATGCCCGCAGCGTCCAATTCCGGTTGCGTCCGCATCCGCCGCGAAAGATACGCGAACAGAGCATTTCAACGCGAGGAGGAAGCCGATGGGACTGCTTGGACGATACCTGGACAGCCTTCCCGACGAGGCGCGCGACCGGATCATCGAAGCGCAGAACTGGGGAATTGGCACGCTCGTAGACGCCGAGGGCAACCGTTGCGTGCTGGGGCATGCGGAAGACTGGATGTTCGCCGGGAGCCTCTTGAAGAATCATGCCGGCGCACCCGATATACAGTGGCAGCGTACACAACAGTTCGGCCCCAGCTCACACCTGGAGATCGGCCGGCGCTTCGATACGCTCTGCCACCGCCACGACGTGCAGACTCTGGTGGGCCAAATCAAACGCCGTGCGGGGCGGGCCACCACCCCCGCTGAGCTGCGGCTCCCGCGCGAGACCCCGGCAGCGCAGAGATGAAACGGCGGTCGCTCTGCCGGAAGGATGCGTCAGGCAGCGGTGCCGGCTGGGAGACTCGGACCTCCCCGAGCCGGACGTTCAGCGTGACGGTGCCGGTGGGCCGGACGACGGTGAGGGTGGTGAGGCTGCCAGGGGCAAGTCCCCGAAGCACGCGCCGCAGATCCCCGCCGCGCGTCACCGGCACGGCGTTGATGGCCGTGACGATGTCCTGCGGCTGAACTCCGGCTTGAGCGGCCGGTGAACCGGGAGCGACCTCTGCGACGATCACGCCCTGGCGGACCGGTAGCCGGAACTGTGCCGCCACCTCCGGTCCGATATCGGCATACGAGATCCCGAGGAACGCACGTCGGATCTGGCCTGTGGTCAGGAGCTGCTGAACCACGTCGTTGGCCAGGTTGATCGGGACGGCGAAACCGAGACCCACGGCCACGACTGGGCTACCCCGCGGTTGCAGGACCACCGTATTGATGCCGATTACCCGGCCCTGCGAGTCCAGCAGAGGACCGCCCGAGTTCCCCGGGTTGATCGCCGCATCCGTCTGGATCAGGCCCTCCGCCCCAAGCCCCGGGATCTCACGGTTGATTGCGGAAACAACTCCGCTGGTCACCGTCCGGTCGAGCCCCAGCGGGTTCCCGATCGCAATCGCGACCTGACCCACCTCCAGCATATCCGAGTCACCGATCGCCGCCGTAGGCAGGTCCTGCGCGGCAACTCGCACAACAGCAATGTCGATCCCGGGGTCGCGGCCGATCACCTGCCCCTGCAACCGGCGGCCGTCGGCGAGGCCGATCTGCACCACCTGCGCATTCCCGACAACATGCGCGTTGGTGAGGATCACGCCATCGCGCTGGATGATCACTCCCGAGCCCGACCCTCCCTGATGCCTTACGCTCACCACGGCGGGAGACACCTGACGCGCGACGCGTATGGTGTTCAGCTCCTCGGAGCCAGGCGGCACCCCTGCAGTCGGGGCCGCCGCACCGGCAGGGATGGGCCCCGACGCGGGCGCTCAGCCGAACGTTCCCGTCAGGAAGATCAGAACCGCTGTCCGTAGCTGGTGTCCACCACGCATCGATACCTCATCGGGTCCGCTTGAAAAGGAAGCCAGCTCCGACGCAATGCAGGAACCGTGCAGCGGATCAGGCGCGGGCACCGGCCGCGTGAGGGGGTTTACTCTGAATCATGTCCACCGAAGCTCCCACTCGCAGAAGGCGTCGCCGTCCAGAGCGCACCGGGTATGGATCGTGGTGGCGTTCCGCCCGCCCGCGAGTTCTACCGACCGCAGCAACCCTCCGGTCTGCCGGCGGCAGAACAGCGGGTCCACCGCATCGAAGCCGACAAGCCGCAGGATCGCCCGGTCCGTGGCCTCCTCGACCACCTCCATGTTGCCAGGCTGGTAGTACAGCCGGAAGAGCGACACGCGCTGTGTGAGGAACTCTGCGGGCGACGCTTTCCGCAGGATTCCGCTGTAGAGCTGCAGGCCGAGTGAATCGATGGCGTGGGCACCCGATCGCTCGGGCCAATCCGCTTGCGTCGCGCCGAGCACCTGATCGGCCGCGCGCCAGAAGGAGATCAGGAGAGGATAGGCGACCTCTTCCGTGGGAGTCAGTTCGCGGATCCGCAGCCGATCGGGTTCTTCCATGCGCGCCAGGACGGCATCCAGAGTGAAGCTGCCGAACTCTGCCGCGATGTATTCCTGCGTGGTACGCAGCGTGGATCCCCGGGTAGCTTGAGTCATGGTCGCTTTCACTGGGGCAGCATCGCGAGGAGCGCGCGTCGATCCAGCTTCCCGGATCCCAGACGCGGCACCTGCTCGACGATCGTGACGCTCTTCGGAACTTTGTAAGCGGCGAGCCGAGCCCGCGCATAACAGATCACCTCGTCCTCCTGAAGATGGGCGTGGGGCTTCTGAACCACCACGGCGAGTCCCACCTCGCCCCAACGGGGGTCGGGAACACCCAGAACCACCACCTCCGCGACTCCGGGGCAGTCTAGCAGCGCTGCCTCGACCTCCCCGGGAAAGACGTTCTCGCCTCCGGAGATATACATCTCCTTTTGGCGGCCGCAGATCCGGTACGCGCCGTCCGCATCCTGTACGGCCAGGTCACCGGTGCGGAGCCACCCGCCCGCTGCAAACGCTTCCGCGGTACGCTCCGGCTGGTTCAGGTAGCCGGAGAACAGCTGCGGGCCGCGGAGCCGGAGTTCACCCGGCTCGCCGGGCGGCACCGCACGCCCATCTTCCGCCACGAGCCGCATCTCGAGGAACGGCACCGGCCAGCCCACACTCCCCGGCCGACGCGCGGCTTCGGCGTTCGAGGTAGCGAAGCAGTTCGGCCCGCACTCGGTGAGCCCGTATCCCTCGCGGAAAGCGTAGCCCGAGGCATGCACGCGCTCGGCAACCCGGGGCGGACAGGGAGCGCCTCCGGAGATCAGAAACCGCAGGCTGGGGAGGGACTCTCCCCATCGCGGACTCTCCTGAAGCATCAGGAGCTGGGTAGGCACGGCCATCGCGACGGTGCACCGCTCCTCCGCGAGCATTGTGAGAAAGGAAGCGGGCTCGAACCGCTCCGTGAGCACCACGGTTCCGCCGCGGTGCCACAGGGGTGTGGCGAACACATTCCATCCGCCCGTGTGAAAGAACGGCGTCGATACGGGGGCGATGTCTGCTGAGCCCAGCTCCCAGGCGGTGGCAGTGGCCACGGCGTTGAAGAGGACCTGGCGATGGGAGAGGATCGCACCCTTCGGCTGCCCGGTGCTGCCGGAGGTGTAGAGGATGAGCACGGGATCCTCCATGCGAACAGAAGCCACCCGCCCCGACTCGCTGCCGTGCCCCGGGAGGCGGGGCGCCTCATCGTCCAGATCAACCCAGCGAACCGGAGCGCCATCCTCGATCGCAGCCTCCGCGAGGCCGCGGTACCGCCCCTCGCCGAGCAGCAGCACCGGGGCCGCGTCCGCGAGCATGGGACGGAGTTCCACTCCGGAGAGCCTCCAGTTCAGCGGCACCAGTGCGGCACCCAACCGTCCGCACGCGAAGAAGAGCGCCACAAGTTCGCCGCGGTTCCCGGCGAGCGTGGCCACGCGCTGCCCGTACTCCACCCCCGACGCACGCAGGAACCGCGTCCACCGCTCGACCTCGGCGTCGAGCTCCGCGTAGGTGAGACGACGATCACGCTCGCGGTCCACCAAGGCGATGCGGTCCGGCGACAACCGACTCCAGAAGCGGAGCGGATCGTAGGAACCGGAGAACCCGTCTGGCGTTGTGACCGATTTCGTCATGGCAGCGCGTGCATGTTGAAGAAACGGACGATCTCCCGGCTCGCGTCCACCCCGCGGGGGTCCGTGTAGGTGCCTTCCGGCGAGCCGCCCGACCAGGCGTGGCCGAGATCCTCCACCATCCACACCTCCACGGCTCCCGCTCCACCGGTGTACGCGCGGGACACGCGGTAGGTGTAACCCGACTCCGTGCCGCCCGCGTCCGTGCTGCTTATTGACCTCACCGCGGGCCCTTCGATATCCGCATACGCCAGCATCCACTGCCCGATGAGCTGCTGTGTATTCATGGCGTTCACCACCGGGTCCGCCGCACCGTGAATGGCGATCATCGGGATCACGCGCCGGCGCTCGCCCATCGTCTCCAACACGCGTCGGGCGGCCTCGTGCGAGCGGAGGAGACTCCCTTCGCGCATCAGGGTCACCGCTTCGCCTACGCTGCCAGCGGCGGCGAAGGGAACGCCGGAGTGACTCGCCACGGCCGCGTAGAGGTCCGGATATGTGGCCGCCATCGTCACGGCCATAATGCCGCCCGCGGAGATCCCGGCGACGTACACTCGCCGACGGTTGATACGATAGGCGCTCATCACCTCGCGTGTGATCGCTGCGATGATGGCGGGCTCGCCACGCCCGTGCGCCTGGTGAGCGGGGTCGTACCAGTTCCAGCATCGTTGCGGATGGTTCGTTTCTCCCTGTTCCGGGTAGGCGACCAGGAAGGGGCCCTCTTCCGCCAGCAGGTTCATTCGGGTGCCGGCAGCGAAGTCAGCCGCATTCTGCGTGCAGCCGTGCAGCATCACGATCAGCGGAAGATCACCCCCGCCATCGTATCCCCCGGGCACATACAGGCGGTAGCTTCTCGCCCCCGCCTCGCTGGAGATGCTGCGCTCCAGGAATTCGGCGACGGCTCCGCCTTCAGCGGACGGAGCGTTCCCGCGCCCAACACGCGTGTCTTCGTCTCCGCCATTCGCACGAGCGGCACTACAGGCGGGGGAGGAGGCCAGTATCACGGCGACAAGAGCGAGAGACGCGAGACGAGTTCGCATACATGATGGGCGCGTGGAATTCAAGAGGGATGCCGGCGGGTCAGCGCCGGCATCCCGGAGAGTCCGGATGGTTCTACTGGATATGGTACCGTGCACCGATGAAGACCATCGTGCCGATTGCCGGCATATTGATCATCTCCTGATGCTTGGTGTTGAAGCCACACTCGCGGCTGCGGTTTGTCGGGGCAGTCCGGAGGCGATCCGCTGAATCGTACTGCAGCGGCTGATCTTCGTTCTGGCTGCAACCGAACAGGTTGTTCACGCCCACTGTAAGGGTGGTGTTATACGGTTGGATCCGGTACCCGAGGTTCAGATCGAGGGTGGTGAAGGTCGGGATCACACCCATGTTGATCCCGGAGCGGAAGTAGTAGCTGTTGACGTGGCGCAGGTTCGCACCGCCCTGCAAATTCCCGAAGTCCGTGAAGCGGCTGCCCAACGTCCACTTCGTGTTCGGCGAGTTGATTGCCGTGGCTTCCTCACGCCCTGCCGGAACCTCGACATCGTCGAGCTTCAGCCACGAGAACGTCCCGTTCAGCGAAACCCTCGGCGACACGTAGTAGTTCAGCCCCGCGTCCGTGCCATAGAGGGTGGCACGCCCGAGATTGAAGTAGGTAAGTACGAGCTTGTTGTTGTCCAACGCGCGGCCCTGCGCATCGAATGCAAAAGTCGGGGCGGGCTGACCCTCAGCGGTCCGCGCATACGGGTTCGAGATGACCGCGAGCGGGCTGAGGAAGTGTTGGTATTGTGAGTGATATCCGGCGACATCGATAAACAGCCGATTGTTCAGTACGCCTTTGTACCCGGCCTCCCAGGTGGTATTCTCCTCCGGGCGAAGGGGATCGTAGGTAGCGACCGCAGTCCCGGTCCCAGCCGGGTTCGAGTGCACCGAGTACCCTTCCGTATTACCGAAGATCGCGATTACAGCAGTCCAATCAGGGATGAAGAAGTTCGTCTGAAGCGTGCTCGGCGACTTGAACGCGCGGTTGTAGGTGAGCCGAACGGCCTGGTTCGCGGCCGGTTTCAGGACGACACCGGCCTTCGGGCTGAACTGCGCGTCATAATTTTCGTGGTCGTCGTAGCGAGCAGCGAAAATCAGGTTGAGCCACGGCGTGAGCGGGGCCTCGGCCTGGCTGTAGACGCCGTACTGACGGATGGAGAGGTCACTCCCCGTCAGCCGATCCGTGAGCCACTGCCGATCACTGCTCACGATGTCCTGGCGATACTGCGCGCCCCACACGAAGTACGTGTTCAGGATCGACGGAACACGGAAGTTGTTCTGGAACTCCGCTGCGTACATGCGGCCGTTGCTGGGCCAGTCGGAGAGCCTGCGCAGTGAGTCCGGAGAAAGCCCGGGGTTACGAACTTGCGCGTCCGCGTAACGGTTGATCGCGAACGACTCACCCGACGTTGACTGCGTGCGGTACATGTTGAAGTAGAGCCGCGGCGTCGTGTACTTGGCCTGGGCGAAGTTGTAGCCCCACCCGCGCAGCTGATTGCGCCCCACGTTCGTCTGACCCACACCGTCACTCTCCGAGGCACCGGCACTGAACTCCAGCTGGTTGTCGCCCTGGTAGTGAATCACCGATCCGATCCCACGAAAAACCCTGCTGCGGAAGTCGACCGAGTTGACGCCCAAGCCGTCTTCCCGGATAGGTACGATGTTAGTCGGCGAGAGCGCGATATTGTAGGTAAGGAGGTTCTGCCACTCGTTGGCGTCCTGGTATTCACCGGCAACCTTGTAGCCGATGTTGCCGAACATACCCGCGTGGCGCATCTGCAGATCGAAGTAGCGGCCCGAATCGTTGCCGTCGAAGTCCGGTTGAGCACCACGGGCACCGCCCGTGACCTCGATGCTGGTGCCGGGGAAGAGCCGGGGATCCTTCGTCTGCAGCGTCACGACACCGCTGGAAGCGTCCGCGCCGTACAGCGCGGCACCCGGACCCACGAGTACTTCAATCC
>JACDHR010000208.1 GCA_013820915.1 Gemmatimonadota bacterium
CCGCGTCGTGCTGGTGGATGCGGGCGCGGAGCTGGCCGAGCACCCCGAGGTCGTCCGCATCGAGGAGGCGAACACCCGTGCGGCGCTCTCCTACTACATGGGGCTCGTAGACCGGCTCACCGATCTGTTGGTGAAGCGCGGGGTCCTTCCCGCCGAGGAGATCGAGCTCATCCGAGAGTCCGCGCGTAGCGAGCTCTGGCACTCACGGCGCGACTTCTGGCGCGTTCCCGATGTGGACCTGCTGTAGCGGGCCGCGCCGCCGAGCCTCGGTGCGGCTGCGGCGTTCCATCCGCTACTCGTGTATCGACTACTCGGTCACCTCCCGTCCGCAGTGGGGGCACCGGCGGGAGGGCTCTTTCTCGTTCTCCTCGACGAAGGCCGCGCCGAGGAGCCCGGTGGGCAGCGCGAACATGCCGATTCCCACCACCTGGATCACGCCGGCGAGCACCCGGCCCAGAGCGGTGACGGGGTATACGTCGCCGTAGCCCACCGTGGTCAGCGTCGAGATCCCCCACCACATCGCGGTCGGGATGCTGCCGAAATGCTCCGGCTGCACGTCGCGCTCCACGAAGTACATCAGCGACGACGCGAAGAGCAGCAGCAGGCCGAGGATGAGCACCACCATGAGCAGCTCTTCGCGCTTGCGACGCACCACCCGGCCCACCGTGTGCAGAGCGGCCGAGTACCGCCACAGCTTGGCGACGCGGAAGAGCCGGAACAGGCGCAGCGTGCGGAAGAACCGGAGATCGACACCCAGGAACGGCAGGTAGAAGGGGAGCACCGCGAGCAGATCGCCGAGCGCCAGCGGCGTGACCGCCCAGCGCAGGCGTCCCCGCACTGCTCCCGCGTAGCGCGGTCGCGCCGTGACGGACCAGATGCGCACCACATACTCGACCGAAAAGATCGCGACCGAGAACACCTCGAAGCCGTGGAATAGCCACGGCGCCCGCAGATACAGCGGCTCCACGGTTTCCAGGACCAGCGCGACAACGTTGAGCGCGATCAGCGACAGCAGAAACGCGTCGACGGCGTTGCTCAACGCGCCGCCGCGGTCGTCCGCTTCGAGAACCTGATAGACTTGCTCCTGAAGCTGCATCAGCGCGGGGGCGGGGAGGGAAGAACGTGCCCGCCCGGGCAGGATGCTGCGCGGGTGGCCGGCGTGGCGTATAATACGCCGCGAGACGGCTCGCTGCAGCACCGCGCCCCTTCACCCCCGGAGAACCCGATGCGTCACGAGCACCTGCCACACAAATTCACCCGGATCGGCATGGCGGAAGACGGGAAGGAGTACATCCAGTGTGTCCGCACGGGCGATGTACTCGTCCAGTCCGACGAGAGCGCGTGGAGCCACTTCGCGAACAAACGGGAGTGGAGGTCGCGCGTGGCGGCACAGCTCTACCCGGAGCTGATCCACCTTCAGCGGACGCTGAAGGAGGTGGGAAACCACGAAGAGATCGAGGAGCAGCTCCGCGTGCTGAACCGCGCGCTGGGCGTCGCGGATGAGCTGGCGGCCAACGCGCGGAGGCGGATCGGGCGGCTCGAAGCGCTTCTCGCGGGAGTGGCAGCGGGAACGAACGACGGGAGTTGAAAACAAAACCCTTGCCCTTCATCTAATTAGATCCTATCTATAGAGTACGATTGCGGTAAAAACAGGCATCCTCCTCCCCGCGCCCGAGGATCCCCCACGGTACGTGAGCGTTTCCCTGTTGTTTTCCCCGGCGCCCCGCGCACGCTAATGCACCCCTTTCCGGAGTTCTGTATGTCGAAGACGAAACGTTCGTGGTTGTTCCGGCCGCGCGCGCTGCGGTTCCGCGCCTGCTCCGCCCTGGGGCTGTTGCTGATCGCTGTTCCGGCAGTCGCGCAGTCAACAGGCTCCGTGTCCGGCACCGTGACTCACGCGCAAACGGGGGCGCCGGTCCCGGGCGCAAACGTCCAGATCGTAGGCACCCGGACTGGCACCCTGACGCGCTCGGACGGCACCTACCGGCTGACGCTGAGCGCCGGCTCGCACAACATCCGTGTCAACTTGATCGGATTCGGTGCGGCAACCGAAGCGGTCTCCCTGACGGCGGGGCAGTCGGCCGTACGGAACTTCCAGTTGTCGCCATCCGCCGTAGCACTCGATGAAATTGTCGCTCTCGGCACCCGCCGCGCGGACCGGACGGTGACCAATTCACCGGTTCCGGTAGACGTGTTGACCGCCCAGGTGATCGAAAGCACCGGTCTCACGGAAACGGCGCAGATCATCCAGCGGCTGGCGCCCTCGGTAAACTTCCCCCGCACCGCGATCGCGGACGGCTCAGACCACATGCGTCCGGTCACGTTGCGCGGTCTGGCGCCGGACCAGGTGCTGGTGCTGATCAACGGCAAGCGGCGGCACAACACCTCGCTGGTACACGTCAACGGAACCGTGGGCCGCGGCTCGACGTCGGTGGACCTGAACGCGATTCCCTCGAGTGCCATCGAACGGATCGAAGTGCTGCGCGACGGCGCGGCGGCGCAGTACGGCTCGGACGCGATCGCCGGCGTGGTCAACATCGTCCTGAAGTCCGGTGCGCAGCAGAGCCTTACCACCACCCTGGGGCAAGTGCGGAGCGAGGAGGATGGCCGCACCCACCGGGACGGCGAGGTCGTGCAGGCCGGCGGCACCGTCGGTGCCGCGATCGGCGAAGGCGGTCACTTCACGGTGAGCGGGGAGTTCCGCGACCGCAACCGGACCAATCGCGCCTACCAGGACGCAAGGCCGCAGTATCTCGCCGGTGACCCGCGCAACGCGGAGACGCCACGCATCTCCAGTTGGCAGGGTGACGGCGACGCCCGCGATCTCAGCGGATTCCTCAACGCCGCGTACCCACTGGCGAACGGGATGGAGCTCTACAGCTTCGGCGGTGTGACGTACCGCGAGGGCATGGCTGCCGGATTCTTCCGCCGCGCCAACGACAACCGCACCATTCGGCAGATTCATCCAACCGGCTTTCTCCCGGAGATCGGCAGTGAGATCCTGGATTTCTCGGGTGCCGGCGGCATACGCGGCTCCATGCAGGGTTGGCGCTGGGACCTGAGCTCCGTCTACGGCGGCAACTCATTCCGTTTCAGCGTTCACAACAGCAACAACGTGACGTTGGGAACGTCGAGCCCGACGGATTTCTATGCGGGCACCCTGAAATTCAACCAGTGGACCAACAATCTCGATTTTTCACGCGAACTGGACCTCGGCTTGGCTTCTCCGGTAAACGTCGCGGCCGGAGCGGAGTTCCGGCTGGACAATTACCAGATCGAGGCTGGCGAGGAAAACTCCTATCGCAACGGCGGCGTCCTGATTCTGGATGGACCAGCAGCGGGAGCGCAGGGAGCACTCGGCGCCCAGGTCTTCCCAGGCTTCCGTCCCGCGGATGAGCGGAGCGAGAACCGGAACAACATCGCGGCATATCTCGATCTCGAAAGCAATCTCACGCCGCAGTTCCTGGTGAACGTTGCCGGCCGGGTTGAGCGCTACAGCGATTTCGGTTCCACGGCCGACGGCAAGATCGCCGCGCGCCTGGAGCTGATTCCGGCGATCGCGTTGCGCGGCGCGGCGGGTACGGGGTTCCGCGCCCCGTCGCTCGGCCAGTCGCACTTCTCCTCGACCTCGACGAACTTTATCGAAGGCGTACCGTTCGACATCCGCACTTTCCCGGTGAACACCACGGAAGCGCAGATCCTGGGGGCGCGGGAACTGAAGCCGGAGCAGTCGCTCAACCTCAGTGCCGGCGTTTCCCTGGAGCCGCTCAGCGGCCTCGTGGTGACGGCGGACTACTACGCCATCGACATCGCGGACCGCATCGTGCTTTCGGGAAATTTCACGCAACCCGCGGTTCGCCAGCTCTTCGAGCAGCGCGGCCTGAGTGGTGTCGGCGGGGGACGGTTCTTCACGAACGCGATCGACACGGAAACTCGCGGGTTCGACGTGGTCGCCAGCTACGGCGTGCTGCTGGACGAGGCTGGAACGCTGCGCCTGACGGGCGGTTACAACCAGAACCGGACCGAGGTCACACGCATTGCGCCAACACCCCCGGAGCTCAGCGCGTTCCAGTCGACACTCTTCGACCGGGTTGAGCAGGGCCGTATCGAACGTGGGCAGCCGCGCAACAACGTGAACCTGACGGCCAACTATACACTGGGCGGCATTGGCGTAAACCTGCACAACCAACGCTTCGGTGAAGTCACGCAAGTAGGATCGCCCGCGGACGGCTCGCTGGACCAGACCTTCAGCGCCAAGTGGATCACGGATCTGGATGTATCCTATCGCTTGATGCGGCGCGCACGCGTTGCCGTGGGCGCCAACAACCTGCTCGACGTCTACCCCGACGAGTGGAAGGACTTCAACCAGGGCGTAAGCGGAACGCTGACCACCAGCGGCATCTACCGCTACCCGGGCGGTGTTTCGCCCTTTGGCTTCAACGGCCGGTTCGTGTACCTGCGATTGTCGTACGGCGGAGCAAGCCGCTAGGCAGGGATAAACAGCAGGAGCGCCCCGGCCTGGAATGGGCTGGGGGCGCTCGTTTTTTCATCCAACGGCCTTGGGGCGGACCGTGCCAGCCGCACTACCCGGTGCGCTACGCCCGCTCCGTCTTCGCTTCCTGCTGCGTGTGATCCGTGCCGTCGAAGCTCATCACCACGGGCTCGTCGTCCACGTACGTTTCCAGGTGTACGGGCCGCTTCCAGACGAACTGCACGTTCTCCAGCGTTTCCCTGGCCTGGTCCGTTTTCAGCGGGACTCCCTCATAGCGGTGCGCCAGCAGAAGCTCGCCGCGGTTCAGGAAGTTGCCGTCCGCCACCTCGATCCACGGCTGCCCGAAGTTGGTCATCATGAAGAGCATCTTTTCCTTGACCGCATAGAAGTCACGGTCGGAAATCACGTACTGGCCCATCCGGCGGTCGTACTCGTAGGTGAAGAGCCCGTGCCGCCGGATGAAGTCCGGGGTCAGGAACGTGTCGATGAAAGTGACGTCATTGTAGTGGCGGCGAACCTCGAAGATCTTGTCCCGCCCCTTCATCGCGCCGGTGTCCCAGTTTTTCCGGGCGTCGAATGCATCGGCCGCCTCCCACTCCGGCCCGTGGCGGCCTTTGTTCCAGCGCTCCTCGATGTCGCGGAACAGCTCGAGCCCGAGCTTGTAGGGGTTGAGCTGCCCCGGCTGCGTGGCGACGGTACCGGCGTGGTGGTCCGCGTAGTCGATCACCTCGGAAGGGTCGAGCAGCCGCTCCGTCATCAGCGTGGAGTGCCAGTACGACGCCCAGCCTTCGTTGAGCACCTTGGTGCGCCCCTGCGGCGCGAAGTAGTAAGCTTCCTCGCGCAGCATGCCCAGCACGTCGCGCTCCCAGTTCTTGAGCGGCGCGTGCTCCAGCAGAAACAGCATCACGTCCTTTTCAGGGCGGGCGGGAAAACGCTCGTCGCGGCGTTGCGCCTCGGCGAGCCGGATGCGCTCGGCGTCCAGCGCGCGCCGCGGGTTGATGAACTCGTCCATGTACTGCTTGGCACGCAGCTTCTGGGGCTCGCGGCGGCCGCCCTCGTCTTCGTCGCCAGCGTGGGCCGGGGGCTCACGCCGGCGGAAGTGCGGCACGTTGTAGTCGATCAGGTTGTCGAACGACAGGCAGCGGTCCAACAGCCCCTCGACCGCGTCGAAGCCATAGCGCTCCATGTAGCCGCGCACGCGGGTGGCGTGGTTCGCCATCTCGTCCACCATCTTCCGATTGGTGTGCGCGAACATGAAGTTGTGCTTGAAGAAGTCGCCGTGCCCGCACACGTGCGCCATCACCAGCTTCTGGTCCATGAAGTGGTTGGCCGCGAGCAGGTACGCGTAGATCGGGTCGTTGTTGATCACCATCTCGTAGATCTTCGACAACCCGTACGCATACGAACGTGACAGCTCGATGTACTCCATCCCGAAGCGCCAGTGCGGATAGCGCGCCGGGTAGCCGCCGTAGGCCGCAACCTCGGAGATCTCCTCCCAGTCCAGCACCTCGTAGATCGTCTCGAAGAAGTCGAGGCCGTAGGAACGCGCCGTCTCCTCGACGCGCAACTGGAGGGCGCGAAGCTCGCGGGTGAGTGAGTGGGGCATGGGGCTACAAGTGCGAAAGTGCGAAAGACGACCAGTAGGAAAATACGAGAGTACGAGAGTACGAAAGTGAACCACACACCCGCGCTGCGATTGTTGTGGCCGTGCGCACTCTCGAACTTTATTTCCCCTTCCCCAGAAACTCCTTGATCGATTCCAGGATCGCGTCGCGGCTGGCGATACGGGAGAGGATCAGGGTCTCGGACTCGACATTCTTCTCCAGCGCGCCCAGGAAGGCGCCGCTGCCGGCGCGGCTCTCGACCTGGCCGTAGCCGAACAAGTTGGAAACGGGCAGCAGGCGATCGCGCAGGATGGTGAAGCAGCGCTCGTTGTCGCCGCCGCCCAGGTTGTCGCCGTCGGAGAAGTGGAAGAGGTAGACGTTCCAGTCGGCGACCGGGTACTCGTGCTCCACGATTTTGGCGGCCAGCTCGTAGGCGCTGGAGATTTTGGTGCCGCCGGCCTCACGGGTGGTGAAGAAGGTGTCGCGGTCCACCTCGCGCGCGGCGGCGTCGTGGATGATGTAGCGGCTCTGCACGCCATCGTAGTGGGAGCGAATCCAGCTGTCGATCCAGAACGACTCGATGCGGACGATCTCCTTCTGCTCGCTGCCCATCGAGCCGGAGACGTCCATCATGTAGAGGATCACCGCGTTGGCCACCGGGAGCGGCTCCTCCCTCCAGGAGCGGTAGCGCATGTCGTCCCTGACCGGCACGACGACGGGGCGCACCGGATCGTACGAGCCCGAGGCGATCTGGCGCTTGAGCGCCTCGCGGTAGCTGCGCCGGAAGGAGCGCAGGCTCGCCGGACCCAC
>JACDHR010000209.1 GCA_013820915.1 Gemmatimonadota bacterium
CGGCCCCCGAACGGCGAAGACCGTGAAGCGCTGAGCACGCAGTACGAAGCACCAGCAACTGGAGCAGCATGAAAATCGTCTCGCTGTTATCGAGCGCAACCGAGATCGTATACGAGCTGGGGCTCGAAGCCGCCCTGGTCGGCATCTCGCATGAGTGCGATTACCCACCCGAGGCGCTGACGCGGCCACGCCTCAGCCGCTCGCGCTTCGACCCCGCCGGCCTGGACAGCGGCGAGATCGACGCGGCCGTCCGGCGCTCGATGGAGGAGTTCGGAAGCGTGTACGAGGTTGACGCCGAGCGTCTCGGCGAGCTGCGGCCGGATCTGATCCTCACACAGGCGGTCTGCGAGGTATGTGCGGTGCCGACCGGCTCCGTGGAAGAGGCCGTGGCCGGGCTCCCTCACGCGCCGCAGGTGCTCTCGCTGGACGCACACACGCTGGGCGGGATCCTCCACACGGTGCAGCAGGTGGCGGATGCCGCCGGGATCTCCGCGCGCGGCCGCGAGACTGTGAAACGGCTGCAGAGCCGCATCGACCGCGTCCGCGAGCGGGTCGGGAGCGACCCCCGCCCACGGGTGCTGGCGGTCGAGTGGCTGGATCCACCCTTCGCGCCCGGCCACTGGGTGCCGGAGATGATCGAGGCTGCCGGCGGCGAAAACCTCTCGGGCTCTGCCGGCGGGCGCTCGGCCCGGATCGGGTGGGACACGCTGGCCGGTCTGGACCCGGACCGCCTGCTTCTGATTCCCTGCGGCTACGACCTTCCCCGGGCGCGAGCGGACGCCGAGCAGCACCGCTCGGCACTGGAGGAAGTCGCCCAACGCGCGATCCGCGGCGGAGGTGCCTGGATCGGGCACGGTGCCTTCTTCAGCCGTTCGGGTCCGCGGGTGGTGGGCGGGATCGAAGCGCTCGGCCGTGTCTTCCACCCGCACCTCTTCGATGAGGCCGCGCTGAACGGGCGGGTGGAGCAATGGCCATCCCCGGAGCATCCCTGAACATCCGTCGTACTCTCGTACTCTCGTACTCTCGTACTCTTTTTTTTATGGATCGTTTTTCGTTGTTGAATGCGCGGCCGTCCGCGCTGCTTCTGGTAGTCGTCTCGGCCTGTTCGCCCGCCGTATCCGGGCCTTCGCCCGCTGCCGCACCGCCGCCTTCGCCAACCGCCGTGGCAGCCCCGAGCGGCCTGGCGGCGGCACCGGGCGAGGGTTTCGACCTCTCTGTGCGGAACATCATGCGCGGCGAGCTGCTGGTAGGCCGCTCGCCGAGCGAGGTGCGCTGGTCGGAGGATTCGCGGCACCTGTACTTCCGCTGGCGCGACCCCGAGAGCCGCGACACCACGACTTCGATCTACCGCGTACCCGCGGCGGGCGGCACTCCGGAGCTGCTGCCGGATTCGGTTGCGGTACGCACAGCGCCGGCGCTGCGGGGGAGCTGGTCTCGCGATCGGACGCGCCGCGCCTTCGAGCGCGACGGCGACATCTTCGTGGCTTCTACCGACGGTACGGAGTGGCGCGTCACGGACACACCGGCGCGCGAGCACTCCCCGCACCTCTCGCGGGACGGACGCACGGTGTACTTCCTTGCCCAGAGCCCCGGGTCCGGCGCATCCCCCGTGCAGAACGTATACGCCGTGGAGCTCGGCGGGAGCACGCTCCGCCAACTCACGGATTTCCGCACCGAGGACGCGCCGCGCGAGGAGCAGGAGGAGGGGCCGCGCCGCTTCCTGGAGGAACAGCAGGCGGAGCTGATCGCCGCGATGCGCGACCGGGTGCGCGAGCGGGACCACCGCGAGGCTGTCGATTCCACGCGGAGGCGGGTTCGTCCCGTCTATCTTGGGCAGGGAACCTCGCTGGCGTCGGCGGAGGTCTCGCCCTCGGGGCGCCATCTCCTGCTGGCGGTGAGCGACCGGAGCGAGCCGACGCGGACGCTGGTGCCGAACTACGTGACCGAGAGTGGCTATACGGACAACCTCACCGCTCGTCCGAAGGTGGGCGATGCGGTCACCGGCCAGCGCGCGGCGATGCTGGACCTTCAGACCCATACGCTCACCTGGCTTCAGCCGGAGCCGCGCGATCGCTCGCGCACCCTCCTGCCGGTCGGCTGGGCGCCGGAGAGCGACCGGGCGCTCCTGCTCGCGACCCCGATGGACTTCAAGGACCGCTGGATCTACGTGGCGGGGCCGAACGGGCAGGTTCGTGTGGTGGATCACCTGCGCGACGAGGCCTGGATCGGCGGCCCCGCCGTGTTCACCGCGGGCTGGGTCCCGGGCGGGCCGAACGGGGCGGCGGACGAGAGGATCTACTTCGTCTCGGAGCGTACCGGGTACGCGCATCTCTACACGGTGGCGCCCACCGGCGGGCGGGCTACCGCTCTGACCTCCGGCGCGTGGGAGGTGACGGATGTACAGCTCTCCGCCGACGGCAGCACCTTCTATCTGACCACGAGCGAAGAGCACCCGGGGGTGCGCCACCTCTACGCGCTCCCGGTTACGGGCGGCGGGCGCACCCGCATCACGCAGGCGCATGGATGGAACGAGACACTGGTCTCGCCGGACGGCCGCCACGTCGCCGTTCTGCACGCAGTGCCCGATCACCCCGCCGAGCTGTACCTCGCGCCGCTGGGCGTGGGTGCCACTCCGGAGCGTATCACCGTCTCCACGACGGACGAGTGGCGGCGCGGTCCTTGGATCCGCCCGGAGATCGTGGTCTTCCCGGCCCGGGACGGGGCGCGGGTGCACGCCCGCATCTACCGCCCGCGCGAGCTCGGCGCGGAGGCGAACGGAGCCGCCGTGGTGTTCGTGCACGGGGCCGGGTACCTGCAGAACGTGCACTACGGATGGAGCTCCTACTACCGGGAGTACATGTTCCACCACCTGCTGGCCTCACTCGGCTACACCGTACTGGATATCGACTTCCGCGCATCGGCGGGGTATGGGCGCGATTGGCGCACCGCGATCTACCGCCACATGGGTGGGAAGGACCTGACCGATCAGGTGGACGGCGTGCGCTACCTGGTGGAGCGCGAGGGAGTGGATCCCGCGCGAGTCGGGCTCTACGGCGGCTCGTACGGCGGGTTCATCACCCTCATGGCGCTCTTCACCGAGCCCGACGTGTTCCGGAGCGGTGCCGCGCTCCGCTCGGTAACGGACTGGGCGCATTACAACCACCCGTACACCGCCCGCATCCTCAACCAGCCGCAGGACGACACGGCGGCCTACCGCCGCTCCTCGCCGATCTACTTCGCCGAGGGGCTGCGGGGAGATCTGCTGATCACGCACGGAATGGTGGACACCAATGTCCATTTTCAGGACGTTGTGCGGCTGGCGCAACGGCTTATCGAACTCGGCAAGACCAATTGGGAGCTCGCCGTCTACCCGGTCGAAGACCACGCCTTCCAGCGCCCGGATTCGTGGGCCGACCAGTATCGGCGGATCCTGGAGCTATTCGAGCGCACCATCGGAGCGGAGGCGCTGCCGGCAGGAAGATAAGAGGAGACCGCCGGTTCACCCGGTGAAACGCTCCGGGTCCCACGGAGGAACCCGGAGCGTTGTCTACGAGCATGAGTTTCCTTCGGGAAAGATGCGATCTGCCCGGAATCGGCGGCATCGGCTCTGCGGCACCGGCGCATCATCGAAGCGAGTATGGATGTTGCGGTTAGCAGGGAGTACCTGACGAAGTACATCGGGTGCATACAGGTACCCGCCCGATCATATACAAAGGAGGATGGTATGAACCGGATCGCGGCCGCACTGGAGAAAGCGATGCTTCCGCAGCCGAAGGGCCCGTTCGCCGATGCGGAGGCTCTGGAGTTGCTTCTGGCGTATCGGAAGGACCCCTCGAACGTGCCCTGCCCCACCTGCGGGCCGGAAAAAATCGAGGTCCTCGCCTTCATCGAGCCGGAGATCGACCCCAACGGGTTCGCCTCCGTCACCGACCCGGAGGGCGAGTACGCCGCCGCCCTCTACTGCCACGAGTGCCACCGGGCGATCGGCGTGCTCGCGGGGCCGATCGGCGAGGTGGGTGGAGAATAATCGATTGTTCGACACGGAAGCACCGCGAGGGTCGGGAAGGGGAGGCGTGACAAACGCCTCCCCTTCGCGTGGTCGGTACTCTGCGCGGATCTACCGGCGCACGTGCAGCGTGTCCTGGAGGAGGGTCGTGGGGCCGAAGCTGGGCTGGCCCAGCACGCCGGCATCCACGCGCATGCTGCCGTCGAGCCGGTATCCGATCGGGGAGCCGTCCAGCGCCTGGCGGAGCACGTCTGCCATTCCGGGGACGTCCGCGAAGCTGATCCCGATATCCAGCGGGATCACCGTATCGCCGACCGCGGCGAGCGGAAGGCCCAGCGGGAAGTCGACCCCAGCGGTCTGGCGCCCCTCCAAGAAGAGGAGGCCGTCTACCGCCGAGAGGGTGAGGCCGAACGGGTTGGGGTTCTGCACGCGGGCCCAGAGGCGCACGCTGGCACCACCGAGCGGGCGCTGCAGGGTGGGCGCCACGAGACGGATCTCCGCCTGACGCCCCTCCGCGACCTCGATTCGCGGCATCTGCACCACGGGTGCGAGCGCGCCCAGCGAGGCACAGGCGGGGAGCGCGAGCGCGAGCATCGCGACCAGCCATATCAATCGGGAACGCATCTGGATATCTCCGGGAAACGGGGAGCACAAGCAAACGGCCCGCGTGCGGCCGTGCCGGGGTGTACCCCGGCCTGCTGGCCGCGGGTTCCTTACTCCTTCCGCGGGGCTCGCCAGCCGGCCGGCGCGGCCGCCACGCCCGCGACGACCAGCGCCACACCCAGCCACCCCAGAGGGGTGAGCGCCTGCCGGTGGATCGCCAGCGCGAGCACCGCGGCCACCACCGGCTCGATCGCGGCGAGGATCGCGGCGCGGCCCGCCTCGATCCGCGCGAGGCCCCAGTAGTACAGCGCATTCGCCAGGAGCGTGGTGCCGAGCGCGAGTGCCAGCAGCAGTGGCCAGGCCGCCGCGGGGAGCGCCAGGCGCGGAGGATAGCCCGCCAGTGCGGCGGCGGGCGCCAGCACGAGCGCGCCGGCGCTGAGCGAGAAGAGGAGGGTGCGCAGAACACCGAGCCGCGGGACGTAGCGCTTGCCGAACAGGTAGTACGTCGCGTAGGCGAGCGCGGATAGAAGCCCCCACACCACTCCGCCCACGGTGAGCCGCACCTCGGCACCGACGGCGCCGATCGCGGTAGCCCACACCCCCAGCACCACCGCGACGACCATGACCAGCTTCCCGGTGCTCAACGCTTCGCCCAGCAGGAGCCGCGCGCCGATCACGACGATCACGGGGGCGGTGTAGAGCAGCACCACGGCGACGGCCACGGAGGTCAGATACGTTGCGAGCTGGAACGCCGCGTAGAAGATCCCCACGCCGACGACACCGAAGCCGCCGAGCAGCAGCGCATCGGTGCGTCGTTCGAGCCGCACTGTGCGCGGGCGGAAGAGGAGAACGCCCACGCCGAGGATCAGTGCCGAGAGCGCTGCACGCCAGAACGCGACTTCCCACGGGGAGAGGCCCAGCCGGAAAAGCCCGACACTCAGCACCCCGATGGAGCCCCAGAGCACCGCCGCGCCCAGCACGGCCGCGGCGCCCGCCGATGCGCTGCTCACGGCGAGGAACGGCGCTCTGCCCATTCGTCCGCGCGGAACCGCTGCCCCGTGACCTCCCGCGCCTCGTCGCCGGCCAGCCAGAGGAAGACGCCCGTCACTTCGGCGGCGAGCTTCACCCCGGCCGGATCCTCCGTGGGGTAGGCCGCCGCCCTCATCTCTGTACGCATGGCGCCCGGATCGACGATGTTGACCCGGACTCCCGTGCCCGCGAGCTCCGCCGCCAGGTTGAGCGAGAGACCCTCGAGCGCGTGCTTTGAGACCGCATAGGCTCCCCACTCCACCCGCGGAGGTGCCGCCGCGCCGGAGGACACGTTGAGGATCACCCCGTCGCCACGGTGCAGCATGAACGGGAGCACCGCGCGGCTCGTGAGGAAGGCGCCGGTCAGGTTGACGTCGAGAGTCTCGCGCCACGCCGCTACATCGTGCTCGGCGATCGCTACGCGGGGCCCCAGCGCCGAGGCGTTGTTGACCAGCACGGCGGGCGTGCCCAGCGCCTGCTCCGCGCCGCGAACCCATGCCTCGACTTTACCCTCATCGCGCACGTCGAGCGCGCGGGTGTAGCACACGGCTCCCGTCTCGACGACGGCCTCGGCCACAGCGTCCAGCGCCTGGCCGTCGCGTGCGCAGATCGCCACCCGCGCGCCTGCCCGACCGAACGCGACGGCCAGCGCCGCACCGAGCCCCCGCGACGCGCCGGTGATCAGTATGGTTCTCCCCGCGATACCCTGCATGCCAGCTCCTTCATGGGATGCGGCGCGACGCTCTCGGCGATCTCTGCCCGGGACGGACGCAGCGGAGTTTACCGCACGCGGCTGGCGCGCACCAGCCCGGCGCGCGGTGCCCCGAACCTGGGAATACGGCTCCGGGCGAGCGGTCGATATCCGTTTGTGGAACGGGATGTGCATGAGCCGCAACCGCACGCACCGCCTTTTCCGCGGTGTGGAAGAGCAACCCTAACCGGAGTAGTACCAATGAGAAAGCTTACGATCCCTACGCTCTCCCTGGCGCTCGTCGTCGGGCTGGGAGCATGCCAGCGTCCTGTCCAGGTGTATTCCGAACCCGCCGCCGCGACGATGGGCGCGGAGCAGGTGATTCTGCCGGCCACGGCCACGAACGCGGTACCGGCGGGAACGACGCTGCAGGCGAGCCTCGATCAGAGGCTCAGCACCGAAGCGACCAATGTGAACGACACGTTCACGCTCACACTGCAGACGCCCGTTGTGAACGCGAACCGTCAGACCGTAATCCCCGCTGGCGCGCGGATCAACGGCCGGGTGACCGCGGTT
>JACDHR010000652.1 GCA_013820915.1 Gemmatimonadota bacterium
ACGAGCGGTTCGTCGTCGGCGTGCAGTGGCACCCGGAGATGTTGATCGAGCACGACGCGGCCACACGCCGCCTCTTCGTTGCGTTCATCGAGGCGGCATGGGAGTGGAACCAGAGCCGCGCGCTGGCTGCCCTCTCCTGATCCGCTCCGCCTCGCCACCTCGATCCGGGTGACCTCCCTGCGCGCACGAAAGCTGCAGAGACAACTGCTCTCCCGCGGCTGCTGGCCGCAACAGGAAGTGCACAAGAGATCTCGATTGAGGAAGATGATGCAGTCGTTTCAGCCGTGGTTCGCCGCCTCGCGGTGGCTGGCCTTGATAGGGCTCGGCGTGCTCGCCCTGGGCGCGTGTGGCGGGGATGGAGCCCAGACCGACCAAGCCGCCACGCGTGACACGCTCGCCCTGGATCCGGCCGCTCGTGCCGGCGGGACGACGACGGCTCAGACGCCGATGGCCGATACCGCCCGGGTCACCGGCGCGAACGTCGCCGCGATCCTCTCGGCGGCGAACCAGGCGGAGATCCGGCCGAGCCAGCTCGCCCAGCAGCGCGCCCAGAACCAGCAGGTGCGCCAGTACGCCCAGCGCATGATCACCGATCATACCGCGCTCGAGGACTCGATGCAGGCGCTGACCCAGCAGCAGAACATCACCCCGCAGGACAACCAGCTCAGCCGCCAGATGCTGGCACAGACGGACAGCGTCACCCAGCGGCTGCAGGGCCTGCAGGCTGCCGAGTTCGATCGTGAGTACATGCGCTTCATGGTTCAGTCGCACCAGATGACGCTGGACACGATCGACCGTCAGCTACTTCAGTCCGCGCAGAACCCGCAGCTGCGCACCGCGGTGGAGCAGCGGGTCCGCCCGGCGGTTGCGGGTCACCTCCAGGAGGCGCAGCAGCTGCAGGGCAACCTCGGCACGCGCTGACCTGCATCGCCGGTCCCACCACCGAACACCGCGGTGGGGCAGGCCTCGTTTTCCCAAGCAAGTGAGAGCCGCCGGGGGCGGCTCTCCTGCTGTTCAGAGCAGGAGAAGCAATGGATCACGGTCAGTTTCTGCGGCCGCCCGGCGAGACGGTACGGCTGAGCGCCATCGACCCCGGCTCGCTCGGGGAGTTCGGCAGTGAGGAAGAGGCCCAGGCGAGCGCCGAGCGCGACGCGCGGAGCCTGCTCGGCCTTCAGGACATGCTGATGGCCCACGAGAGGCACGGGCTGCTCATCCTCTTCCAGGGGATGGACGCATCGGGCAAGGACGAGGCGATTCGCGACGTGCTCTCCAGCCTCGATCCGCGCGGGAGCGAGTTCAAGCAGTTCAAGCCGATGACGGAGAAGGAGGTGCGGCACGACTACCTCTGGAGGGCCGTCGCCTCGCTTCCGGCGCGCGGGCAGATCGGCATCTTCAACCGCTCCTACTACGAGCACGTGGTCGTGGAGCGCTTGCATCCGGAGCAGCTCGATCGGCAGCGGCTCCCGGCAGCTTCGGGGGAGGGCATCTGGCAGCAGCGCTTTCGGCAGATCGACGACTTCGAGCGCTACCTCGCCGAGAACGGCATCCATCTCCTCAAGTTCTTTCTCCACCTCTCGAAGGCCGAGCAGCGGAAGCGGCTGCTGGAGCGGATCGAGCGCCCGGAGACGAGCTGGCGCTTCTCACGCGACGATGTCGAGGAGCGCGGCCGCTGGGGGGAGTACATGAGTGCCTACGAGGAGGCGCTCACCCACACCAACAGCGAGCACGCTCCCTGGTACGTCGTCCCGGCCGACAAGCGCTGGGTGACACAGGCGGTGGTGGCGTCGGTGATCGCCGCCGAGCTCCGGTCGCTGCACTCGGAGTATCCCGAGCTGACGGAAGAGCAGCGGGAGGAGATCGAGTGGGCGCGGGAGATCCTGGAGGGGGAGAGCCCCGGCGACTGAAGTCGCGGCTGGAACGGCACGAAGTCCGCCTGCGCGGACTGAACTACAACAACCTGAGGAATGCAGTTGAAGCCCACGCAGGTGGGCTTTGTGCAGCTGTTGCAGCGGTTTCAACCGCCCGGCTGGGAGCCGGGGATGAATTTCGCCTCATGGTCACCGCGGTCGGTTCTCAGCCCCTTCGCCGCGCTTT
>JACDHR010000653.1 GCA_013820915.1 Gemmatimonadota bacterium
GATACGGCCTGAACCGCCGCAGCGCTTCCACGCGTTCGCCGTTGGTCGTCTCGACCGCTGAGGTGGTCATGCGGTGTGCTCCTCTGTTGGCTGCCACGGCCCTCCCGGGGCCCAGGTTGCGACGAATGGCTCCCCGCGCGCGGCGGCGAGCACGGGTGCCAGGAACCGCATGAGCCCGTCGGCCAGCTCGGCGGTGTCTGGAGGGGCGGCGAGGCGCGCCCGTCGGAGCAGCGCGCGCCACAGCGTCTGGCGAGCGGGCGCACCGAGGAACTCGCCTGTAAGCACGAGCGGCTCGGAATCCGGAAAGGGGGTGCCGCGCCGCTCGAAGGTGGCGCGAACCGATCTCGCCAGCACTGGACCTTCAAAGCCGAACGACGAAGCAAGGACGTGAAGATCGTAGAAGTCCTTCATGCGGCTGTTGGTCACTCCCAGCGAGATCAGCGCTTCCAGCTTCTCGGCAACCACTGCCTCGCGCGGGTAAGCAAGGATCGTCGGGGACGGATGATCGAGGAGCGTTGGGTACGTTTGCCGGAGAGCGGCAGGTGTGATCGCGTCGCCGAACCCCACGTCGATCTGCATCGGGATCCGCGCGCCGGCAAGATGGGCGTTCAGGCGCACACGGACCCCTACGTATTCCTCCTCGGCGCGGATCTCCTCGCCGGAAATGGAGACGGTGTCGAAGACGATGCCGTCCTCCACCGCGATCGAGCAAAGATCCCGGATCACCGCCACCACCTCCGGGATGCGGTTGGCGCCACGCCCCAGAAGATCGAGATCCCAGGTGGCGCGATGAACGTCGCGGGTCCAGAGCTTGAAGAGCATCGCGCCCTTCAGTACGAAATCGTCGGCATGACGGGAAACGCCGAGCCGATAGAGCAGCCGCTCGATGGCGAAGTCCGAGAGCACGAGCTGGAACTCCGCGCCGCGCTGCCGCGAGAGATTCTGCAGGCGCGCCCGGACCGAGGCCGCGACGTTGGTCGGCTGTTTTCCCTTGTTCACGTGACACTCTCCAGGTACGGCTGGATGACCCTGGTCACCCGATCCACCTCCGCGAAGCGCCAGACCGCCTCGAGCTGCTTCGGATGGAGCCGCCGGTAATCCCGAAGAGCCTCGACAGCGACATCGCTCCCGATCTTGTTGCGGAACTTGAAGCAGTCCGCCACCGTCTTCGCGGCGCTGAAGACCCGCACCGTCACCCCGCCGACGTCGTGTTCCTCGACCCCCTCTCGCAGCGAGTGACCCGAGAGATAGACCAGCCGCAGCGGCGGATGTTCGACCTTCGGGCGCCAGGCCTTACGCTCGATCGCCATCCATACCTCGAAGGGGTTCTGCGTGGTCAGGCCGTGGAAGCGCAGCGCGGAAAGCAGACACACGATGCCGCCAGGCACCCGCCGGGCGGCTTCGGCGAGGTCATGGTGCTCGGTGACCGCGGCTCCCGGGAGGGTGTACAGGCCCCGTGCAGGCCGCTCGACCAGTCCCTGGTGCAGCAGGCGGCGGAGCTGAGTCCGCGAAACCCCGGCCCGCTCCAGGTCGCGGGAGCGGGCGATCCCCAGGCGCTGCAGCGTCCGCTCGGCTCGGGCAACGACATCCATTGATGTTGCAAATCCTCGGCTATTGTTGATAACTACCGAGCAAATGTAACAACACACAGCCACCTGATGCAAGCCGCCGAAACTGACATCGAGCACACCAAGCCCGTCACCGAGGATGTGTGAAAACGTCTACACTTCTGCACAAGTGTATACACTTTCACACGTTACACCTTCAGCCCCGCACCGCCCGTCACCTCCGCCAGCATCCGCAGGATGTCGCTCTCGATGCCCCGGATGTCGGCCTCGATCTCCTCCAGCGGGCGGGGCGGGGTGTAGCGGTAGAAGTAGCGGTTGAAGTTGATCTCGTATCCCACCATCCCGACCTGGCCGTCGCGCGGGTCGCGCCGCCCGGTGTCGATCCAGGCATCGGGAACGTGGGGCCGGACCTCGCGCTCGAAGAAGCTCTCGATGCTCTCGGAGAGCGGCACGCTCTCCGTGTCGCGAAGCTCCGGATCGGGCTCGGGGTTGCCGTCCCGGTCGCGGCAGATGGCGGCGATTTCG
>JACDHR010000654.1 GCA_013820915.1 Gemmatimonadota bacterium
TCCATCGCGAGCTGGCGGCGATCTCCGCCCTTCGAGACCAGGTCCCGGAGGTGCCGGAAGTCCTGGCCCACGGCGAGAACTGGATGATCATGCCGCTGTACGAGAACTCGGAGCGCTTCCGGCGTAGTCGCTTCGGGCTGCTTCCGCTCCCCGCGGCTAGGCAGTTGATCGACGTGCTGGAGCGGCTCTACGAGGCCGGGTGGGCGCACCTCGACATGCGGGGCAACAACGTGATCTTCGACGAGCGCGCGGGCATGAAGATTCTCGATTTCGAGTTCGCCCGCCCGTACGACTCGCTGCCGGCTTCGTTTGCGGAGAGCTACGACATCCGTGGAGCACCCGAATCGCTCCTGCAGGAGCTCTCCTCAGAGATTCTCTCCAACGTGACCTACGCGAGCCGGATCGAGTCGCTCACGGGACTGAGCTACGAGAGTCTCCGTCACGACCCGACCTGGCAGCAGCACCTCAAGCGGATGCTCTTCGTGCCAACCCGGGTGGTACCCCGCCTCGTGCGACGTGAGCTGGGTACCCGGGTCCGGCCGGCGCTGCAGCACCTGCGTCGCAGTGCCAGCCTCCGGCTGCGTCGGATCGTACCGGATCGCCTTACGCGCCGGGCAATTTCGGAGCTGCACACCTCGAAGCGGCCGGGGAAGGAACCGGCATGATCTCTGGAGACCACACCTCCGTTGCTGCCGCTCCCGCTGGCTGTTGTTTGGCGGAGGGAGGCGCCGGAATGCGTACGCCAGCGCCTAGCGTGGCGCTCGGCGCATCTCCGCCACGTGGAAGAGAAGGTCTGCCATCCGATTCGCGGCGCGCTCGAGCGTAAAACGCGCGAGAAAGATGCGGCGTCCCTCTTCGGCATAAGCCCGGCGCCGATCTGCATCATTGAGCATGGCCGTGATGGCGAGCGCCAGAGATTCTGCTGATGCCGGTTCGACAAGGGTCGCGGTTTCTCCCTCGGTGACCACTTCCTGAAGGGTCGGCAGCCGGGAGGCGATTACCGGCACGCCCACGGCCATGGCCTCGATAATCGCGCCTCCCATCCCCTCGTAAAGGGAAGGGAAAACGAAGAGATCGGCGGCACAGAGAAGCTCGGGCACGTCATCCCGGTGCCCCAGAAACCGGATGCGCTCGCGCGTGGGCAGGTTGGCGTGAATTCCCTGCAGTTGCCGTGTCGAACTCCCCTCCCGCCCTGCGATCAGCACTACGGCCTGTGGCCGTTCCCTCAATACCCGGTCCGCCGCCTCGAGCAGGTACGTCTGGCCTTTCTGATACTCCTGCCGCCCCACGTTCAGAATGACCTCGTCAGTCGTGGCCAGCCCAAGGCTGGCACGCACCTGCTGACGACGCGCCGGATCTGCTCTTCGCAGTCGCTCGGGATCGCGCCCGCGCCCGATCACGGTTACACGTTCCGGATCGATTCCGAGCGCAGAGACGCTGTCGGCTCGCACCGTCTCGGTCAGCGCATGAAACCAGGTAGTCAGATGCCGCGCTGTAAAGCCGTCGATCGCCCGCGCGGTGCGCAGCCGGGCTGGACGGATGTTCGGGTCCAAGAACCGCAGAGGGCCGTACGAGGTGTTGACCAGGCTGGTGAGCACCGGAATTCCCGTACCGATGGCCGCCACCCGGCCCATGAGATCGGAGTGGAAGATGGCGGTATGCACCAGCGCAGGGCGCGCGCGGCGGATCAGGCGCGCCAGGGCAAGAGCCCTTCTGGCAAGCCCGGATCCCTCGAGCAGCTGCACCTCGATCCCCATCTTCTCGACAGCGTCGTGCACGCCCTCCCTTCTGCGGTAGGAGCAGACGACAACCGGGATAATTCCCCTCTGCAGAAAGCAGGGAAACATTTGGGCCAGTGAGCGCTCGGCCCCACCCGTTCCCAGACCATCGATTACGTGAAACACTCGCATGCGTGACATCCTGCTTCCAGATTGGGGGGACGCGGCGAGCCAGAACCACTCCCCGATCCCTCATAGAGTATACCCGAGCGCGGCGGCCGTACCACACTCAGAGCGGATCAGGTCCCGCTCCCGTGCGGAAAGATCCGAAGGTGCTGGACGCCGGATCTTTGCCAGCCCCTCACGCAACTCCA
>JACDHR010000024.1 GCA_013820915.1 Gemmatimonadota bacterium
CGCTCATGCGGCGGGCGATGCGGAAGCCGTCTCAGCAAGCCCGCGCCGAAGCCGAGCGCGGGCGCCGACCGAGCTGATGGACGTCCGGGGCTTCGCCACGCTCGTCGTCCTCGGGTTCACCGCTTGCGTCGAGTTCGGGTCGTGGGAATTTAACATCCCGTGCTCTGGGGGCTGCCGGTCGAGCACCACCTCCGCGTCGAGCAGGGGCTGCTCTGGACGTTTGGGCGTGTGCTGCGGCTGCCGCCGATCCAGAAGCTGATTACATGGATCCGGTTGCTCCATGCCGCCCATCTTCTCCAGGATTTGGCACGTTCCATCGAGAACGTGACGCTGCGGAAGGAGTTCGCCTGCGTGAACTCCTTCCGCAACCAGCTTCAACGGTATGCTGGAATGAGTCCCTCGCACTTGAGGGTACGGGGCGGGTTCCAGTACCTGCTGAACAAGTTCCGCGCGCGGTGCGCGGGGGTTCAAGACAGGGGTACCAGGTAGAGGGAGGGGGAGATTTGAGCAAAGTCGTCCGGGAAAGTGTGATTTCTTCCGGGAGAGTGGGGGCGCTTCCGTCATCACCGGGTATATTGATGAACGATGATAATTTTCCGCTCAGCAATCGAAAGCGGGGTCATTTTGATCAACAGCCTTTTTACCCGTCCTCTTCCCCTGAATGACGCTGTGGACGTAGCATCGATCTGTCGATTGGCAGCGCGCAGCTGTATCCCGCTCATCTTCGCTTCGTTCTTTGGTGCATGCGACAGCAATCTCCGCAACCCTCCTCCGATCTTCGACCACCAGGATGTGCCTCTTGCTGAGCTGCATTCAGAAGTCATCTCCGAGGAAGCTGCGCTGGGGCTGCCGTACGACATTATCCTTGTCGGACCATTCCTCGTCGTGTCCGATCAGGCCGGGGAACCGTTCATCCACCTGTTCAGACGAGAGGACGGGCAGCATGTGCTTTCCTTCGGCCGAGCGGGCGGGGGCCCGGGCGAGTTCGCGTCCGCGCCGCGACTTCTTCAGGTCCCGGGCGTGAATAGCACCGGCTTTGTAGCGTTCGATGTCAATCAAGGTCGATTTACCAGCTTCGACCTCCGGGATCCTCCCCGGAGTCTTGAAGATCCGGTTGTGACAAGACTGAACACGGATAGGCTCGTGTACAACCTACTTCTCCTATCAGAGAACCGCGCTGTTGGACTTGGGTTCTTCACGGAAGGAAGGATCGCATTGTTGGATCTGGAAACAGGAGCTATTGAAATGGCAGGTGCCGCCCCCGAACCGAAGCAGGGTGAGGATCACGTGCCGGTCGCGGTGCTCCAGCATGCGTACCAGGCGACCCTTGGCGCGACTCCGGACGGCTCCCGGGTCGCGGTGGCACTGCGGAGGGGAAGCACAATCGAACTCTTCAGCTCGAGTGGGCGAGCCCTGGGTAGCTCAGACGGCCCGTACCCGTTTGCGGTGGATTACGTCGTTGATGAGAATGGCGGGTCCCCGATATTCCGTGCGGGCTGGATGAATCGATACGGCTATGTTGATCTGAACGGAACTACCGACGCGTTATGGGGCCTGTTCTCCGGGCGCTCGGAGGAAGCGTATCGCAGAGAAGCCTGGCTTGCTGAGTACATCCATCAATATACGTGGGACGGTACCTTCAGGCGGGCATATCACCTGGACCGTGCAGTGACCGCTTTTACCGTTGTTGACGACGGCTCCGCAATTTTCGCCGTGACGTCCGGCCCGGAGCCCGCGATCCTCCGATTCACACTGCCTCAGCGGTGACGAGCGTGGTTCTTCAACAACGCAGGCGAGTAGTGCAGCGACGCACTTGATCATATTTTTCACACGAAAAAGGAGCCATCATGAGCAGGCAATTCTCAACTCGGAAGAGGAACGTGGTCCGTACTCTCGCTGTGACGGCCATCCTCGCCTTCGTTCCGTTGACCTTCTCGTTCGCGGGAGGTCTTGAGTCCAACAACGTCGAGTACTCCGCGGCGGAAGGGTGTTGCAGAAATCCCGACGGAATCTGCAAATTCAGTGGTGAAGAGGTAAACGTTCCCTACGTTGTGCGAGCGCGGGGCGTCAAGCCATGATGCGCGACGGAGTGGGACAGGGACATCCGAACCTCCGGGTGATCGCCAGACTCGTCTGGCTCTGGACGGTCCTGGCGGTTGCTGGCTGTGGAGTGTCGCCGGCTGCCGTGCGATCGCAAGTCATGAACGACCCTCCTGTGCGGAAGGGATCTATCCCGATGCCGGACGGCGAGCGCCTATCCTTCTGCACGGTCGGTTCCGGAGGAGATACGGTCGTGGTGCTACACGGCGGGCCCGGAGTGGACATGGAAGATGCTATATTCGATCCCCTTGCCCGCGGCCGAACTCTCCTATATTACGATCAGCGTGGAGGTGCAGGCTACCCGTATGCCGGAGACAATCCTTCAGATTCTCATCTTCTGACACTGACGGCAGATCGCCATGTACAGGATCTGGAGGTTATTCGCCGGCACTTCGGCTTACGGCGCATGACCATAGTCGGGCACTCCTGGGGAACCGGGCTGGCGGCCCTCTACACCCACACCTATCCTGATCGGGTGAATCGGCTTCTTCTGGTTGGGCCCATGCCTGTGCGGAGAAAGCCTCATTTTGAGCAGTTCGTCTCCAATCTACACCGTGAGCCGCCCATTGGATCTCTCGATTTGCCAGGGCTGGCCGAGCATCTGGAAGGCGCTGACTCCTTGTCGCACGGTGAAAACGTGCGGGTGGAGCCATACTGGTTCAACGCGAGTTGTACATCGCGGGACGGTGACTCTCGGAACACGCAAGTTGCCAATGAGACCGGGTGGCGCTCTCTTGGTGATTGGGACTGGCGTCCGATGCTGTCGACGCTTGAAGTCCCAACATTGGTAGTGTTTGGCACTTCTGACAACGTACCTGCTGCCTCAACAGAAGAGTGGGTGGAGTCATTACCCAATGCCCGCCTTCTGACTTTCCCGGGCGTGGGGCATTTTCCCCACTACGAGTGGCCAAAGCAATTTTACGAGGCTGCCGAGAGCTTCCTTCGGGGTGAGTGGCCGCCGGGAGCGCGAGTGCGTTATCGACCGAGGGGAGGATCATAAAGTGTTCTTCAACATCCTGGACATCTCGGTGATTCGCCCTTGTCCGTCCCAAGCGTATCTTGAGGGGCGGTTTCCCTTCTGATTCGCCTCTCCATCCGCCGCCCCGTCGCCGTCGCCATGACCTACCTGGCGGCGGAGCTCTTCGGCGTCGCCGCGTGGCGTAATCTCCCCCGTGGAGATCCTCCCCGATACCCAGCTCCCCCGCCTGACCGTGACAGCCCGCTGGCCGGGTGCCTCTCCCGAGACCACGGAAGCCTTCCTCACCTCGCCCCTGGAAGGCGCCATCCAGCAGGTGCGCGGGGTGGAAAAGATCGAGTCCGTCTCCGAGGAGGAGCAGGGGATGAGCGTGGCGCGGATCACAGTTCGGTTCGGACGGGAAACGGAGATGGACTTCGCCCGGATGGAGCTGTCGGAGCAGCTGGCCGCCCTGGAGGACGATCTTCCCGCCGCGGCATTCCGGCCGCAGGGCACCCCCTATGTCCCCAAGGAGTTCCAGGAGCAGACCCGCCCCTTCCTGCGGTACACCGTCACCGGCCCCCGCACCCTGGAGACACTCCGCGCCCACGTGGACGAGACCCTCGCGCCCGAGCTGCGCCAGGTGGACGGCGATGTAGCCGACACCACGTCTCATAAGTGCCCGCTCTTCGATGAACATCAGCGCCTCCGCGTCGGGGGCAACGGGTGCAACGGGTGCAACGGGTGCAACGGGTGCAACGGGTGCAACGGGTGCAACGGGTAGGCGCCCGAGATACGAAAGCACCTCGTGACGATTGGCGAAGTTTCCGCAGGCCAGCTCTCCCTGCACGAAGGGGTGCATCAATACCTGCTCAGCACCTGCTCAGTCTTTAGCAGGTCGGCCAGGATGGCCTCGCCCTTTCGCAGGTGATCGATCCAGACGGAGGTGTCGACCAGGATTACGTGGCCTCGGACCGGCGCCGAGGCGCAACCTCCAGGTCGGGGTCGCAGTTCGCCAAATTTTCCCCAACCTCCCAGTGTCAAGCTACAATCCCACCGCTCTCCGACGTGTTTAACCGGCACTCTGAGGAGAACAAGGTCGTGTGGATTGCTCTCTCTGCTAAAGAGGATTTCAGTCCATCTGGAACTGTCCAGTTCGATAAAAATGATGGTGGTCCGCCACATAAGGCAATCAACCTGTTCATCGCGGGTTGGATAGTAGATCACTATGTAAGCAATGGGGGACTACGCAAAACACTTTACCATGAGGGGGCCCACCTCATGGGAGTCTACGATGAGAATGACGCTGCGATTTTCGAAGACACGTGTTCAGAGGAGGAAAGAGATGTTGAGGAGAGGGAGGAGATAAGATATGAAAGTGGTGGGGGTGGTGGTGGGGATTGTATCGGTTGCATCGAGGAGCCGGATTTTACGGCGTGCGTCTGGAGAATCATATACTATGTAGACATCGGAGAAATAATACACGCGTACAGGCTGTATTGCTATTGACAGCGAGGACGTGCTCGTGTTATGAGTCTTATCGTCAGCGGTGCGAACCTGTGACACCGACTCCGTTCGGCACTCCCCCGGTTCTTCACACGGCGGAATCGAGCCGCAACTCGGCAACCAGGGGGCCACGCTATGTCGAAGGATGGATCCCCTCCCGGCGTGTGTCCGGGAAGTCACGGGAAGCGAGCCCACGTTCCGCGAGATCGAGGGACAGCCGTAAACTCCGGATCAGTTCATCTTGTATGTCACAACTTCTTTAAATTCAGAGAGTCGTCAACATGTCAAAAGCACGTACCACGATACTCCTTTTGCTCATGCCGATCGTGTCGATCGTGTCGATCGTCGGTGAGCTTCAGGCGCAAACTGAGCAGATTGACCCGATAGTAGTAGCCGCGCGGTATGTGCTCGGCTTGGACAATATCAGCGAGTCGGGGAGACAGCTCATCGTCGACACCAACCGATCGGGGTATCGTCATGGGCTACACGGATCCGAAATGGCCGCACGTACAGCACGGTTGGCGGTATTCTTGGGGGCGAGTGCCGGACGGATCGATCATGTAATGATCTGTCCGCTAAAATCGCCTAGACTGGAGGAATACGACCGCCGTGAAAGGTGTCGCTTTGTTGATGGGGCTGCGGCCCTAGTACAGGTTAGAGAGCCCAAAGCAACACCCGTGGGTCTAAGCGTATCGGTGACCACATGGATTCCGCGCTACCTACCGAACCGGCAGCCATTCGTTGCCGCGACCTCGCGCGAGGTTCTCTTGAGTCGCGACAAGAACGGAGAGTGGCGCGCTACAGGGATCGGGCTCTGGCAAGGCGCTTCGTGGTGAGACGTACGGGGTACAGCCGCGGTCACCGCTCCGAGATCAGAACTTCTCGAGTAGTGGCGCGCTGACCTGGAGGTCGGGCAAGAGGCAACGTGGTTCTCTCCATCCTATGGAGAGAACCACGAGATCGCGGACATGCCGCGCACGGATGAGGGAAGGTGAACTACCACTTCCGGGAATTTCCCGTCTCGCTCGGCGCGGGAGCACGAAAGACTCACTCGGTCGAGTTGCAGGTCTCAGGGACTTTGTTGCACGAGCTGCATCCTGTGTTCGACAGTCATAGGAAACGGCATGGCACAACCTCACCCGGGGTGGCCGTTTAGCGCGACGTAGCCGCCGGGACCCGCGCCGATCACCACGATGTCGAAAGTATTCTCCGCCAAGTCTCACCTCGGGTTCTGAGTGGATCTGCACCGCGGCGCCCAAACTATGGAGTTGGGAACGGGTGGGCAATGATCAATCGTCTCCCGAACCGTGGGGCCGAAAAGCGGGAAGGCCGATCCGTGCTGGATCGGCCTTCCCGCATCGTGGGGGCACGTGCGGCTCAGTTCTGCGGCTGCGGCACCTGCGGGGCTTCAATTCGCACGTCCAGGGCAGGGCCCGTATCCGCCTGGCGCGTCCCGCCGAGGGTGCCGGTCATGAAGAGGATGATCACAACAAGAAGGGTCACTACGATAACGAGAATGGCGTAGATCCCACCGCCTGTTCCACGTCCGTCGGCCATGATCGTGTCTCCTTTGAGAGGGTCGGGTGTGTGTCACGCCCGCAACACTCCGGGCGCCGCATCTTCAGAAGGGGCAATATTGAAGCCATGCCTGCCGCCGTTATGCGACGGAGGCGGCCCCCCGGGTAGCCGCCTCCATTCCCGCACCCGCGCAGGTCGCGGGGAAGCCGCGACGGTTCTGCCTACCGCGCCTGCGCGATCAGAGCCTGCGGCTCGATGCGCACGATCCACAACCCGTTGTACATGTCGTTCACGTACGCGAGGCCGTCCTTTACGACCACACCCCAGGTCATGGCGGCGTTCTGGACGTTACCGGTCATATCCGCGGTGTGGAGATGCGCGATCTCGCGGCCCTGCGCCCGCAGGTCACCGCGCAGCTCGCCGGAGACGTCGAACACGCGGAAACCGGCGTTGTAGGCGCCCATGTAGAGCGTGTCGCCCGCGACCCACACATTGTGAACGCCGCCGAACTCCGGCTCGTACCAGGCGACCGAGTGCGGGTTCTCGATGTCGCTCACATCAACGACCTGCAGCCGTCCGTACGCGCGGCCCGCCGAGGCATCCCTGGCACCCGCTACCGGCGCAGCGGGGAACACCTCGTCGGCGATGAAGACGTAGTTCTTGTGCCGCCACGCGGTGTGCGTGCCGCGGATGAAGCCGGGGCCGCCCACCGCCTCGACATCGCGGTAGAGTTCGTTCAGGTCGTACTTGAACTGGCTGACGAGCTGCGGGTTGGTGGGGCTGCCACCTTTCATCCCGTTGCCCACATCCAGGATCACCAGCCCCTCGTTCCAGTAGGAGAGGTAGGCGAGCCCGTCCTGCACGTCCACGTCGTGCAGGTAGTTGCCGGCATCCTTCTCGTTGATCTTGAACCGCGAGGCCCGCTTCGGGTTGCGCGGATCGCTGATGTCGATGATGTCCAGCGAGTTGTTGCCGTTGTTGGTCGCGTACACGTGCGTGCCGAACTGCGGCTGGTGGTACACGAACGCCGAGTGGACACCGGCGGTCACGCCGTCCGTGAACTCGGAGATCACTTGCGGATGCCGCGGGTCTTCCAGCGACGCGATCACGATCCCGTTGCGGCGGCTGGACGCGCCCTCACGCGTGTGAACCAGGTAGCGTCCGTCCGCCGTGGTCATCAGGTCGTTGACGCGGCGGGTGTCGGCCACCAGCGAGTCGGTGACGAACGGGTTGCTCGGGTCGGAAATGTCGATCGCGTACATCCGGTCGCCGCCGGAGCCGGTGCCCAGGTAGGCGACCTGTCCGTTGGGGTGCACCCAGACCTCTTCCGTGGTGAACGCCGTGCGCGGCAGCCGGCCGACCACGGTGAGCGGACGCCGCACCTCGCGCGGGGAGACGCGCACCAGCGCATCAACGCTGCGGGTGCCGTAGTTGGCGGTAACCAGGTACTCGCCCGGCTCGTAGCCGACGAATGCGCCGTCGGCGTCGATCATCCCGCTGCCGGGAGAGAAGGTCCATGTCGGCGTTAGCCCCGCGATCTCGCGGCCGGCGGAGTTCTTTGCCTTCGCGTCGAAGCGGACGACGTCGCCCTGGCGGGCCTCCTTGCGGGACGGCGTGATCTCCAGCGCCGCGATGGTGTTCGCCACCACCTGCACGGCATGGGTCGCCGTCGCGTTTCCGGCCGCGGCGGTGATCGTCGCCCGGCCCGGCGCGACGGCCGTGATCATCCCGTCTTCAGTGACGCGCAGCACGCCGGTCGCGGAGCTCTTCCACGCGATTTGATCCTGACGCGCGTCGCCGGCCGCGGAGAACGTCTCGGCGTTCATCCGCACGCGCTGCCCCACCACCATGCGCTCGGGGCGGGGTGCGATTTCGGCGCGAGCCGCGGGACCGGGCACCATGCGGATCTCCACCCGCTCGGTTACCGGGGTGCCGCCCCGCACCATCGCGGTCACGCCGACCGGCAGAACACCGGTGGATGCCGATCGGAGCAGCCCGTCTGCGGTGACGGTACCCTCGAAGCGGCCACCCGCGGGCACGAAGCGGAACGTCACGTCGGGGATCGGTGTGCCGCCGGCATCGAGCGCCTCCATGCGCAGGCGTGCCGTGTCGCCGGCGGTCATCGTGCGTTCCCGCGGTTGCACCACCACCAGCCGCGCGATCGGCGAAACGGATGCCGGGGCGGTCGCCGCCTGCGGCGCCGGACCCGGCTGCTGCAGCGCGAGCGCGAGCGTCAGAGCGTGTAGAAGCATCGATCTTCAGGGAAGGGTGAACGAACGAGACCGCCGGACAGAGGGCGGGCGTTGCCGAACAGACGTACACTCGAAGTGCGAGATAGGTTCAGCGGTCCGGCCAATCGCACAGCCGGGAAAAGGCTCCGGTGCGCGGAGACTCAGACCGTGGGGGATAGTACGAAGCGGATGCGGGGCGGCGAAAGGGGTGTTTCTTCGCGCGGGGAGTCCCAAGGGGGTTACAGAGGTTGAGTGAACCCGTTGGATGCGTTATAATTCGGGTCTCGCGCGCGCCGATCCCGGCGGCGGAATCAGACTGGACCCGATTGCAGATGAACCGACTTTCCGAAGAGGTCCGCCGTCGGCGGACCTTTGCCATTATCAGCCACCCGGACGCGGGCAAGACGACGCTCACGGAGAAGCTGCTACTCTACGGCGGCGCGATCCACCTGGCCGGCTCGGTCAAGGCGCGCCGTGCGGAGCGGCATGCGACCAGCGACTGGATGAAAATGGAGCAGGAGCGAGGCATCTCGGTGACCAGCAGCGTGATGCAGTTCGCCTACCAGGGCTTCCAGATCAACCTGCTGGACACGCCCGGCCACGCCGACTTCTCGGAAGACACCTACCGGACGCTGATCGCCGCGGACAGCGCGGTGATGCTGCTGGACAATCGCAAAGGCGTGGAGGAGCGCACGCGCCAGCTCTTCGAGGTCTGCCACCGCCGCCGCACGCCGATCTTCACCTTCGTCAACAAGTGCGACCGGCCGGGTGGCGAGCCGCTCCAGCTGCTGGACGATGTAGAGAAGGACCTCGGCCTGCGCTGCTACCCGATCACCTGGCCGATCTCCACCGGCAACACCTTTCTCGGCGTCTACGATCGGCTGCAGCGGCAGGTGCACCTGTTCGAGCGCGGCGCCGACCACGGCCAGACGCGGGCGCTCGATGAGGCGATCGAGCTGGACGACCCGCGCGTGCCCGAGCTGCTCGGTGAGGACGCGCACACCCGGCTGCTCGAGGAGATCGAACTGCTGGAAATGGCGGGTACCGAGTTCAATACGGCGGACTTCCTCGCCGGCGAGGTCTCGCCCACCTTCTTCGGGAGCGCGCTCACCAACTTCGGCGTGGAGCCGTTCCTGAAGGTCTTCCTGGATATGGCGCCGCCTCCCATGCCTCGTGAAACGGATGTGCGGGTCGTGGAGCCGGAGGACCCGCGCTTCACCGGGTTCGTCTTCAAGATTCAGGCGAACATGGACCCGAAGCACCGTGACCGGATCGCGTTCGTGCGCGTCTGCTCCGGCCGCTTCGCGGCGGGGATGCAGGTCAAGCACGTCCGCACGGGCAAGCAGCTTCGGCTGGCCGCGCCCACGCAGTTCCTCGCGCGCGACCGCACCATCATAGAGGAGGCGTGGCCGGGTGACGTGATCGGGATCCACGACCGGGGCACGCTGCGCATCGGCGATACGCTCTCGGACGATGACGACCTGGAGTTCGGCGGGATTCCGCGCTTCAGCCCCGAGCACTTCGCACGCATCAACGTGCCGGACCCGCTACGCCGCAAGCACCTGGATGAAGGGCTGCGGCAGCTCTCGGAAGAAGGCGCCGCGCAGGTCTTCTACGCCGACTCGATCGCCGGCCCCGCTCCGATCGTCGGCGCGGTGGGGATCCTGCAGTTCGACGTGCTGCTTCACCGGCTGGAGCACGAGTACAACGCGAAGGCCCGGCTGGAGCCGCTCTCCTACCGCCACGCGCGCTGGGTGGAGGGGGATGAGCGCAAGATCCACGAGATGGCGAGCGGCGGCTACGGCCGGACGCTGGTGCACGATTCCAAGGGCCGGCCGCTGGTTCTCTTCGACAGCGAGTGGACGATGCGGACCACCGTAGAGCGTGAGAAGGACCTCGTGTTCTACGACGCCGCGCCCTAGCGGAGGCTCGCGCGTACGCGCTTGTTGCCGCCTCCCTTTCAACACGCGAGATTGTGCGTCGAGGCGCAACGCGCCGCAGTGCCTCCGTATCCACTTCGTTCCCGCAGACAGGCGAAATGCTCGATCGCGCGAATCAGACCCCCGGAAGCACTCTGCTGTTCAATCTCGCCTGCTTGGTGGTTGTGGTCTTCGGGCTGCGCGCCGGTGCGTCCGTCCTGGTGCCGGTCGCGCTCGCGCTCTTCCTCACCATCCTGAGTCTGCCGTTCATGGTGTGGCTGAGGGCGAACCGCGTTCCCGCTCCCCTCGCGGTGTTCCTCACCGTATTGATCAACATCGGAGTGCTCGGCTTCTTCATCCTGGTCGCCAGCCAATCGCTCACCGAGTTCCGCCTCGTGCTGCCCCGCTACGTGGAACAGCTCCAGGGCCTGATCGCTTCCGTGCTCCTCACGCTGCAGGAGCGCGGAGTGCCCGTCGCGGACCTGGTGTTGATGGACCTGCTCAACCCCGAGGCGGTGATCAACCTGGTGAGCGGCGCGCTGCGCGGCATCGCCTGGATGGTCTCCAACATCTTCCTCGTGCTGATCATCATGGTCTTCATGTTGGCCGAGACCGCCGTCTTCCCGGCCAAGCTGCGCGCCGTGCTCGGGAAACAGGACGCGGACCTGAGCCACTTCGCGAAGGTCACCTACGAGGTGCAGCAGTACCTGGGGATCAAGACCGTGGTCAGTCTGGCCACGGGAATCACGGTGGGTGTGTGGCTATGGCTGCTGGGGGTGGACTTCCCGGTGTTCTGGGGCCTGATCGCGTTCCTGTTCAACTACATACCCAGCATCGGCTCGATCCTGGCCTCCATCCCGCCGATCCTGCTCGCGCTACTCCAGTTCGGGGTGGGGCATGCGCTGCTCGTCATGCTTGGCTTCCTGGTGGTCAACATCGTGCTCGGCAACATCATCGAGCCGAACCTTCTGGGTCGGCGGCTGGGGCTGTCCACGGTGGTGGTGATCCTCTCCCTGGTGTTCTGGGGTTGGGTCTGGGGCCCGGTGGGGATGCTGCTCGCGCTGCCGATGACAATGATCGTGAAGATCATGCTGGAGAATACGCGGGACCTGCAGTGGATCGCGGTGCTCCTGGGAAAGCCCCCGCAACCCCGGAATCCTGCCCCCGATGCGACGGCCGCGGTTAGCGCGGAAGGTGCGTGAGATGTGGGCATCGCTCCCCTATTACGAGCCTCGCCCGCCGATACGGTGCGGATGAACGATGGTTCGGCGGGTGGAGCGCTTGGCGAGGCCGATGGTCCGTGGCACGGGTGGCGGGCCCGACGTATCTTGTAGAGTTTCCCGAAACGACACTTCCCCCGATACGCCATGCTCAACCTGCTTCGCAAATTCCTGCGCCCCACGCTGCGCGAGCAGCTCGAAGACGGCGTGCGCGAGGCGCTCAAACGCTACACCGACCGCCGGTCCGCGCCGGACCTGCGGGTGTATATCTCGACGGATCTGCTCCCCGACGGTGTGGACGCCGCCCTCTGGAGCCGCGATGAGGCGGACCACTTCCGGCGCTTCGCCTCGCAGTGGGCGCAGGACAACGGGATTTTCCGTGCCGGCCTGCGTATCGAGCTGATCCTGCTGGATACCCGGCGGGAGTTCGCGTTCGTAAAGCCGGTCGGCATCGAGGCCGCGGAGCCGGCGAGCGCTGCCGCGGGTGCGCCGGCCCGCCCGCTCGTTGCGCGGGACGCGCCCCGCGCCGCATCGGTCGCGGGCGATCTCCCGGGCGTGTCGGGCGGTGCGGTTCTCGAAGTCGTCAGCTCGACCTCGCTGAGCGATCCGCTCCGCGTGAGCGGTGAGACGGTCGTCGGACGCCGCGCCCGGGATGGGGTACTCGGGCTGGAAGACCGCTATATGTCCGGCCGCCACGCCCGGCTCCGTGCTGCGGACGGGCGGCTGTGGGTTACGGATCTGGACTCGAAGAACCGCACCTACGTGAACGACGAGCCACTCGCGCCGCACCAGGCGCGCGAGCTTACCGCCGGCGACGCGCTGCGCATGGGCACCACGGTGCTGCGCGTCGCGCGGCTGAACCCGTAGCGGGGAGGCGTAGACGGTGGAGACACTGCTCGTCTGGCTGCTGCGCCTGATGCTCCTCCTGCTCGGCGCGGGTGCCGCGGTATGGATTGCGCACTGGGTCCGCGACGCGCTCCGGGAGCGGCGGGAAACGTGGGCGGTACGGACCGGCCTGGGGATGCTGCTGCTCGCCGCGATCTACGCTGCCGGGCACGCCCGCCTGCTCATCCAGCGCACGACGTTGGAAGAAGGCCGCGCACGCTACGCCCGGTACGGCGACCCACGCCTCGCGGAGATCCGGCGTGCGGAGGTGCGCGGCTGGATCCTGGACTGCACGGGAGACGGGGACCGGGCGCTCGCCCGCTACGACAGTGCGGACGGGGAGATCGTGCGGAGCTACCCTCTGGGGCAGGGCGGCGCGAACCTGGTGGGCGGCGGGGAAGGCGCGGGCCTACGGGACTACACGATCGAGCGGCTCTACGCCTCGCGGCTCCGCGAGCCGCGCGACTGGCGGGAGCGCGGTCAGCTCCACCCGGCCGGTAGCAATCTCCGGCTCACGCTCTGCCGGGGCGCGACGGGCCAGGCATGGCAGCTCCTGCGCGGAGCGGGGCGCCCGGGCGCGGTGGTGGTGCAGGATGTCGCCACCGGCGCGGTGGTCGCCTACGCGGCTACGGGAGGGCCGGGGGATCCGCCGCTGGGGATCCGCCGCTACGCGCCGCCCGGCTCGGTGATCAAGCTGGCGCTCGCCGCGCTCTGGTGGGAGAACGGCCTCCCGGACACGCAGATGGGGTGCCCCTCCACCATCGAGGTCACGCCGCGCGCCACGATCTCGAACGCGGGCCGGTTCTCGATCCCCAGTGTGGAAGTTCCGCACGGTATGCTGGTCCCTTCGTGCAACACCACGGCGGTGGCGATGGCGCTGCAGATGCGCGAACAGTTGGGCGCGGAGGCGTTCATCGAGGGGTACAGGCGCTTCGGCTTCACCCCCTACGACGATCCCGCACCACAGGGGGTTGAGCCGGAGTTCTGGGCAACCTCTTCCAGCGCGTGGCAGCGCCGCATGAGCCCGCCGCCCTCGCGCCTTCGGATATCGGACGCGACCGGCGCCGCGGAGTGGGCGCAGCTGGCGATCGGCCAGGGACCGATCGACGTCACCGTGGTCGGGATCTCCCGATTCGTGCAGGCAATCGGTAACAATGGCATCATGCTCCGGCCCACGCTGGAGTGGGAGCAAGCGGAATCGCCCTCGGAGGTAGAGCGCGTGATGAGCGCGGAGACAGCGCGGCGGCTGCAGGTCGCCATGCGCGATGTAGTGGAGCGCGGCACCGCGCGCAGTGTCGCGCCCCGGCTGCGCGGGATCCCGTGGCGGCTGGGCGGCAAGACCGGAACCGCGCAGATCCCCGGGGCGCCGGACGACGGCTGGTTCGCCGGCCTGATCTTCGGGCCGGACGAAGCGCCGCGCTACTCCGTGGTGGTCTACCTCCAGGGTGGCGGGCCGGGCGGAGCGCGACCCGCGTCGATCGCCGCCGAGCTGACGCGCTTCCTCGCCTCCGACGCCGAGGTCGGCGGGCAGGTGGCGGCGCGCGGGAGCGGCCGATGAGCGTCTGGAACGGTCTGCGCCGGCAGCGCGACAACGGGGGCCCCGAGGGTGTGGCGATCCGGGTACGGCCGCCGAAGCAGAAAGAGACCGCGTCACCCGCGGACCTTCGCACGGGGACCGCCGCTCGGCCCGTGGGCCCGCGGGTCCCCCGGCCGCTCGCCTGGGGCGTGATGATCGCGGCGGCGTTCTACGTGCTGGCACATATCTCGATCGTGACCGGCGTCTGGCCGGTACACGGCACCTCGCCCGGCGCGGGGGCGATGCTGATGCGCGACGCCGTGGCGCTCGTCGCCTGGCTCCTGCTCATCCCGGTGCTGCGCGTCCTCGGGTTCCGCGGCAACTGGGCGGTCGTCGCGCTCCCGATCATCGTCTTCTTCCTGGCACGGCCCGCGCTCTTCCAGGTGTTCAGCGACCCCGTCTACCAGGCGACGCGCACGACGCGCGCGGATGCGAATCTGCTGAAGGCGGAGCGCGCTCAGCTCACCACCATCCTGCGCGCCTACGACGCGGACCGGCAGAGTGCGGTGTTCGAGGGGCCGCCCCCCGCGCTCCCCGATCCCTGGCCCGTCGCCGCCAGCGCGGAGCGTGCCGCCGGCGCACCGCTCGTCCGTGCTCTCTCTCATTTCAGTGTGCTGCTCGCGCCCCTCATGCTGTTGCTCGGCTTTCTCGGGACGCGCAAGGCGTCCACGCTGCGCGCGCTGCGAGAGCACAAGCGATGGCCGTTCCTGCTGACGCTGGCGGTCTTCTTCGTGCTGGCGCTCTTCTTCACCGAGCTCGGGAAGGTGCGCGGCACGACACCATGGGAGCTCTTCCTCCCGGTCTTCATCCTGACCTGGGCGGCGGTGCTGGCGGACGACTCGTATAATCTGGCGCGCGTCCAGAGTTTCGTGGCGCCCCGCCGTGTCCTGGGGCTGCTCCTCTACGGGGCGCTCCCCGTGGTGCCGTTCCTGGTGATCCGCGAGCTGGGGCTCTCCATCGTGCTCGCCGGCAGCATGGCGGTGATGCTCCTCGTCGGCACCCGGCGCGGGTGGTGGGCTGGGCTGATGCTCGCGGTTTGGGCGGTACTTGTGGTGGCCGCCTTCAGCCTTGACGACCGCTCTTCCACGCGCCTCACGCTGGCGTACGATACCTACCGCGACCTGAGCGTGATGACCACGCAGCAGGCCGAGCGCTGGGCAGCCAGTGTGCACCAGATCAAGCTGTTCGACGCCAACGTGCTGGCGGGTGGGGTGTTCGGCCGGGGGCCCGGGCGCGGCCACGGGGAGACCGCTCCCAACGCCGCGGATGACGGCTATATCACGCTGCTGGCCGCGCAGTACGGTTGGCTCGGCACGCTGACAGTGGTGCTCGTCTATACTCTTTTCCTGATTCAGATGATTGGTGTTGCGGTACGAGAGCGCGGCGCCTTCGAGCGTACCCTGGCCATCGGCCTCGCGCTGCTGATTGCGATCCCGTTCTGGCTGGCGACGCTCGGCGGGCTGCGGGTGATCCCGCTCACCGGCGTCGCGGCCGCGTTCGCCGCGCACGGCGGTGCCAAGCTGATCGCCGCCGCGCTCTCGGTGGGAGTCGTCGCCGGCATCAGCCACCGCCGCGCGGAGGAGGACCGGTTGATGCCGGAAGCCCAATCCGCCGCACTGCCCGAGCAGGGGGTACGCGTCCGATGAGCCGCCCGAACGATACGGATACGCTTCCCCTCCCCGACTCAACGCCCGGCGCGGATGCGGCGGTGCACCTGCACGGGCTCGGCTTCGACCTCGCGGGCTTCAGCGAGCAGGGCCCGCGCTCTGAGAATCAGGACGCCTACGCGCTCGAATCCTTCGGAGCGGTGGGTCTGCTCGCCGTTGCCGACGGCATGGGCGGCGAGCGCGGCGGGCGGCTCGCCGCCAACACCGCACTGCGCGCGCTGCTAGAAGCCGGCGCGATCCGCAGCATGGACGACGCTCGCCGCGCCGCGCGCGCCGCCGACCGCGCCGTCGCCGCGGCCGCGCGGGAAGAACCCGCGGGGCGGACCGGGATGGGTTGTGCGCTGGCGCTGCTCAGCCTGATTTCCACACCCGCGGATGGCCCCCTCTGGATCGGTGCGCACGTAGGGGACGTGCGAATCCTCTCCCGCGCCTCCGACGGCACCGTGCGGCTGGAGACCCGCGACCACACCCCCGCCTTCGCGCGCTGGGAGGCAGGCGAGATCGAACTGGACTCCGTACCCGAGGCAGAGGGCGCCAACCGGTTGCAGCGCGCGGTGGGGCGCGGCGGAGAGGCGGACGTTATCTGGCTGCCCGCACGCCCGGGATGGACGTACACGATCATCTCCGACGGCGTCACCAAGGCGATGCGCCTGGACGAGCTCGGCCGCGCCATGGCCGCTCCCACCGCCGCCGCGGCCTGCGATGTGATCCGCCGCAAGGTCGAGGAGCGAGGGCCGGACGATAACTTCACCGCCGTCGTCGTCCGCATCGTCGGCGCGGCGGGAGCCAGTGCCGCTGCTCCCTCCTCCTCTGCCGCTACACCGTCGGCCGCACCGTACACCGTGCAACCATCGAGGACCGCCCCAGTGACATCCGCACCCAGATCTCCGGGAACCGTGGTGATTGGGCTCCTCGCGCTGCTCGCGCTGCTCGCCTCCGGCGTGGCCTTCTGGATGGTACGGGACACGCAAACGCGCGGCGCGCAGAGTGCCGATGCCGATCGCGCCCGGGTGGAGCAGCTCCGCCAGCAGGTCGACTCGCTGCGCGCCCGCGTCGCCGAGATCGAGGAGCCCTTCGGACCCGCCACCGCCGCGCCTCCGCCGGGCGGTGCGGCACCCCCACGCTGAGAACGCCGCCGATGATGGATCCCACACCGCACGACCCGGACGCGATGCAGCTCTCGCTGGATGTCTTCCTCCGCGACATCCTCCCGGAGATCAAGCTCTCCCTGGGCGAGCTGATCGATCGGGAGAACGCACGTACGCTGCCCGGCCGCTATGCGCGGCTCCTCCCGGAGACGCTCCTGGCGGTCAACCTGCGCCCGGACGCGGCGGAAACGCTGACGCCGATCGCCGCCGAGATCGAGCGCGAGCTGACCGACTCCTGCACGCGCCACGGATCGCTGTACGACCGCGTGTATCGTGTTCAGCTCCGCCGCTCCGACGATCGCGACGCGCCGCTGTTCGCCATCTCCGCCCATGCCGGACACGATCTTGCAGAACCGCCGCCCCTGGAACCGGATACGCCGGCCTCTTCCGAGCCCTCCGTAGCGACCGCTCACGCGCCCGCGGGCCCGCTCCCCGCGCTGCCGCTGGCAGACCCGGATGCCACGCGCGCCGAGGGGGCCGGCGGCGCGTTCGGGTGGGAAGCGGGGCGGTGGATGCTGGTGGTGGAAAACGAGCAGGGGGAAGAGCAGGAGGTGTTCCGCCTCACCGAGCCGTTCACCACCGTGGGCCGCCGCTCCGACGACCCGATGCTGCGCGTCACGGTGGGGCTGAGCGGCGTTCCCCACGTCAGCCGCCGGCAGCTCGCGCTCCTCTGGGACGAGGAGGCCGGCGAGCCCGCGTTCCATGTCTACAACCTGGGCCTCAACCCGCTGCACGTCGGCGGGCGCGAGGTGCCCGGCGCGCGGGTCGGCCGCGCCACGGTGCGCTACGAGGAAATTGAAGACGCCCACGTGGCGCGAGTCGACCCCGGCGAGTCCGTGCGGATCGGGGATCGCGGCCCGACGCTCCGGGTCGAGGAAGTCCCGGCGCCGGCAGAGGACCCGGATGCGACGCGATACGAGTGAAGGCAGTGCTGAGTGGTGAGTGGTGAGTCCACGCGGTTCATTCGACATTCATCCTTCGGAATCCAACATGCAGAGTCTATGTCCGGAATTGAAGGGCTGCTGAGGGGGCGCGTACTGGCCGACCGCTACCGGATCGCGGAAGTGATCGGGCGCGGTGGGATGGGCGCCGTCTACCGCGCGACCGACGAGCGGCTGGGGCGAGATGTGGCCGTGAAGATCATTACGGTCGGGAGCATGGATCCGGACGGGCGCGAACACCTGCAGGAGCGCTTCCTCAGAGAGGCGCGTGCCGCCGCCGCGCTGCCTCACCACCCGAATGTGGTTCCCGTATACGACTTCGGCACCGACCCCGACCTGGGGCTCGACTTCCTGGTCATGGAGCTGCTGCGCGGCGAGGACCTCGCCACGCGGCTCACCCGTGTCGGGCCGCCGCCGCTCGCCGCCGCGATCCGCATCCTTCACGAGGCCGCACGGGGGATTGCGGTCGGCCATCGCGCCGGGCTCGTTCACCGGGACGTGAAACCGGGCAACATCTTCCTCGCGCAGGGAGACCACGCGGCTGATGTCGAGATCCGCGTGCTGGACTTCGGCATCGCCAAGCTCGCCGACGACGACTCGCTCTCGCAGCTGACCCGGGACGGACGCACACCGCTCTCGCCCGCGTACGCCTCACCCGAGCAGCTTCGCGGGCTGAGCCGCATCACGCTTGCGTCGGACGTTTTCAGCCTCGGCGCCGTGGGCTACCAGCTCCTGACCGGCGAACGAGCGTTCACGGAAGCCGACCGGAACCGCATGTCGCTCGGGATGCCCGTGCCGGCGCCGTCGCCGCGCGAGCGGAACCCCGCCATTCCGCCCGCGGTGGACGACGTGGTCCGGCGTGCTCTCGCGTTCGAGGCGGAGGAGAGATACCCCGACGCGGGCACCTTCGCGAGCGTGCTGGAGCAGGCGCGCCGGGAGATGGGCAACGCGCCGCTCCCCCCGTACGATCCGGATACCACCGCATTCTCTGCAACGACGCCACCCGCTCCGCCGCGGGGAGCGGCGCGAGACGACCGCACGGAGTTCCTGGACGACCGCACCCTGCTCGACCCGGGGGCCGCTCCCGCAGCCGCAGCGTCCGCGCGCTCGACCCCTCCCCCAGAGCGCCCTCCTCTCCCGCGCCGTCGTGAGGGAGAATCTCGCGGGACGGGCTGGCTGCTCGCTGCACTGATCCTTATCCTGCTTCTGGGGGCGGGAGCCGTGTTCGCCTGGTGGACGCTCAACGAGCCGCGCACCGTGGTAGTGGATAGATTGCCGCCCCCGCCGCCGGAGCTTCCCACGATTGAGCCCAGCGAGCCGCTGGAGGATCTCGGGCCGGCCACGGAGCTGGACGCATACATGAACAACACCGAGGGGGAGCGGTTCTACCGCCAGGGCAACTTCGACGTGGCGCTGGAACAGTTCGAGCGTGCGGTAGAGATCTCGCCCGGTAATCCCGACTACCGGTACAACCTCGCGCTCACCCTGCTCCGCCTAGAGGCGATGGACGAAGCGGTGCGCCAGTTCGAGCGGGTGATCCGGCAGGATCCGAACCGGGCCGGCGCTCACTTCTATGTCTCGGAGGCTTACCTGGCACGGGCGGATACGGCGGCCGCAATCAACGCGCTGGAGACCGTGCTCCAGGTCAGCACGGACCCTCGCCAGCGCGGGATCACCGAGCGCCGGCTGCGGGACATCCGCTCCGCCGTGCTCCAGTCGCCCGCACCGGAGCCCATAGACCCCGTCCCTCCCATGGACACAGTGGCGGTGCAGCCGTCCGCGGCGCAGCCGGCGCTCGGCGTACGCTCCGCCGTGGCGGTAGACCCTGCCGGCGATCCGTGAGGTACTTGGCGACGGTCACGGGAAGCGGGAGCGTAGAGGTTGCCGCGTACGGAATGGCCGACGCGGAGCACCTGGTGGAGAAGGAGATCGCAGCTCTCTGGCCCGGGGCACGCGTGCGGATCCTGGAGGTGCGGCGGCCCGCGGGCGCAGCCGAGAGGATCGCGGAAGAGCTCACCGTCGAGTACCGCGTCAGCGGCACGCTGGATGTGAAGGCACCGGACGTGAAGGCGGCCCGAGCGGAAGGATTTCGGCAGGCACGTGCCCGGTTCGCCACCAGCCGCTACCGGCGGGTCCGGTGGGAGACGGCGGAGCTGATCCCGGGTTTATCGATCGGGCACGGTTGACCAAGATCGCCGTTCGGGGAGATGACGAGGCTCCCGCCCATGCCAGCGACCTCGGGCCGATTCAGCGAGTGCGGCCAGTTGCATTGACAACATGCAATAGCGTTGTAATATGCAGGTGAGGTACCATCGTGCCGGTGTAAATCTCCGTTGGGCCTGGTGTGTCGCGCGATAGGTTCAGCCGCAGGTCGGCGCCGAACGGTCCTATCCTTCACACCACCCGCTGGTGAGGCTGCCGTCCAGTGCACATGCGAAATTGAAGATCCGGATCCGTCAACCACAACCCCCGAGGAAACAATGTCTAGATCGGTAACGGCGCGAATCTTGGTGGTGATCCTGGGAAGCGCTGCCCTGATCAGTGCTGCCGGATGCGATGTTGGAAGCCAGCGGAGGAGTGCAGCCGATGAAGCGGCTCTGTTGACCGGTCCTGTGGGTGAAGTCGTTCCGACTGTTCGCATCAAGCCCGGCAGCCGCTATTACGTTGGCAATGACCAGTTCCCGGTGTCCGCCACCCATTTATCGGGGCAGATCAGAGCGTTCTATACAGTTGATGACGCGCAAGGCGTTCGAGTTCTGCGCGTGCTCGCGTATCAGGGGGTTGGTGGATATGATGCCACGATCGTGACGAATGCGGCTCGCGACGCCGGGGTTCACAGGATCGAAGGGATCGCCGAGTATACAGATGACGCGTCCGCTATTCGGCAGCGCCTGGTGTGGAAGCGGTGGGAGCATGACCTGGCCGCGTTGCCTGTCTATCCCGTCGTGGAGCAAGATACTCCGATTTCGGGACGCTGACTCACCTCCGGCTTCCTGAAAACCCTGCCTGACAGGGCTGCAGCGTGTAGGTGCGGCTGACGCATGCAAGGGCGGGACGCGGTGGCGCTCGCAGGTCATGACACATGGCGTTACAGGGTTGATTACTGTGATTCCTCCCGCGGACGCCGCTTCACGCGCGGGCGCTGCGTACGCTCCGGATCGGAGGCCAGCGCGCCGTCGGCGCGGATCACGTCCGCGGCGACGCTGCGCATCAGCTCGTCGCGCGTGTCGTGCAGCGATTCGCGGGCGGTGCGGAAGCGCAGCCCGGACATCTGGCACGCCAGATCACAGACCCGCAGGATCTCCTCCATCCCCGCGTCGTCCAGCCGCAGCCGTGTGCCCGCCATGGGAGCCGTCTCCTGATCGCCGCGCTCCAGCGCCGTGAGCAGCGCCTGTGTGCGCGAGAGCACGGCGGAGCGCACGTACAGCTCGATCGCCATATCCGCGATACGCGCGACGACAAACTGCCGCTCCACGATATCCCTGCCGTGGCGGCGGATGACGCGGTCCACGGAAACGCGCAGGTCGCGCGCGTGGTCGATCAGGTAATCGAAGTGGGTGCGGAGCCGCGGGTGGATCTGCTCCTCGATCGCCGGCCCGCCGCGCCCCAGCGCCATCCGCATCCGGTCGCCGGCGAACTCGGTCAGCAGACCGATCTGCTTGATCGGCTCGCGCAGCGCCTTGCCGATCTGCCGCAGGTACTCGCCGGTCTCCTGCATACCGGACAACCCTACGAAGACGCGCAGGATCTCGTTAGTCCCTTCGAAGATCCGCGTGATGCGGGCGTCCCGGTACATCCGCTCGTAGGGGTACGGTTTCACGAACCCGCGCCCCCCGGCGATCTGCACCAGCTCGTCTACCGCACGGTCCAGCGCTTCGGAGCTCCAGACCTTGGCAGCCGCCGATTCCAGCGCGTAGTCCACATCGCCGCGGTCGGCGAGCCCGGTGGTGAAGAAGGCGACGCTCTCGGCGGTGTAGGCGTCAGCAGCCATGGCGGCGAGCTTCCCCTGGATCAGCTCGTACCGCGCGATGGGGTTGCCGAACTGCTCGCGCTCCTTCGCCCACTCCGTGGCCATCGCCAGGCAGCGCCGCACCCCGCCGGCCGCACCCGCGGAGAGCCCCTGGCGCCCCGAGTTGAGCACCTGCATCGCGATCTTGAACCCGTCGCCGGGGCGACCGAGCACGTTCTCGACCGGAACGCGCAGGTTCTCGAAGTACAGCTCGCTCTGGTTCGAGCCGCGCGCGCCCATCTTCCGCAGCTCGGGGCCGCGCCGGAAGCCCTCCATCTCCGGCTCCAGGATGAAGGCGGTGACGCGGTCCACCGTCTCCCCATCACGCTCCACCGGCGTCTGTGCGAATGCGACGAGCACGCGCGAGAAGGAGCCGTTGCCGATCCAGATTTTCGAGCCATTCAGGATCCAGTGCGAGCCATCGTCCGAGAGCACGGCGCGCGTCGTGATCCCCGCCGCATCGCTACCGGCCCCCGGCTCCGTGAGCGCAAACGAGGCGAACCACTCGCCGGTGGCGGCCTTGGGGAGGTACTTGCGTTTCTGCTCCTCCGTACCCGCGATCTGGATCCCCTTGATCCCGATGGAGAGGTGGACGCCCAGCATGATGGCGAGCCCCACGTCGTACCCGTTCACGAACTCGAATACCCGGCAGTAGGCGCTCTGCGAGAGGCCCATCCCGCCGTACTCGCGGGGGATCGAGATCCCGAAGAGGCCCAGCTCCCTGAGGCCCTCGACCACCTCCTCGGGGATCCGCTCGTGCTCGTCGATCCACGCGCGGTCTACGTGCGTCTCGCAGAAGTCTTTGAGCTTCGCGAGGAACCCGTTCACGAACTCGTCTTCCTCATCCGGGATGCGCGGGTAGGGAAAGAGGATCGAGTCGTCGATGATCCCGCCGAAGAGCTGCCGTGTGTACGAGGGCTTGGGAGTGGCCATCCCGGGGTACCTCCGTGGTTCGGTGCGTGCAGTACGTGCGAGTGGTGCGGAGCGTGCGCCAGGCGGGCACTCCCGGCGTTCTCTGTGAGGAGTCGCAACCGCCGTGCCTATGGCGGGTAGAACGAAGAACGGCGAGGGATACGCCTCCGTGTTGTCGTGCCCCGAGAAGAGAATGGAGGTTGGGATCATGCGGACTTCCTACGGGCAGCTCCGAATGGAACGCTCTGGCTCCGGTATTCGCAGGGTTGCCGCTTTCGTGGCGATGCTGGCGATGTTCGTGCTCGGCGCCTGCGATGCCGGCGTGGGGGTGGGCGTGACCGGGCCCGGCGGTGTGTCCTCGCAGACACTGCCCTCCGGTCTCTACCGCTACCGCGCCTGGTCCGACGCATCGCACCGCGAGATCTGGTGGGGGTACTTCGATCTCCGGGTCCACGCGAACGGCCGGATGAGTGGTACGTACCGGTTGCCGTGGCAGTGTTCGGACTCGTGGGGTTGGGAGACGGACTGTATCGGGCACATCGGCGGGCGTATCCACTCGGATGGTACGCTGCGCTTCGGGCTGGACGAAGGGTGGCTGAGCCACGAGGGGGCCGTGAATCGCCGCTCGGAGGCGACGGGCCGCTGGTGGACGCGGATCCTCGGCTACCGCGACCAGGGCACCTTCGAGCTGCTCCGCTACTGAGCGCGGCGCCTACCCCGCCCGCCGCGTAGTGATTGCTTGACACGCGGCGAGGTTGCCCCATAGAATATTGCGTCCCGCCGCTGGTTCATCCCGCGTTCCGCACTCCCCTTCCGTCACGGAGACCCGTATGTCCGCGATTCCTCTGCGCCCGCTCGGGTTCGGCGAGATCCTCGACCGCGCCTTCACGCTGTATCGCCACCACTTTCTGGTGCTGTTCATCACGGCGCTGGTCTACTCGATCCCGCTTTCGCTGGTCTCGGGCATGATGGCGAGCGCCGCCGCGGCCGAAGACCCCGAAGCGATGGGCTTCGGGTGGTTGGGTGTATTTCTGGTCATAGGTCCCGTGGTGGTGGTGGGGTGGGCGGCGCTCACGCGGGCAACGGCGCAGGCCGTCACGGGCGGCGAGGTATCGGTCGGCGATAGCTATCGCCGCGGCCTACGTGCGTTTCTCCCCCTGCTGGGGGCGATCGTGGTGGGCTACATCGCGCTTGTCGTGGTGATGATGGTGCTTGGGGCCGTCGTGGCTTTCGGGGGCGGCCGCCTGATCGGGGCGCTAGGTGGTGGTTTCGATACGGGTGCCGGAGGGGTTCTCTTCGCGACGATGTTCGGGCTGGTTTTCGCGCTGGTGGCGATCATGGCGTTCGCCGCGTTGTTTGCCGTAGCGCAGGCGGTGGTCGTCGAGCGGCTGGGGCCGCTCGCTGCGCTGCGGCGCTCGTGGCAGCTTTCCCGCGGCGCGCGGCTGCGGGTGGTGGGTGTGGTGCTGGTGAGTTGGTTGATCGTGATGCTCCCCTGGATGGGCGTGATGCTGGCCGCGGGGCTGGGCACCTCGATCTTCGATCCCGCTGCGGCGGCCTCGATGAGCACCACGCAGATCGTCTTCCAGCAGGGGGTCGGATTTCTTAGCGGCACGCTGACCTTCCCCTTCCTCGTCGCCTGCCTGACGGTGCTGTACTACGATCGCCGCGTTCGCACCGAGGCGTACGACCTGGAGGTCGCCACCGAGGGCCTCGCGTCGGTATAGCGCCGGCTTGGCGGAGGGATAGAGAGAGGATCTTTACGTGCGCGGTTTGCGCCCGAAGCGGGGATAGCGGCGTGTCGGCTGCGTCCGCGCCTTCGGTGACGGAGGTCGAGCGCGCGCTCGCGGAGGTCTACGCGCGCGCGGAGTTCTCGGTGCCGACACCTTCACCGTTCCGCGTATGGCTCGGCGATGCGTGGGCCGCGCTCCGCGAGTGGTTCGGCAGCTTATTGCCCGGCATCTCCGTCTCCGAGGGAGGTGCGCGGGCCGCCTACTGGGTGGCGGCGGGCATCCTGGTGATCGTCGCCGTGGGGGTCATCCTGCACTTCGC
>JACDHR010000655.1 GCA_013820915.1 Gemmatimonadota bacterium
TTTTCTCTTCGCCACACGCCCCTCGGAATCGGGGCTCCACGAGTACCTCCAGCTCATCCGCGGGCACAAGCGCCCCGCGGACGGGTTCTTTCTCCGCGCGGAGAGCTTCTACAACGTGGCCACGGACGTGGATCGGCTGGGGGTGGAGAGTTCCTATGGCGGGCTTTCCCTGCACGAGCAGTCGCACGGGGAATCGTTTCTGGCGGTGTTGATGGATCGCTTCTATGGAGGGGGCTTCTACATTCTGGATGAGCCGGAGGCGGCGCTCTCCCCCAGCCGGCAGCTTTCCGTGCTCACCCGCATGCACGACCTGGTGCGGCAGCAGAGCCAGTTCCTGATCGCCACCCACTCCCCCATTCTGATGGGCTACCCCGGTGCGGACATCCTGCTGCTGGAGGAGGACGGAATCCGACGGGTCGAGTACGAAGAAACCGAGCATTACTTCATCACGCGCGAATTCCTGCTGAACCGGGAGCGGATGCTCGCGGAGCTGTTCCGCTAGCCCGCTGTTCCGCTAGCCCCGGCGATGCGGGAGATGGAGCTGACCCTTCCGTGGGTACCCGAGTTTCGCGCGGCGCGGCCGAGTTTTCACAAGCGTTCACCTGTCCACTGAATCGGGGGAGGTCCATTCTGAGTCTACGGAAGGGTACGATCGGGGAGAAAAGTTCGCGCACTTCCGGCGCCTGGAAACGCTTCGCGAGTATGTGCTGATTGCGCAGCAGACGCGCCGCGTTGAACTCTACGTGCGTCAGAGTGAACACTGGGTGTTCAGCGAGATCAGCGATGCCGCGGGCGCGCCCGCCTGGAGACAGCGGCCAATGCGGCCGGTATCGCCATCATCTGAGCACGTACGTGCCTCCCGGGCACCCCGCACCGCGATCCGCCATCGGAGCGTCGCGCTCGCTTCGCACTGCCGGCCTCAAAGTTGATCACCGACACCCCCAGCACGAAGACGCGAAGACCGCTGCGCGTGGTTTACGATACATAGGGACGCGGGCGCGGAAGCGCCGCCGCGCCGACCTCGATGTTGGCGGCGAGCCACGGGAACGCCGCCCGCTCCAGGATCTCGCGGGACGCGGTGCCGTGGACGAACAGCTCATGGTTGCCGAGCACCGCCGCGTCGTATCCGGGTTCGTTCATCAGCGCCATCATCTCCAGCCCTCGGCGACGGTACCCCGCGAACCCGCCGTCCGGAGGCCAGCTCTGTTCGTGCCGGACCAGGATGTCGCCGCCGCTGAGCAGCAACACGTCGGCTTCCCCGCGGCGCACGTCCTCGACCACGTCGAGGAAACGGGCGAAGTGATGAAACGAGAAATGAAGATCGTTGTTGTGCAGGATCACCAGCCGGCCGTCGGCGGAGCGAATCCCGGCTTTACAGCTCAACCTCGAAGCTCAACCCGACCACATGTACGTTCTCCGGCAAGGCGATACGGTCATGCTGCCAGAGGTACCGCAAACTCGCGGACACACCCTCCAGCAGGCTGCGGCGGGCACCCGCCGACAGGCGGTTCTCCGTCCACGGGTCCTCGCCCCACTCGTAGAACCACTCGTTATCAATAAACAAGGCGATTGGCGTGGCCCCCAGCCCCACCTCGCGCTCCGCCTGAAGCCGGTTGCGGTGGCGAGTGGAGATTTCCTCCTCCCGGAACCGTCGCTCCAGACGGTCGCGCGAGGAGATCTGAACGCCTCCGAACCGCGGCGTACGCACGGTGAAGTCGCCCCGCGGCCGGTGCTCGACCTCGCCGCCGTTCTCGCCCGGCGAAACGATGTACAGATACCCCGGCGCCAGAGACAGGTACTCCCCGAGGGAGAACTCGACCTCGGAGCCCACCCGCCACTCGTCCACACCCGGGCTCCGGTCCACGCGGAGCTCCCCGAGAAGCGCCAGATCGAAGTTGCTTCCCAGCGGAAGCACCAGCCGCCCGTCCGTCCACGATTGAACGTCCGTACGTCGGGGTGCGAATTGAGCATCAGCCGCATCGGGCGCGACGCACAACAGAGCGATCCCCAGCGCTACCAAAACCAACCGCATCTTCATCATCGGCACTCCTGAAAGGACCGTGATGGACAGTGAGCCACCGGACGCGGG
>JACDHR010000210.1 GCA_013820915.1 Gemmatimonadota bacterium
GCGCAGGAGCGCCACGACCCGAGGCGTCTCGCGCGGGTCCGCGTCGGCGGCGAACTCGAGGAACTCCAGGAAGAGATCTCCGTGATCCGCCGAGCGGAAGCGCCACGCGTGCGCCCCCAGCCCGGTCGCGGCGGCCTGCAGCGGTGTCCACGCCGCATCATACGCGGCCCGCCGCGACTCGGGCACGGTGCGGCGGGTGCTCACCAGATGTCTTGTCTTCATGCGGCGGGAGGGTGCGGGCGGTCTCGAATCATACGGGCTTCGGCTCTCCCGTGCCGCCCGCCGTGACGTGGCTCGAGCGGCGCATGAGCTGGCTGAGCACGAAGGCGCCCACGCGCGTGAGCGTGGACGGGCGGTACCGGCGGGCGCGGCGTTGCGTCGGGCGGATCAGCATGTCCACCGCCGCGGGCTTGAGCCGCTGGTGCCGCACCGCGAAGGTGAGGCGGTCCATCTGCTCTCGCAGCTCCGCGCGCTGCGGAACATCCGCCGTCCACAGCAGCCGATCGGCGATCTGGCCGGCGCGCGCGAGCAGCACCCGGGAGCGCAGGTACTCCCGTGCCGATATCTCGCCGTTCGGCCGTATGGCGCGGTGGTACTCGTCGGCGAGTTCGCTGAGCATCTCGTCCAGCACCACGGCCCAGGTGGAAGGCTGCTCCCGGTCCCGCTCGTTCATCCCCCGCTCCACGATCCGCTCGGTCGCTGCCTTGAAGCGCAGCGTGGCGTTGATCACCCCCTCGTCGTCCTCCGGCAGCTCGGCCAGGAAATCCACGATCGCGTCGTAGACGCGAGCGGCCGCCACCGCGTCGAGCGCGTCGATCTCGTCTATGAGGTCGCTGACGCGCGCGACCATCCCTTCGCGGAATGCCTCCATCGAGTCCGGGCGGTGTTCCAGGAAATGACCGATCTCGGCGTCGATCAGGGTCTCCAGGACGATCAGCTTGGCGAACGTATCGGCCTTCATCGCGTATTAGCGGTATTGGATGTGCAGCGGGGGTGCCCACATGGCGTGTGAGGCATCCTAAAGCTCATGGCTACCACCCGTTGCGTCAAGGGCGAGCCGGTGGCGGCAAGCTGCTGGGCCGCATGCACTTTCCGCGCACACTCCTGATCACGGCATGCCCGACTTCCGTTTCACGACGTCTCGCGTACGCGCCACCGCGCGTGCCGTTCTTCTCGTGCTCATTACAGTGCTCTGGGCCGCTCCCGGCCTCGCATCGCAGAGCGCGGCCGGACCGGGCGCCATCGTATCGGGCCGGGTGGCGGACGAAGCCGCGGCGCCGCTCTCCGGGGCGTTCGTCACGCTGCTCGATGCGACCGGTTCCGAGCCGCTCCGCACCACGCTCACTGCCGCGGACGGGGGGTTCCGGCTTCTCGCGGTGCCACCCGGGCGCTATCGGATACGGGCTGCCTTTCTCGGCTACGCCACCGGGGAGCGCGAGATCGCTCTGGCGGCCGGCCAGCAGGCGCGTGTGGATTTCGAGCTGCGCGTCGCGGCCCTGCGGGTCCGGGAGATCGAGGTCCGTGCACGGCGCGATACGAATCGCGAGCGAGTTCGCTTCGAGGCCGATCCCGGCGTAACGGCGCGCGTCGTGGGTGGGGAGGAGCTGAAGATCCTGCCCGGCCTCGCGGAGGCGGACGTACTGCGTGCCATCGAGCTGCTCCCCGGCGTCGTCTCCACCTCGGACTTCTCCAGCGCCTTCAATGTGCGCGGCGGCTCGGCGGACCAGAACCTGATCCTTCTGGACGGCTTCCCGATCTTCAACCCGTTCCACCTCGGCGGCCTCTTCAGCGTGTTCAACTCCGATGTCGTTGCGCGCGCGGAGCTGCTGGCTGGCGGCTTCGGCGCGGAGTATGGCGGACGCGTCTCTTCGGTACTGAACGTAGAGAGCCGGGTGGATACCGCCTCTACCGGGGTTCGGGCGCAGGGTGGGGTGTCGCTGCTGGCGTCCCGCCTCGCGCTCTCCTCGCAGCTGCCCTCCGCCGTGGCGGGCGCGCTCGGCGGGGAGGCCGGCGGGTGGACCCTCTCCGCGCGGCGCTCCTACTTCGACCAGATCCTCCGCCCCGTCTTCGATTTCCCCTACCATCTCACCGATCTGCAGGGCCATGCCTGGATCGGGACGGCCGGGGGCGGACGGCTGCGCTTCACCGGGTACACGGGCGATGACGTTCTGGACCTGACGGACTTCACCCCTCCGGGCGACGACGATACCAGCATTCTCCGGATCCGCTGGCGCTGGGGGAACGACGTCGTGGGCGCGCACTGGCAGCAGCCGCTCGGCGGAGTCTGGCTCGCGGACACTCGGCTCGGCTTCTCCCGCTACCGCGATGCGCTGGTGTTCGCCGATTTCGACGATACCCGGTTCTCCAGCCGGATCGCGCAGCTGTCGCTGCGCAGCGACCTGGCGCGTGACTTCTCGCGCACTTCGCTGCGCACCGGCCTGGAGCTCTCACGCATCCGGTACAGCAACCTGGCCGAAGCGGGCGGTACCGAGTTCGCATCCAGCGCCGATCGCGGCGTCCTGGGCGCCACCTACCTGAGCACGCGCTGGCGCCCCGCGGAGGCGTGGCTGCTGGAGGGCGGGCTGCGATTCGACGGCTGGTGGGCGCAGGACACAACCCGAGCCACGCTCTCTCCCCGGCTCGCCGCCAAGCGCTTCCTCGGGTCGGAGCGCGACGCCGCAATCAAGCTCGCCGCGGGCCGCTACACGCAGTTCCTGCACTCGCTGCGAAACGAGGAGTTTCCGCTCTCCAACGACATCTGGGTCGTCGCCGACCGCAGCGTGCCGCACGTCGTCTCGGACCAGGTGCAGCTCGGCGTCGAGAAGTTCTGGGGAGATACGTGGTTCGCTTCCGTGGAAGGGTACGCGCGTACCTTTAACGGGGTCACCGAGTTCAACCCCGCCGACGATCCCGACGATCCCGATGACGACCTGCTTGCCGGGCGCGGCGTCTCACGCGGGGTGGATTTCTTCCTCCGCCGCACCGCGGGACCTCTGCAGGGCTGGGCGACGGTATCGCTGCTCTGGGCCGAGCGGACCTTTCCGGACCCGCTGGCGGCGCAATGGAGCGATCTGCCCTCCGAGGTGAGCTTCCCCCCGTTCTGGGATCGGCGCGCGAACATCAACGTAGTCCTGCAGTACGAGCTCCCCCGGGGAGTGGAGACGGGGGTCCGCTGGAACTACGGGTCCGGGCTGCCGTACACGCGCCCGGTAGCCCAGCACGCGGTGTGGGCATACGATCCGGGGGGAGGGCGCTACCGTGCGCCGACTTCCGCCCGCCGCGGCACCGACGCGGAGCGGCTGTTCGTGGTACTCGGCGACCGTAACGTGCACCGGTATCCCGCGTACCATCGCCTGGACGCCACGGTGCGCCGCAGCTTCCAGCCACGCTGGGGAACGCTGACGCCGTACCTGCAGGTGCTCAACGTCTACAACCGCCAGAACGTGCTCTTCTACTTCTACAACTTCGACCGCACACCGCCCACGCGCTCGGGGCTCTCGATGTTCCCGATCCTTCCGACGATCGGTCTTGAAGCTTCGTTCTGAACGAGTGATGTCCCGCGCCGTCAGCCGCCGATCCCCAGGTACCAGGTGGCGATCGAGAAGTAGATCATCACGCCACTGATATCGGCGAGCGAGGTGATCAGCGGAGCGCTGGCCGTGGCCGGATCCCAGCCCAGACGGGTGAAGACGAAGGGGAGGGACATGCCGATCAGGCTGCCCACCAGCACGATGATGGTCATGGTGATCGCCACGACCGCGATCACCTCCGGCGCGCGGAAGTAGGCGATCATGGACACGCCCACCGCCATGGTGAGGCCGATCGCCAGCGCCACCGCGAGCTCCTTGCTCAGTAGCTTGAACCAGTCACCCATCCGCACATCACCGGTAGCCATCGCGCGGATCATCAGGGTGGCTGACTGACTTCCGGCGTTGCCGCCGCTGTCGATCAGTAGCGGCAGAAAGAACACGAGCGCGACCACCGCCTGGATCGTCTCTTCGAAGGCCGCGATCCCCGCGCCGGAGAAGATGTTCATGAAGACCAAAACCAGCAGCCAGCCGATGCGTGCGCGGTAGAGCACCTGGAACGGGGCCTCGCGAAGGCTCATCCGGACGGGTCCGACGGACGCGACCCGGTGGAAGTCCTCCGTCGTTTCCTCCTCCTGCACGTCCAGCACGTCGTCCACGGTGACGATGCCGACCAGCACCCCGTCGGAGTCGACGACCGGCAGCACGAACTGATCGTATCGGCGGATCGCGTTTACGGCTTCCTCACGGTGCGCAAAGGCCGATACGCTGACCACCGACTGGTCCATGATGTCGGCCACCGTGGCATTCGGCGGAGCGAGGATGAAGTGCCTCAACTCGATGTCGTCGAGCAGGTACCACCGCTCGTCGGTGACGAAGATGCGGTTGATCGTCTCGCTGTCCTTGCCCTGCACACGGATATGGCTCAGCGCCTCGCGCACGCTCCACTCGGGGCGCACCGCCACATAGTCCGGTGTCATCAGGCGGCCGACGCTCTCCTCCGGGTAGCCGAGCAGCCAGCGCGCCTCCTTGAGGTCCGCGGGGCCGAGCAGGTTGAGCATGCGCTGGGTAGCCTGGCCAGGAAGCTCTTCCAGCAGGTGCGTGCGATCGTCCGGCGGTAGGTCTGCCAGCAGATGCCGGGTCTCTTCGTCGGTCAGGTCGCGCAGCAGATCGTCCTGCTGCTCCAGCTCCAGATGCGAGAAAACGTCCGTTGCGGTGCCGCGCGGGAGTGCGCGGAAGAGCAACACCCGGTCTTCCTTCCGCAGGTGGAGCACCAAGTCGGCGATCTCCGGCGCCGGCCAATCCGCCAGCACGTCGCGCAGATCGGTCCAGCGGTGCGCCTCGATCAGGTCGAGGATTTCGGGCTTGAGCAGGTCCTTCAGCATGATGCCTCCGTTCTTCTGAATCAGCGATGAGAAAGGGGGAAAGTGGGGTCCGCTCAGAAGAACGGGGGTGGCGTCGAGGCAACGCCTACCACCCAGCCGGCACCGGCAAGCGCCGATTGCGTGTGCCCCCCCCAGCTCAGACCGGCGAGTAGGCGGGCGGGGATCAGGGTGGTGCGCAGACCCACCTGGTAGTCGGGCAGCAGGCGGTCTTCACCGAATACCTCACCGATCAGCGTAAATCGCTCGCCGAACACGGGAAGCAGTACGTCGGCACGTGCGGCCCAGGTGAGCGCGTGGTGGCCCGCCTCGTCGCCATGATCATGGCCGTGGCCGTCGTGGTCGCGCTCGAAGTGCCAGCCGAGGTTGCCGTGCAGGATCAGTCGGTCCTCCCCCACCGAGAGGCTGAGGGGCATATACGCGAAGACGCCTTCAATGCGCTCGCCGGTCGCCTGTGCGAGCGGATCCATCCCGAAGCCGGCGACCAGACCGACCCCGAGGCCGTTGGGCGGCATCTCGCGGAAGAGGTACTTGCCCTGGACCACGAACTCGGCGCTTCGCCGACCCGGGCCGCCAGCAACGAAGCCGACGCCGGCGGTGAGATCCAGGTTCGGCACGAAGTGGCAGGTCGGAAGGATCCACTAGGCGAGCCGGCCGTACCACGCCTCGAGCTGGCAGGTGCGGAAATCTACGATCGCGGCGTCGTCGGTGACGAACTGCTGGGCGTGCACTTCGGGCGGCGCAAACCAGAGCGTGAGCGCCAGCGCAGAGGGCAGGAGCAGGCTGCGTGCGGACTCCGCGATCTTCATGGCGACACGATCCGGCTTATCGGGGGCGCTCTCCGTCCAGTTGTTCGATGGTCGCGGTAGAGGGCCCGCGCTCGCGTTGCAGCCGTGTGGCGACCTGCTCCGCCTGGCGCCACGCCCGGAGCACGTTCTCGCCGGCCAGCTTGCGCATGTCCGCTTCGCTCCAGCCGCGGCGCGACAGTTCGGCGAAGAGGGCGGGATAGGTGGATACGTCCTCCAGCCCCACCGGCACCTGGGAGATCCCGTCGTAGTCGGCGCCGATCCCCACATGATCGATCCCGGCTACACTGCGCACGTGTTCGATGTGGCGGATCACGTCGTCCATCGTGGCCCGCGGTACGGGGGTGATCTGCCGCTCTTCGGCAAAACGCCGGGAGTACTCGTTCACCGCGTCGTTGATGAAGGCGGGCACGAAGGTGACCATCACCACGCCCCCGTTCCGCGGCAGGCGGCGGAGCACGTCGTCGGGGACGTTGCGGGGGTGAGCGGTGACCCCGTAAGCAGACGAGTGGGAGAAGATGACCGGCGCCTCCGATACATCCAGCGCGTCGTGCATCGTTTTAAACGCGACGTGCGACAGGTCCACCAGCATTCCCATCCGGTTCATCTCCCGCACCACCTCTTTGCCGAACGCACTCAGCCCGTTGTGCTCGGGAGCAGCGCAGCAGGAGTCCGCCCAGTCGATGTTCGCCGAGTGGGTGAGCGTGAGGTAGCGGGCGCCCATGTCGAAGAACGCGCGCAGCGCGCCGAGCGAGTTCTCGATGGCGTGGCCCCCCTCCATTCCCATCACCGAGGCGATCTTTTCGTTGCGGAACGCCCGCACCGCCGCATCCGCCGTCAGTGTTTCCTCGAAGACGTCCGGATAGCGCCGGAAGACCTGTTTGGCGATATCGATCTGCTCCAGCTGGACCTTGGATGCCCCCTCCTCCACCGCGTTGAAGGGGATGTACACGGACCAGAACTGCGCGCCCACCATCCCCTGCCGAAGCCGCGGGATGTCGGTGTGACCGGGCGTGCGGGTGCGCAAATCGTAAGCGTTCACGTCGCGGGGCGAGGCCTCGTACTGCCGGATCACCCACGGCAGGTCGTTGTGCCCATCGAAGAGCGGGGTGGCGGAAAGTACCCGCTGCGCACGCTCCAGGTGAGGGTCACTCGCGGGGTTTCTGTTTT
>JACDHR010000656.1 GCA_013820915.1 Gemmatimonadota bacterium
GGTAGCGCGTGCAGCGCAGTGGCCGCCAGCCACGACCGACACCCACGGGGGCGGAGCCAGGAGAGGCTCCGCCCCCGCTGCATTTTTTTCCGATGAACGACCTCGATCTGCTGGCGGCGTACCGCGCCACGAGCTGGACAGTGGAGCTGCCGGGCGGCCAGGCACGACTGCGTCTCGACGAATCCGCACCGCTGCACCCTCGCCCGCTGGGCATCATCACAGCCTACAATCCCGCCTCCGTACCGAGATCCGACAAGGATAACCGGGCCGCGAACGAGGAGCTGAGGCGCGAATTGGAGCGCGCCGGGGCAGCCGTCTACCCGGCACTAGCGCACGGAACCGGTGAGGAGGCGCAGGAGTGGACGGAGCCGGGGTTCGCGGCCGTCGGCGCCGAGCTTCCGCTGCTGGTGACGCTCGGCGAACGATTCGGTCAGAACGCCATCGTCTGGGTGGGTGAGGCGGGGGAGCCGGCGCTGGTGGTCACCCGCGCCGGCTTTTGTGGTGCCCGGGTCGGTGAGATCCTGCCGACCCCTCGACCCGAATGATGTGCGCGGAGATGTCGCTCTAGAAGCGCACCGTGAGCATCACGCCCGCAGCCCCATCTCCCGTGGTAGAGACCAGAGGGGACGCGCTCACCCACGCTCCGGACCGCGAGTGAGAGACCGCCGGCTCGGGCTCGGGCCGGTCGGCGGGAACGAGGAGCAGAGTGCGGACGCCCAACCCCACAGAGGCCAGTCCGATGCCCGCGTTCAGCCCTCCAAGCACAGCGGCATCTCCTCCGTCGCCCAGCATCGTTGCGCCCAACGCCATTCCGAGCGCACCGGCCGTGATGCCGAACACCCCCGGCCAGCGCTGCGGGGTGTCCACGCGCGAGTTGGTGAGGTTCAGCGCGATCGCGGCGCCACCGAAACCGCTCACCAGGGCGCTCCCCATCGCGTGGCGGGCGCTTACCCCCGACTCCTCCCCGGCGGGCGGGCGCCAGTCGTATGCCGGTTGGATCCGCGCGGCCTCCTCGACCGTCAACCCGGACCCGTCGAGCCACACCACCAGCTCGGGGTCGCCGGCAAGCTCGGCGATGTACTCGTGATTCTGCGTTGCCCTGACCTTCTCCACCAGCTCCTCATGACCGGATCTGGCGATCAGGTAGGCCATCGCGCAGTGCGTGCCGCGGTGGTCCACGAAGTAGGGTAGCCGCTCGCCGGGGAAGTCGTGGTTGTGCGGGAAGATTCCGCGCTCGCTGTAATCGCGCAGCAACTGGACATTTCTGGCGCGGGCGACGCGCTGCTCGGGGCTGAGGTGGGAAACGTCGCGGGCGAGCAGCTCGCGCTCCACCTCGTCGAAGTGCGCGCGGAGCCGCGCCACCTCACTGTCCGCAGCCAGACTGATGGCCGCGACAGCCGGAAGGGTGTGGAGCGGAGCCGCCTCCGCTGGTGGGCGGAGCGCCGCCGCGGCTGCAGCCACGATCAGCACTCCCGGCAGTACCTTCCACAACGTTGCATGCATATTTCCTCCATCGTTCGAGATTGTGCGCGGTCCGGAACGCCGCGCATGCCGGTCAGCTCGGATCCACGATCTGTCCCAGGAAGAGCAGCGTCTCCGTGGCATTGTCGCGGATCGCCAGGAAGAAGGGGCGGTCGAAGCGCAGCTCCAGCGGGGCGCTCGTCACCGACACCCGCGACGAGGTCACTGCGGCGGCCTCGGTTCCCTCCTCATCGACCCGCAGATAGGTCTTCTGCTTCAGCTCGCTGATGTGCAGGTCGGTCTGCTGCGGATTGATCCCGGAGAAGTCCGCGCGTCCGGGAACGAAGGCATCCTCCATCCCCAGCGTCGCAAGCGTCTCGTTCAGCGTCTTCTCCCATTCGATAGTGAAGCGCGGGAGCGACACCCTGATCTCGCCATTCATACCGGCGATCCAGCTCTGCAGGCTGGACGGGCTCAGCGTGGCGTAGAAGGAGGCCAGATCCGAGTTCGCGTCCGGCAGAGCGAGCACCATGCTGAAGCGGCCGTTGCCGTAGGGAAGGGCGACCAGGCTGAAGCCGTCGCCGCGGAAGTAGGGGAACTTCTTCTCCTGGCTCATCATCGGGACGT
>JACDHR010000025.1 GCA_013820915.1 Gemmatimonadota bacterium
GCACCTACCCACCCCGCCGCGAACAGTGCCCCGAAGAGCGGCGCCAGCGGCGCGTAGACCAGCGGGCCGACGGCCGCCAGCTCGCGGTCCATCGCCAGCATCCGCGAGAACGCACCCGGGCGGCGCCCGGGAGCGGACGCAAGATCCGCGGCGTGCGAGAACGCGGCGAGGGCTGCACCCCAGGCGACGAGCGCCCCCGCCAGCACCAACACCACGGGCGGCGCGAGCGGAGCGCCCGCGGCCAGGAACGGAACCAGGATCACAGCGGCCGTGCCGAGCGCCAATCCCAGCATGCGGAGCGCACGCACCAGGTACAGTGAGTGCGCGGAGAACCCCAGCCGCCGAAGGAATGGGTCGTCGGAAGGGCGGAACAGCACACCGTAGGCGAGGAATGCAAGAGGCGCCGAGACCAGAAACCCGACGCCCACGGCGCCTCCCACATCGCTTACGTCGGGGAGCGCGGCGGCGCCGGCGGCCCACAACGCTCCGATCACGAGCACCAGCGGGATTAGCACGCTCAGCCACACGCCCGGCCGCGGGCGCCGGATCGCGGCACCCGCCCTCCTCGCGCCATGACCGAGGAGCAGACGCAGCTCGCGACGAATCAGTGGGAAACGACTCACGCGCCCGGGTTCCGCTCCGCCCGCCGAGTGGCGATCTCGCGCTCATAGCCGCGATCCGTGGGCTCGTAGAACTCGGCGTCCCTCAGCTCGTCCGGCAGGCACTGCAGCTCGGTGTACCCGCCCTCGAAGTCGTGCGCATAGCGATACCCTTCCCCGTACCCCCAGCTCCGCATCAGCCCCGTCGTCGCGTTCCGCAGGTGCAGCGGCACCGGTGCGTCCGGGTGCGAATCCGCCGCTTCCATCGCCGCACCCAGGGCACGGTACGCCCGGTTGGATTTCGGCGCGTTGGCAACGTAGAGGATCGCGTTGGCGAGAGGAAGGTACCCCTCCGGTGCGCCGAGCCGCTCGAACGCCTGCATTGCCTGCGTGGCCACAACCCCGGCCCGCGGATCCGCGAGCCCCACATCCTCGTACGCCGCGGCGACCAGGCGGCGGAAGAGGACGAGCGGGTCCTCTCCCGAGCGCAGCATCCGCGCTGCCCAGTACAGTGCGCCGGAGCCGGAGCTTGCACGGAGCGATTTGTGAAAGGCGGAGAGGATCTCGTAAGCGAGCGTCGCGTCGTAGCGGGCTGTGCGCTGCTGCAGCGCTTCGCGGGCCAGCTCCGGCGTGATCCGCGCGGACGCTCCGGCGAGGCGGGAGGCGATCTCCAGTGCGCCGAGCACGCGCCGCGCATCTCCTCCCGCTCCGTGGAGCAGGACTTCCTCCGCTTCCGGATCCACCGCCACGGGCCGGCCCGCCTCCGCCGCTACGCCACGCTCCGGGTCGGTGGCTCCACGAAGAAGAACGGCCCGCAGATCGTCCTCACCCAGAGGGTTGAGCACCAGAACACGGGCGCGGGAGAGGAGGGCCGGGTTGATCTCGAAGGCAGGATGCTCGGTGGTCGCTCCGACCAGCGTGAGGAGGCCGGATTCGACGAACGGCAGGAGGAAATCCTGCTGACCCCTGTTCAGCCGATGGATCTCGTCCACGAACACCACCGTCCGGCGCCCCGCCTTGCGGTATGCCTCCGCGCCCTTCACCACCTCGCGCAGCCGGGGCACACCTTCGCTCACCGCGCTGAACGGCACGAACGAGGCGTCCACCTCGCCGGCGATCAGCCGCGCCAGCGTCGTCTTCCCGCTGCCCGGCGGGCCGTGCAGGATCAGGCTCGGCAGGTGCCCCGCCGCGAGCAGCCGCCGCAGTGTCCCCTCGGGGCCGACCAGGTGCGCCTGCCCCACCACCTCATCGAGTGTGCGGGGCCGCATCCTCTCGGCCAATGGAACCGTTCCCTCAGCGGCGAGGTAATCAGGAGGCGACGCGGAGCGCGAGTCGGACGCCGAACCGCGGGGCTCCCGTGGTTCGTCCGCCTGGAACAGTGGCAGAGTGTCGTCGCTCACGTGTGCAACTGCCCGAGAAACAGGCGGCCGACGTAGAACAACGCGACGCCCGAGAAGATGGCGAGCGGCATTCCCCACCCCTGTTCCTGCTGAACCTCGGGGAGCAGGTTGGACGCCGCTACATACAGGGTCACTCCGGCACTCACCGCCAGCCCGTGACGCTGCAGCGGCTCCAGGTAACCCGTAAGCCCCACCCCGGCCACGGTGGCTGCGCCGAGGAGGAGCACCCCCAGAATGGCGGCGCGGCGGGTGTTGCCGCTGGCCAGCATGATTGACGCGAGCGTCACGCCTTCGGGGATCTTGTGAAGCAGAATGCCGGTAAATACGAGGAACCCGAGCGCGGCGCTGACGCTGAAACCGCTGGCGATCGCCACCCCGTCGAAGAAGGCGTGCAGCAGCAGGCCGGCCAGCGCGGAAATCCCGACCCAGCGCCCGACCATCGCTGGGGAATGCGTTTCTTCGCCGAAATGGAAGTGGGGCGTCACAACGTGCTGGGTGAGATGCACGAGCAGGTATCCACCCAGCACGCCAATCGCAGCATCGTAGCCCCCGCGCAACGCGTGCGGGACCATGGCGAGGAAGACCAGGGCAAGCATGTACCCGGCACCGAAGCCGATCAGCAGCCGCTGCGCCGCGCGGTTGCCCGGTGCGGCGACGGTGATGAGCAACCCACCGGCGAGATTCGCACCGGCAGCCGCCAGGGCGTAGAGAAACGCGATGTTCACCGGCTCCGGAGGCCGCGGGGAATGGGGCTGAAGCGCGCGGAAAGTGGAGAATCGATTCGCGAATGTCAATAAAAACCCGCCGCGGCACGGAAGCGGTGCGTCAGCCTTCGAGCACAACATACGCGCCCGCCATCTCCTCCGTGTGCGTCAGCGAGAGGTGCAGCCGTTGCACTCCCTGCTCGTTCGCGCGCGCCGCGGCGGTGCCGAGCAGACGTAACGCGGGTGCGCCCGACTCCTCGGTGACGACCTCGACCTCGGTCCACTCTCCACCCTGGCCCCAGCCGGTACGGAGCGCCTTGAAGAACGCCTCCTTGGCCGCGAACCGGGCAGCGAACGATTCCATTGGCCGGCTGCGTGAACGGCAGTATCTGATTTCGGCGGGGCGGAACAGCCGGCCGAGCGCGCGCTCGCCATGGCGTTCGATCAGTGCGGCGACTCGGCCGATGGAGACCAGATCTACCCCGACCCCGAGGATCATCCGTGTGCTTCGCGTGCGAGAGAAGAGTCTAACGGTGGCCGATGGCAAGATACGGGGTACTGGAGGCACTTTCAAGATGAGGCGGCACACTCCTCGCAAGTGCTCAGCGTCGCCGATCACGGGGGCTGGCGCACCGCGTGAGAAACAGTTCCATTGTGGCGGCATCTGCATCACAGGGGAAAACCGGAGCCGTGCGGGCGAACTCGGGAGGATGTGGTGGCGCATACGCGGTTGAAGGAGCGGATGCGGCTTCTGGCCGCCGCGGCGGGAGGAGCCCTTGTCGGGATTACGGTGGGGTGGGTACTGGTACGCCTCCTGATCGCCTAGCAAACGGAGCCCGACCCTCCGTCACAATCCCGGTCGGCAAGTCCGGCGCACCGCCGGGTACGAACTCGCGGCTACTCAGCCGTGATCAACGATAAATCGATCTATGCGTCTGTTGAAGTATCTATCTGCACCGTTCGCCGTGCTCGCCGCGATTTCGGGAGCAGCGCTGGCCTCGACGTCGCCCTCCGTGGCAGAGGTCTCGGTGCTGCAGCCGGCTGTTGCCCGGGCACCGGCCACAACGATTCCGACGCCGACTCCGGCTGCGCCGCCGTCGCCGGTAGTCGCTCAGCTTCAAGTGGATCTCCGGCGGATCATAGGGCAATCCAATACCGGGGCACGCGTCGGCGTGATGGTCGTCTCGCTCGACCGGGGCGACACGCTGTTCTCGCACAACGCCGACCTTCCGCTGGCGCCGGCCAGCAACATGAAGCTGTTCTCGACCGCCGCGGCGCTCTACTACCTCGGGCCGGAGTTCCGTTACTCTACGTACGCGCTGGCCGACGGCGACCTCCGTGACGGCATTCTCGACGGCAATCTGATCCTCTATGGGACTGGCGACCCGACGATGTCGAGCCGGATGCTGAGCGGATCGCTGGCTCCGCTCCGCGAGCTTGCCGACACGCTGCTCGCGCGCGGCGTGCGCGAGGTCCAGGGCGACGTGGTGGGCGACGGGAGCTACTTCGATAACGAATGGATCGGACGCGGCTGGAGCCCGGACAACTTCGGTGCCTCGTACAGTGCACCGGTGGGTGCGCTCTCGATCTCGGAGAACGTCGCGAGCATCCGCGTACTCCCGGGTGCGGCGGGCGGGCCGGCACGGATTACCACCGCCCCCGCCACACAGGGGCTCGGGGTTCACAATCGTGTGACCACCACGGCGGGGGGAAGAACCCTCGTGCGGTTCCAGTACGAGCCCGAGGGGCTGGTGATCAGCGGGCAGATCGCGCGGGGGCACCCCGGCGTCGCGCGTAGCGCTCCGATCGTGGACCCGAGCAACTATGCGGCGGCCGCCTTCCGAAGCGTGCTGGAAGAACGCGGCATCCGCGTGCATGGCGGTGTTCGCACCATCCACGACCCCGCGGAGTCGCCGGTCACCTTCGCGAGTGGTGCGGGCGCGAGGAACGGCGACGGGCAACGGCCGCACCCCCGAGTGCTCGCGGTCTATCTATCGCCCACGTTGGACGAGGTGATCTCGGTCACGAACCATGTGAGCCAGAATCTATACGCGGAAGCTCTGCTCAAGACGGTAGGACGTATCGCACTCGGCGAGGGGACCTTCGATGCCGGGGCGCGTGCCATCCGCTACTTTCTCGAGTGCGAGGCCGGGGCCGACACCACGGCGCTGGGAATCGTGGACGGCTCCGGCCTCTCCCCGCTGAACCGCGTCACCGCGCGCGCCACAATCCAGCTTCTGGACGTGATGACGCGCGACCAGCACTGGGAGCAGTATCATACATCGCTGCCCGAAGCCGGCCATCCCCGCCCGCGTGGTCTCAACCGGATGCACGGCACCGCCGCCACAGGGAACCTTCGTGCCAAGACCGGCACGATCCGCAACGTGTCCGCCCTCTCCGGGTACGTTCAGGCCGCCAACGGCGAGCGGCTGGCGTTCAGCATCATGGCGAACGACCTACCCGCCTCGACCTGGGCCGCGAAGCGGATAGAGGACGCGATCGGTGCGCGAATCGCAGCGTTCCGCCGTCCAGGGGAAACCCCGGCAGCGCAGGCTGATGGCGCGGACGAAGCCGACCGCCCGGCCACGCCGCCCGAGCCGACAGCATCGCAGGCCACGTCACCCGCCGCCGCCGCGGCGGCTCGGACGCACCGCGTTAGTTCGGGCGAGACACTCGATGGGATCGCTCGGCGCTATGACACCACCGTCCGTGCCCTGGAGCAGGCCAACCCGGGGCTCGACGCCAGGAGGCTTCAGATCGGCCAGACGGTCCGGATCCCGAGTTGAGTCAGGACGAGCTCGCCGTCAGAAGTAGCGACGCACGCAGACAAAGAGATCCCTCAGCTCCTGCTCGTAGGGGAGCGGCCCGAGAACGTCGTTGCGCCGCACGCCGCCGTTGCCCAGCGACGCGTGGATGATGCGCGAGCCGCCCTCGGAGAGTACGACGTGGGTGACCCGCTCCGGAGTCTCGGCAAAGAAGAGGAGGTCGCCCGGCCGGACGTTGGAAAAATCCCGATCGGGCTCCACCGTCTCGCCGACCTGCGCCTGCTGATCGGAATCGCGGGGCAGTTTCACTCCATGCAGGCCGAGCACCGCCTGAGCCAAACCCGAGCAGTCCACGCCCGCGGGAGTGACGCCACCCCACACGTAAGGGGCGCCCAGCCAGAGCGCCGCGGTGCGTACCACAGCCTCACCCCGCGGCGCGAAGCGCTCCGCACGCTCGGCCAGCGGGAGGATCTCCCCCACGAGCCGCCCCGTTGCTCCGTCAGGAAGACGAATGACGCCATCGTGCTGCTGGACGACTCGCGCGCCCCGGGGAAGCCGTGCCAGTACCTCCCCGTCCTCCGAATGCACCTCCGCGCCCAGAGAGATGCACGCCTCTCCGTCCGTCCCGATCTCCCACGCCCGCGCGCTGCGCTCATCCACCTCGGCGACATAGCCGCGGTGCACCCAGCCCAGATATCCGTCCTCGGCACGGCAGTGTAGCCACTTTCCCCGCCGCCGCAGAACCGTGAGTCGGTGCCCGAGCACACACTGCGAGACATGGCCTGCAGAGACCATCGGGACGGCCAGCAGCGGAACGAGGGCGGATATCACTACGGCGTGCGTCGGCTCGGTGCCGTCATGCATCGGCAACCGCACGATGAGGTCGAGAACCTCGGCCCATCCGCTCAGCAGTGCCACCCCCCGGTGAAGCGCCTCCGCGGCGGCCGCCTCCGACGTCTCTCCTCTCAACATGAACGCGTCACCCTCGAAGCCGTACTCGACCTCGAACACCGCGAGCCGGGGATCGGGCGCGTGCTCGCTCCGCACCTCCTCGATCAGCTGTTCCACCTGCGCGAGAGATTCCATCAGTCGGCCATTTCCGAGGAGAGAATGTCCATCACGAGGTCGATATCCTCCCGTGTGTTGTAGAGGTGCGGGGAGAGACGGATCGCACCCTCCCGCAGCACACAATGAACGCCGCCTTCGCGCAGCGCACCGAACACGACCTCCGCCGCGGGAGGACGGAAGCAGAATATCCCCGAGCGGTGCTCCGGCCGCAGGTCGCTGACCATCTCCACCCCCGGCCGATGGTGCAGCCACGCAATCAGCGGCTCGAGCAGTGACGCAAGGTGCGCGCTGATCCGCTCGACGCCTACCTCCAGCAGCAGCTCCATGGAGCAGGCGAAGCCCATCAGGTCCTGGAACGGCAGGGTGCCCAACTCGAAACGGCGTGCATCGTCAAGAAATTCCCAGCGATAATCGGTCAGGTGCGCGAAGTCGGCGCTCGCCTGCATGGCCGTCCATCCGATCGCGCGCGGCCGCAGCACCTCGTGCAACTCGCGGCGTACGTACGCGAAGCCGGTACCGAACGGCCCGCACAACCACTTATGCCCGCCGGTCGCCAGCACGTCGATCTGCATGGCGCCGACGTCAATGGGCACCTGGCCGAGCGCCTGGATCGCGTCCACCACGAAATAGGTTCCCGTTCTACGACATGCCGCGCCGAGACGTGCCAGGTCGGCGCGGTACCCGGAGGCGAACTGGACCGCCGAGAGCGCGAATACCGAGACGCCGCCACGCTCCAGGCGCTCCAGCAGGCGCTCTTCGTCCGGGTGGCCAAGCGCGTCCACTCCTGCGATCTCCAGCTCCACGCCCCGGTCCCGCAGGCCCATCCAGGGATATACATTCGCCGGGAACTCGCGGTCACTCACCAGCGCCGAGGTGCCAGGCTCCAGCGGCAGTCCCAGCGCGGCCAGGTTAATGCCGTAACTGGTATTGCCGCCGAGCGCGATCTCGCCTGCGTCCGCACCGATCAGCCGTGCCGCGGCCTCCCGGCACCGGCGGAGCGGCTCTTCGAAGCAGGAATCGTCCAGCTCCCCGATTCGGGAGCGGCGGCCGTTGAATGCCTCCACCGCGACTCTCGACCGGTTCGGTAGCGGCGCCACGGCGGCCGCGTTCAGGTACACGGTCTCGCGCAGCGAGGGAAACTCCGCATCGCGGACCGCTATGGCGTCGAAAGTGAGCGGAACACTGGAGTCGGACATTGACTTTCAGCTCGGTGGGGATGCATGTTCGTATACAAGGAGACTCAGCGGCCCGCACGGGAGCGTCAAACAAGTCACGGGCGCCGCTCGAGCCACGCGCCGCCGGAACCTTCCGGCGCTGCACCTCTGTTCGGTTCCCGGTAAGGGAGGTACTTTCGCTGTTCGCAACGTGCCGGTTCGCGCTTGCTCCGCAGAGTGCAGTATGGGCGTCTTCTACGGCGCCCGTGCGGCTCCGCGACCTGCCCGGCCCGACGCAGGAATTGGTCCCTGAAGCGATTCCTCCGCATCGTGCTTCTTCTCGTCGTGGTTTTTTTGCAACGCATGCGGCAGATGGGGTAGTGAGCGGAGCGGCACCGGCCTCCTTCTCCCCCTGTTCCGACCCGACGCGAGCAATGGACGAGACGATTTCCGTACGACGTGAGAACCGGATACATTTTCTGCGCCGCCTGTACGAGTTGGCGGAGGCCGATGTCGCTTCTTTCCACGACGGTAGCGAGATCGCCGAGGATCTCGGCATCGCGCTCGTCGAGGCCGGCCGGATCATCCGGTACTACGAGGAGCACGGCTATCTTCGGCACGCAGGCGGGGGAGGAATGACCCTCCGGATCACGGCGGAGGGGATCGATTTCGTGGAGTTGGCACCGCTCGATCCATGATCTTACCGCCGTTGTTTCCGAGTTTCGCCTGCGCGCGCTGCACCGGCACCTGGCAGCCGCAGACGGGTACGATTTTCGTATGAAGATCACCGCTATCGAACCGCAGGCGCGCCACCCGGGGCGCGTGAACATCCATGTGGACGGGGTGTTCCGCCTGGGCGTCGCCGCAGAGGTTGCGTACGACGCACCGCTACGTGTTGGCGAGGAGGTCACGGAGGCTCTCCTGCGCAAGCTAGAGGAGAAAGACCTCTCCTGGAAGGCGCGCGAGGCGGCTCTCAACCTGCTCTCGTATCGACCGCGCACCGTCACCGAACTGCGCGGGCGGCTGCGGGAGAAGGGCTACGACGAGGATGTCGTGGAGGAGTGCGTGGCGCACCTCGCCGAGCGCGGGCTGGTAGACGATGCGTCGTTCGCGGAGAGCTTCATCCGCGACCGGCTGCGCTTCCGCCCGCGGGGGCCACAGCGCCTGCTCCAGGAGCTGCGCTCCAAGGGCGTCGATTGGGATACCGCCCGCACGACGGTAAACGAGGTGTGGGAGCAGGAGGAGGTCTCGGAGGCGGAGCTGGCGCGGCGGGTCGCCGCGAAGTGGTCGCCCCGTGCTGGCGAGACGTCGCTCAGGGCGCGGCGGCGGCTGTACAACCTCCTCGCGCGCCGCGGTTTCAGTGCCGACACCATTCGGGAGGTAGTGGACGAGACACTCCCCTGATCCGTCCGGCGGCTCTTCGCGGAGCGAACCGCACACTTCATGCATCGCGCTCCGCGATCCGCCGGGGCTCCCACGAACGGGCCCACTGATCTTCCGATGAAACGCTTCGCCTACGTTCTCCTTGCGCTGGTGCTCCTGCTCGTCGGGGCCGCGGGCGCTGCCGCGTGGTTCGTCCGATCGGCCGATCCCGACCCGAGCCGAAGCCACACGCTTGCGGGCCTCTCCGCACCCGTCGAGGTCTGGCGAGACTCGCTGGGTGTACCGCACCTGTGGGCACGCGATGAAGCCGACCTCTTCCGCGCGATCGGCTTCATCCACGCGCAGGACCGGCTCTGGCAGATGGAGATGTTCCGCCGCGTGGCGGATGGACGACTGGCGGAGATTCTCGGTCCGGAGCTGCTGGAGACCGACCGCTTCCTCCGCACGCTCGGGATGGGTCGGGCCGCCGCGGAGAACGAACGGATCCTGGACCCGGAAAGCCGAACGCTGATGGAAGCGTATGCCGCCGGCGTGAACAGCTGGATCCTCTCACATCGCGGGGCGCTCCCGCCGGAGTTCGTCGCGCTGCGCACCCGGCCGGAGCCCTGGACGGTACGCCACTCGCTCGCCATCGGCAAGATCATGGCGTGGGATCTCGCCGACTGGGATGGCCCGCTGGAGCTGCAGCGCGCGGTAGACCTGGTGGGCCGTGAGTTGGCCGCGGCCCTGCGCCCGGACTATCCGGAGTGGGGCGTCCACATCCTGGGCGAAGGCGACCGGGGGAACGCCGGGCCCGCCGCGGAAACAGCTCTGTCGCAGACACCTCTCCCCCTCTCCGTGCTGAACATTCCCCTCCCCCGCGTTCCCGACCGCGCACGTGAGATGCTGGACGCCGTCTCCGCCGCCAGAGCCTCCAACTCATGGGTGATCGGCGGCGAGCGCACGCGATCGGGGAAGCCGATCCTCGCGAACGACACGCACCTGACACTCCGCGCCCCCTCCCTCTGGTACCTGGTCGCGCTGCACGGCGGCGGAATCGAGGCGGCGGGGTTCACGATCCCCGGCGTACCGCTTCCCATCCTCGGCCGCACCACGAACGTCGCCTGGGGTTTCACCAACGCCATGGCCGCCGATACCGACTTCTACATCGAGCGCGTCGACACGGCCGACCCGTCCCTCTACCTCACGCCGGAGGGGTGGCAGCGCTTTGAGATCCGGGCGGAGACCATCCAGGTCAGGGGAGGAGACCCGGTGATCCACACGGTCCGCACCTCACGCCACGGACCGGTGATCTCCGACGCGGAGCGCCGCGCGGGAGACCGTGTTCTGGCGCTGCGCTGGACGGGTCATGAGCCGTCCACCGAGTTCAGTGCGATGCTGAAGATGAACCGTGCCCGCAACGCCGCGGAGTTCCTCGCGGCCCTGCGTGAGTTCACGAGCCCGCACCAGAATGTGGTGTTCGCCGACACGGCCGGCACCATCGGGTATCGGCTGGTCGGACTGATCCCCGTGCGGCGCAACGGAGATGGCCGGCTCCCCGTACCTGGCTGGACGGGCGACTACGACTGGGTGCGCTACCTCACCCCGGACGAGCACCCGGAGGTGCTCGACCCGACCGACGGGTTCATCGTCACCGCGAACAACCGGCAGGTCGGTGCCTCCTACCCGTTCCTGATCGGCCGGCAGTGGGCCGAGCCGTTCCGCGCGCAGCGGATCCGTGAGATGGTGGAGGCCCGAGACGGCAGATTCACGGCGGACGGCGTGGCGCGCCAGCAGATGGACGTGCGGGACGCCTTTGCGGTGCGCTACCTGCCGCACGCGCTCCGAGCCGCGGAGCGCGCAGGTGCGCACGGCGCGGCGGAGACGTTGCGAAGCTGGAATATGGAGGCGAGTACGGACTCGCACGCGGCCGCGCTCTTCTACACCTGGTATGAAGCCCTCAGAAGGCGCGTGGGCGAGGACGAGTACCGCGGCGCACGGATGTACTTCCCCCGCGCCGCGCTCAACCGGATGCTGGACGACGGCGCCGGTGCCTGGATCAACGATATCCGCACCGGGCAGACGGAGACGCTCGACGAGCAGGCCGCCGCGGCGATGCGAGAAGCGGTGGAGGAGGTGGGAATGCGGCGCTGGAGCGACTTGCACGAAACGCGGATCAATCACTCGCTCGGCTCCGCGCGCGTGCTCGACCGCACGTTCGGCATCAATATCGGTCCCTTCTCCAAAGGAGGCTCCCCGTACACCGTGGACGTAGCCGGCTATGGCATCCGCCCGCCGTTCGTCAACACGCACGGCGCCAGCCAGCGCCACGTGATCGACCTGGCAGATCCCGATGGCGTCGGCGGCTTCGTGATCCCCACCGGCCAGTCCGGGATCCCATTCTCCCGCCACTACCGCGACCAGACCCCGCTATGGCGCGAGGGACGACTCTGGCGGATTCCTCTGGACCGAACGCAGGCAGAGGCTCGCGCGGTGCACCGGATGGTGCTGCGGCCAGACTGAGGTGCGCCCGTCATCCAGCCGCGCACCCGCATATCCGCTTACTCGAACATATCCCACGCCCGTTCGAGATCCTGCTTCGAGTAGACCCGGAATGCGGTGAGCGTGTACGTCCGCTCGATGCCCGTGATCTTGGCGATCTCCTCCGTGACGACCTGCGCGATCCGATCATACTCCGGCACCCGGACGATCGCGACGAGGTCGTACTCGCCCGACACCGAGTATACCTCCGCAACTCCTTCGATCCCGGCGATTCGGCGTGCGAGCGCCGGGATGTCGCCGGGAGCGGCGCGGATCAGAACAACGGCAGCAACCATTAAACCCTCCTGCCTGTTAGCGTGAGTGGACCGTGGGTGCCCCATCCGGGACATCGCGCGGCGGCAAACCAGCCGTGGGTGCGTCCGCCACCTCCGCCCGCTTCGGGAGGAGACGGAGCCCGACGACGAGGAGCACGGGAGCTGCCGCCACCAGCACCCACGGCGGAGGACTCTGCGGATCCGCGAACCGATCCCGGATCGCGGGGATCGACACCGCGGCAACGACCACCGCGTTGTTGAGGAAGTGCATGAGCATCGCAGCGAGGATGGAGCGGGTATGCCACACCACGTATCCGAGCAGCGCGCCGAGCCATGCCGTGGGCAGGAAGCGGATCACCGTCTCCGTGGAGAGGTGGAAAGCACCGAAAATCAGCGCGCTGACCGCAATCGCGCGCGCCATCGGCATCTCGCGCCCGAGCCCCTGCAGCAGCACGCCCCGGAAGACGAGCTCTTCACAGATCGCGGGCGTCACCGCGACGAGCAGAAGAAGCCAGAGGAAGCGACGCGTATCTCCCGCGGAGACCAGCTGCTGCAGCGCGTTCAGGAACTCCTCCGGAATGGGGAGCACGAAGCTCTGCAGCCACCCGATCATCCAGCCAAACGGGATCCCACCCAGGATAATCAGTACAGCTGCCACCAGCGCGCGCACCGGCGGGGCGCGCAGTGCGAGAGTGCGCTTCACATTGTACGGACCCAGCAGCGCGAACAGCACGGCCGGGAGCGCGAGCAGCAGCCACTGCGAGAGGAGGATACCCTGCTCGCCGCGCCCCATCTGCAGCCCACGGCCTACATAGAAGTACAGCAGCGCCACGGCACCCACCAGCGCGAACGACTCGGCGGCGAGCGGTACCTCGCGCCGCGTGGTGCGCCACGCGCGCAGCCGCTCGATCGGCGAGCCGCGCGCGACGTGCCCCGCCCCACTGCCGAAGAGCACATCCTCCCGTCCGAACGCACGTGAGGCGAACCAGAGCGCGAGCCCGGCGTAGAACACGGTAGAGGCGAGCGCGAGCAGCGCCGGCACCCGCTCGACCTCCCCGCCCATCAGCTCGCGCACCAGCAACGCAACGCCGCCTACGGGCACCACCGCGAGCAGCGGCGAGAAGGGAACCCCCGGCATTAGCGGGAGCAGCGCGGGAAGAAAGCTCAGGATGTACACGGGGGTGAGCGCGTTCTGCGCCTCCTTGAACGAGCGCGACCGTACCGCGATCCCGAGGAAGAGTGCCGAAAAGAGCACCGCCAGCGGAATCAGCAGCGCCAGCACCATCACCACCGCACCCAACGGCAGCGTGAACTGGAGCCCCGCAGCGCGCCCGGCCTGGAAGAGCCCGCTCTGAAAGGTGAGCAGCATACTCCCCAGGTTCAGCGCGGCCGCCGTCAGCGCAATGATCGAGACGGCCAGGAACTTACCCATCACGATCTCGCGGGGGGGGACCGCGGCGGTGAGCAGCGGCTCCAGCGTGCCGCGCTCCTTCTCTCCCGCGGCCATGTCGATGGCCGGGTAGAACGCACCGAGCACGGTCATCATGATGAGGATCATCGGGAGGAACCGCCCCAGCGCGTACCCGCCGGCTCGCTCGGCGGTAGCGACGGAGCTGTCCGCCACCGCCAGCGGCTGCCCGAAATCGGCCGGCAGGCCGCGGTCGCGGAGCCGCGCCGCGAGCAGCGTGTCGCCCCACTCGTTCAGCCGGTTCTCCACTACATCGCGTGCGTAGCGCGAGCGCTCGCGCGATCCGTCGTAGACGATGCGCGCCCGCAGCGTGCTCTCCTCATCCGGAGAACGGACCGGAAAGACGACTGCCGCCTCGATTTCTCCTTCCCCCAGTGCCGCCGTGGATACCGCGGAATCACGGCTCACATGCAGGATTGGGCTGTCATCCAGGAAGCGATAGGTCGCGGTGTCCGCATCGATCACCGCTACGGCTGCCGGACGCTCCTCCAGCTGGCGCTGCCCGAAGATCGCGAGCTGCTCGATCAGCACCAGGAACACCGGGTACAAAAAGATCGGCACCACCACCATGATCAGGATCGTTCGACGGTCTCGCAGCGTCTCGCGGATCTCCTTCCGTAGCACGGTCCAAACCACGCTGTTGCGGTCCTCTCCGCGCCCGCCGCCCACCCTCACGCGGCCTCCCGCACGATGTGCAGGAACGCGCGCGCAAGGTTCTTCTCGCCGCTCGCCGCTACGATCTCTTCCGTGGTGCCCTCCGCCACCAGCCGCCCCCCCGCAATGATCCCGACGCGGTCGGCCAGAAGCTCTACCTCGTCCATCTGGTGCGTGGAGAAGAGGACGGCGCGGCCGCTGGCGCGGGCGCCATGGATGAAGCGTCGGATCGTCTCGCCGCTGAGCACGTCCAGCCCGAGCGTCGGCTCGTCCAGCACCAGCGCCGGCGGGTCGTGCACCACGGCGCGCGCGATCGAGACCCGCTGGCGCTGTCCGGTGGAGAGGCGGCCGCAGAGGCGGTCCGCGAACGGCACTATCTCGAACAGCTCCAGAACCTCCGCCACGCGCGCGGCACGCCCGCCGCCGGGAACGCCCTGAAGCTCGGCGAAGTAGAGAAGGAGCTCGCGCGGGGTCAGCCGCTCGTATAGGCCCATGGACGCGGCCAGGAAGCCGAGGTGCCGCCGCACCTGCAGCGGCTCACGACGGGAATCGTAACCCGCAACGCGTACCGCTCCCGCGCTCGGTGCAAGCAGCGTGGCAAGACAGCGCAGCGCGGTGGTCTTCCCCGCTCCGTTGGGTCCGAGCAGCGCATATACCTGCCCGGGGGCGACGTTCAGCGAGAGATTTTCCACGGCGAGCAGGTCACCGTAGGACTTGGTGAGCCGGTCGAACTCGATCATCGGGGGAGCCGGGGTAACGTGGCGGTGCAGGGCCGGACACCTGAGCGACAGCGAATATACTACGCTTCCCGCGGATCCGCTCCCGAGCCATGCGGCGAGCAGCAGCCACCCTGTACCTCTGCTGCCTGCGGCTCGCGTGGAAGATGTGTAGAGAACCGGTGATGGTGCCGAGAATAGACGCAGGGGAAACGAGCGCTTACATTGGTGGTATCCCACGGCGATTCGATGTGATGGAACAAAGCATGTCTACCATTCTATTTGCCGACGACGAGTTGGCGATGCGCCAGATGGTCGCGAAGGTCCTGGAGACCGGCGGCCATGCGGTGCGCCTGGCGAAGAACGGAACGGAAGCGATCGAGCAGCTTCGCGCAAGCGCTCCGGACCTCGTTCTCCTCGACTACCAGATGGGCGAACCGACGGGCCTCGAGGTCTGTTGGCACGTCAAGAACAACGCGCGCTTCGGTCATCTCCCCGTGCTCATCCTCACCGGGCACAGCGGGATGGAAGCGCGTCTTCAGGGGTTCGAAGCCGGTGCGGACGATTATCTCGCCAAGCCGTTCGAGCCGCGCGAGTTGCTGGCGCGGGTCGCGGCTCTGCTGCGGCTCGCGAACCGCGGGCTGGAACGCAACCCGACGAGCGGGCTACCCGGTGGCAACGCGATCCAGGAGGAGTTCAGGAGGTGGAGGGAGCAGGGCGAGCCGTTTTCGATCTGCTACCTGGATCTTGATGATTTCAAACCCTTCGGAGACCGCTTCGGCTTCTCCGTTGCCGACGCCGCGATCCGTGCGGTAGGTGACACGCTTCGCGAGATCAGCGACGACACCGCCACATTCGCGGGCCATATCGGGGGGGACGACTTCATCCTGCTCTGCAGGCAGGAGGATGCCCGCCGGATGAGCGAGGAGGCACAGGCGCGCTTCCACGCACGGATTGCGCGCTACGTGCCGCCCGAGGTGGTACGCACGGGTCGCTATACCTCGGAATCGCGCGACGGAGCGGCGCAGGAATTCGCGGTCACCCGCCTTTCCGCCGCCATCGTGCGCATTCACCCAAGCACGGACAGCCCGCTCGTGGAGATCGGGGAATCAGTCGCGCGCGCAAAGCGCCAGGCGAAGCGCAGCGGCGGCGGCGGGATCGTCGAGATGGAGGTCCACACCTAGAGATCCGTATCGCCGGCGCCGGGGTCCGCTTCGTTCCATTCGCCGGGAAGGCGGAGAAGCTCCCGGAACTCGTAGACGATCACGCCCTCGCGGGTCACGTCGGAGTTGACGCGCAGGCCGTCCTCGAGAGAATTCAGCACCTTTTCCGCCCGAGGCAGAGTCCAGCCCAGGGCTGCCGCCACCTCGGTAACAGTAAGCCGACCTCCGCGCGCTTCCGCCAGCACGAGCACCGGAAGCTGCAGTTCCGCCAGCAACGCGGCCCGGCGCACCTCTCGCGCGTCATTGGCTTTACGGTGCAGCCCCCACCCGCCCGCTCCCGCGATCCCGCCGAGCAGCAGAGGAACCAGCTCTCCGTGTGCTATCCCGACGACGATCAAGGTGGCCGCCAGCGCCCAGAGCAGGACGGACCACATGCGAAACGATGGCGCCCTACCCCGCGCGGGTGCGAAGGCCGGAGCACGCCTGACGTCCATGGTGCGCGAGGGTGCCAGGCTCTGCTCGCCGAACCGCCCCCATCCATGACCGCAGCGTGGGCAGACGCGGTGCTCACGGCGCATCAGATAGTAGATCACCCCACCCGCTCCCATCGCGCCGGCCGTCAGCACGGTGAACCCCACCAGCGCTGCCATGTGCGTACCGCGCGAGAAGTAGGAGATCCCTTCCCCCCGGTAGGAGCAGCGCGGACACGCTCCAAATGGCCGCTCCCGCGCCCAGCGCTGATCCTCCGCGCCGAAGCGCGGCGCGAGAGTTTTCTGCCGCTCTACCGTCGGCGCGACCGCGGTGCCACATGCGTTGCAGGCGTCGCGACCGTTCGGGATATATGCACCACACGTGGAACAGTACATTTCGGGCTCCCGCACCACTCCGCGGTGGCGCACTGCGCTTGAAGGTGAATCTTTCGGGTCTGTGACCTATATTGCAGTACGATAAAACGCAGAAAAAGATTCACTCCATCGAACAGGTCTCATGCCGCGAACTCCTGTGGAGCCGCCCGGCTTCCCGGCTGTAATACCCGCTCCTCCCTCGCTCGACGAGCTGCACGCCGTCATGGTGCACTGCACCCGCTGCGATCTGTCGATCAGCCGGACTCAGGTCGTTCCCGGCGCCGGCAGCCCCGCCGCTCGTGTGCTCTTCGTAGGCGAAGCGCCGGGCGTGAGCGAAGACCGGGAAGGGGTTCCGTTCATCGGAGCGTCGGGGCGGCTGCTAAACGGTATGCTCGAAACAGCCGGGATCCCGCGCGACGATGTGTTCATCGCAAACGTCGTGCGCTGCCGGCCGCCGCAAAACCGGAGCCCGCGCGCCGTGGAGATCCGCGCCTGCGCCGGCTGGCTCGCCGAACAGATCCGGCTCATCGACCCGCGGCTCGTCGTCCCTCTCGGCCGATTCGCCCTGCAGCACTTCCTCACCGGAGGGAAAATCACCCAGCTGCAGGGAGAGGTACAACAGCTCGACTACGAGGGCCGCCCGCTCCAGCTCTTCCCCATGCTTCACCCCGCCGCCGTGCTCCGCTCACCGGACCGCCGGCCACTTTACGAGGAGCACTTCCGTCGCCTCGGTGGCGTCGTAAACGCTGGCAGTCCGCAGTGAGACGGCTTCCACACGCCTCAGGTACGCGGGGGCTCCATTTCCCACGTGCCCTGCTCGGCGCAGCCGTGTTGCTGTTCCTCTCCGGGTGCCGCGCACCCGCTCCGCCGGCAGCGCCGCAGGCCCACGTGGCGGCCCGCGTCGCCGCGAGCGCGCCCGTGCGGCATGTGATCATCGTCTCGATCGACGGGTTGCGCCCCGACGCCATCGACCGCGCACCCGCGCCCACGCTGCAGCGCCTCATGCGCGAGGGCGCGTTCTCTTTACGCGCGGAGACGATCCTCCCGAGCAAAACACTGCCTTCCCATGTCTCGATGCTCACCGGGGTCTCTCCTGAGACGCACGGGATCACCTGGAATACCGACCGGACGCGGCAGTACGGCGCCGTGCGCGTGCCCACGGTCTTCGAACTGGCGGAGCAGGCGGGGCTCCGTACGGCACTTTTCCTCGGCAAGCGAAAGCTCCGGCACCTGGTGCGCGAGGGTACCGGAGATTGGGTGAGCTACCCTCGTACTGACGTGATCCTAACGGCAGACCAGGTCGCCGGTGAAGTGGTCGAGTATCTCGCGTTCGAGCAGCCCAACCTCGTCTTCGTCCATATCCCGGATCCCGACCTGGCTGGCCACACGGTGGGCTGGATGTCCGCGCCGTACCGGTGGGCCGTGCGGCGGGCTGATCGGGCCGTGGCTCACATTCACGCCGCCGCAATTCGTGCCTACGGAGAGGATTTTGTGCTCATCGTCACCTCGGACCACGGCGGGGAGGGGCGTACCCACGGACGCACACAGGCGAGCGACATCCTCATCCCGTGGATTGTGTGGGGAAAAGGGATCTCCACCGGTGAGATCACCGGGGAGATCCGCACCTTCGACACCGGGGCCACCGCGCTCTGGCTGTTGGGGATAGACCCACCGCGAAACTGGGATGGAGAGCCGGTACGCTCCGTGCTCCACTCCGTATCCCCCGCAACGGGGGAGGAACGATAGGAGAGGGGCGGCCGAAGTACCCACTACCAGCGCGACCAGGCGCCGCGGACATCGATGTGGACGAACGGCCCACGCGCGCCGTATGCACGGTAGACGCCTGCGCCGCCGACCAGATCGGGGTGCTTCTGCTCCACCCGGTCTACCGCCTGCAGCAGCACCAGCGCGTCCCTTTCGTCGATCTGTCCGTCCCCGTTCAGGTCTGCCATTGCCCCGGTGCGGGTCCCGTTCTCTACCCACACGTCCGCCGCGTCACCGTACATGTGGCGGCTCAGCTGCGCCCGGCCACCGTCGCCGGGGCCGTTGTACTGCGGCGTGCGGTACCCGCTCATCACGTGCATCCGCTCCGCCCGCACACCCATAGCGTTCAGCTCCTGCATCACCAGCTCGAGTTTGTCGATCAGCTGCAGGTCCAACGCGACATATTTGGGCCAGACGTTGAACTGGTCCTTGGTGAGGAACTGACCCAGGCGGAAGTGCTTGGAGACCTGCATGTCGCGGTTCCCGGGCGTGACCTCGATGAAACCCGCCGGGGGTGCGTAGCGGTCCATGCGTCCGGTCCCCTCGGTGGGGTAGGTGCCGATGTTGTATCCGTTGAGCCGGCCACTGCGCTTCTCCGTAAACGCCACCTGCGTCACTATGGTGAAATCACGTACCTCGTGCTGCTCCTCCCCACGACGCAGCAGCAGCCGCCAGTTCCCCGGCTGGGTGGGTGCGCGCAGGTGCCCGGCCAGCCTCATATCACCGCCCACGCTCTCCGGCGGGGTGCCGAAGAGAGGCATCCAGCGATATACCACCCCGTCCGCAGTGTCGTCACGGCGCACGAAGGGAAGATCGACAACGTCCAGGGCCCGTACCACCGCCACCCGCAGTGCGCCGCTGCGCCCGAAGGTCCGCTGGTTCAGCGTCACGAGATCGGAGAGGGATGCCTCGGGGTCGCTGCCGCGATCGGCCGCGGCGACGACGAGCGAGGTGATAGGTGTGTCGGACTGCGCGGCCAGCGGGGTTGGCACCGCGGCCGTGAGCATACTTGCACCGAGGCCCAGGGCAAGCGACACGGCGGCGGGCAGACGTCGGTTCATTGGCGGATTTATCGGGTAAGTGTAGAGACGGAAGATGGGGCGCGATCCGCGGGAAACGATCATCGGCGATCTGAGGACCGCCTTTCGGCAGGGTGGCACGACATCCTCTCCTCCCCTACATTTTCGCTTGTGGCCCCAGAAGGGTAAACCGCCGGATCAGCCCTGTCAATCTCCCGATTTTCCAACTCGTTATCACGTCACATGATAGAAAGATCTCCCGCAGTTCCGGACACGGGCCCTTCCGCAGAGCCGCGCGAGCGCCCGCGGGTCGCGCTGCTGATCCTGGACGGATGGGGCCTGCGCGAACCGGCGGACGACAACGCGGTCACCGCTGCGCGTGCCTCTACCTGGCGCTATCTATGGGAAGAGGGGCGCTTCCCCCGCGCACGTCTCACCACGCACGGGCCGCCGGTCGGGCTTCCGGAGGGGCAGATGGGGAACTCGGAGGTCGGCCACCTCAATCTCGGAGCGGGGCGTGTGGTCGTGCAGTCGCTGCTCCGTATCGCCCAGGCGATCGAGTCGGGCGAGTTCCACGGCAACGCCGCCTTCCTCGACCTGTTCCGCGCGGTGAAGGCTCGGGGCGGCACGCTGCACATCATGGGGCTGATCGGGCCGGGTGGCGTCCATGCGGTCGATGCGCACGTGCTCGCGCTCTGCGAACTGGCCGCGCGGGAGGAGGTCCCGAACATCCGGCTCCACGCCTTCCTCGACGGCCGCGACACGCCTCCGCAATCTGCGCGCGATTACCTGACCGAGCTGGTGGGCCGGGCCGGCAATGGTTCCAACTGTCAGGTGGCCACCGTGATCGGGCGCTACTGGGCGATGGACCGCGACCGGCGCTGGGAGCGCACCCGGGCTGCGTACGACGCGCTCGTATACGGCGAGGGAATTGCCGTGCGCAACCCCGTGCAGGCGATCTCCGATGCGTACGCGAGCGGCGAGACGGACGAGTTCATCCGGCCGCGCGTGGTTGTCGATGAACGGGGGGTGCCGACGGGGCTGGTTCGCGATGGCGACGGGGTCGTCTTCTTCAACTTTCGCGCGGATCGCGTACGTCAGATCACGAGGGCGCTCGTCTCTGAAGAGTTTGCGGAATTCGACCGCGGCACCCGCCCGCTGCGGGTGGATCTCGTCACGATGATGCAGTATGACGAGGCCCTGCCGCTGCCGGCCGCGTTCCCGCCGCAGCCGATGGACAACCTGCTCGCCGACGTGCTGGCGGCGCACGGCCGCACGAGCTTCCGTACCGCCGAGACAGAGAAGTACCCGCACGTCACCTACTTCTTCAACGGCGGCGTGGAGCACCCGCCCGCGGGAGAAGACCGGCGCGTGGTCCCCTCCCCAAAGGTCGCCACGTACGATCTGCAGCCCGAGATGAACGCCGCGGGCGTCACCGAGGGGCTGCTGGACGCCATTCGCTCGCGCCGCTACGACGTGATGGTGTGCAACTATGCCAATCCCGACATGGTGGGCCACACGGGGATGCTGAACGCGGCCATCGCGGCTGTGGAGACGGTGGATGCCGCGGTCGGGCAGGTGCTCGCGGCATGCCGCGAGACAGGCACCACGCTGCTGGTCACCGCCGATCACGGCAACTGCGAGCAGATGTGGGACCCCACGACCAACGGACCTCACACCGCGCACACCACCAACCCCGTCGGGATCATCCTCGTTGAGCCGGATGCGCGGCGCACCACGAACGATCTCCACGACGGGGCGCTTTGCGACGTCGCGCCCACGATTCTGGGGCTACTGGGCATCCCGCAGCCGGTGGACATGACCGGGCAGGATCTTCGCGGCCGGCACAGTCATGGCACAACGGGCGACGGCCTTGCCAACCCGTAAGCCGAAACGATAGCTTCGGTTCCCGTTCTTCGGTCCCTTACATGCTCATCGGCCCGGACCCCGGGGTTTTGGCGGTCGGCCGTCTGCTCTTACACTCGCAACGAACCCGTACTGATGCGATACGCGCTCCTCGGAACGCTCCTCTTCTGCACCCTGTTCGCCGCTCTGCCCGCTCAGGCGCAGCAGATCACCTCACCGTACCGCTTCATCGAGGAGAGCCACTCGATCGGCGCGTACGGTGGATACCTCCTCACTAGCCCCGGCACACCCGAGGTGGGGCCGCAGAGCGCTCCGATCTTCGGCGTGCGCTACAATCTCCGCTTCACCGGCCCACTCTCCGGCGAGGCGGCTATCAGCTTCTCTCCGACACGCCGGCAGATCATCACAAGCGATACGCTGATCTTACAGCCGGAGCCTACCGGAGAGACGGCGGAGATGGCGCTTCTGATCGCGGAGGCCGGCCTGCGCTTACACCTGACTGGCCCCCGCGCCTGGAACGGCTTCGCGCCTTTCGTCGTTGCCACCGGCGGCTTGGCCGCCGACCTTACGGGGCGTGGCGCTGCTGAAGAGGAACAGGTCCCTGCCGAAGCGCAGCGGTTCCGGTACGGCCCCGGCCTTGCGGTGGGTGCGGGGGTGGGGACGGATCTGTTCCTGTCCCAGCGCCTGTCGCTGCGCTTCGAGGTGCGAGATCATATTCTGCGGATCTCCATCCCCGCCGGCCTGCGCGAGGATCTCCGGGCGGAGAATCAGTGGACGAACAACATCGGGATCTCGCTCGGCACGGCGCTTCACTTCTAAGGGGAGGCCCAGATGGCGAGAGTTTTCGGTGACATTCATAAAGTCGAAGATATGTCGGACGACGAGCTGGAGCAGCTCATCAGGCAGCAGCTCCAGGAGTATCCCAACCTCGACGTCGGCTGGATCGAGGTGAACGTGCGCGATGGCGTCGTCACTCTCACCGGCAGCGTGGGCACGGACTCGGAGAAGCAGGTTGCCGAGAAGGTGGTCGCCGAGGTTGTGGGAGTCAAAGACTTCTCGAACCAGATGGTCGTCAGCAAGCTGCACCGCGGGGAGCTCCCTGAAAGCATCGACGAATCGCTGGCAGAAGAGACAGAGATGGACGACCACCTCGGCGGCAATCTTCGCAACCAGTCGGACACCGCCGCGCACCTGATCGACGATCCCGAGCAGGAGGCGTTCGGGACGCGCGACATGCAGCAGGCGATTCAGGAAGGGATTACGTATATCCCGCCGGATCGGCCGATCGCGGATGGGTACGGCTCGGAAGAACAGCACTGAAAGAGTAATGGGCAGCCGCGTGGCGCGAGAACCACGCGGCTGCCCGCCCGAGTGCGCTTAGTTACGTCTTCGCCTTCGCCTTTGTACCGCCGGCTTCTTCCTTCGTCGCGTCGGGAGAAGTCTGGATTGTCTGCTGTGCTGCATCCGCTGGGCGATCCACGCGGACGGTCAGTTGGTTGATGACGCCACGCACGCCGCCGGCATCCCAGGCATCATCCCAGGCATAGCGGGCTTCCAGGTAGTCGTCTACCTCGCCGCGCAGCGTGACCACGCCATCGTTGACCTCCACCTCGAGCTCATCCGCGTCTATCCAGCTGTCCGCGTAGAGGCTCTGACGAACTTCCTGGAGGATCTCGTCGTCATTGAGGGGGTCCCGCCCCTGCCCGCGAGCCGCGTACGCGTCGCCTCCCCGGGGTCCGCCCCGGTGTATCTGCGGGCGGTTCAGCTCCGGGTGCTGACGGTACGCGGCATCGGGGATGAACGGCTGCTGTGCGAAGCCGCGGTCGTATCCTCTGTAGCCCCTATCGTATTCCTCGCGCTGCCAACCTCCGCGATCTACGCTCATCCCCCGGCCCGCTCTGTTGGATGCGGAACCGGCATCGCGGGTATAGCCGCCGCGGTTCGTGCCGTCCGATCCACCATAGTACATCCCCTGCTGGCGTCCCCCCGGTATCCCGCCGAACGTCGGGTAGTTCTCCCCGTAGGCACCGCGGAGATCTCCGCCCTGGCGCTTGAATGCCTGACCTTGCGACCCGCGGCCCTGCCCACCGGCGAAGCCACCGCGGCGCAGGCCGGCGTCATAACCGCCGCCACGCATACCCATGTCGTACCCGCGCGGGTGAGCGCGAGAACGTTGGCCGAAGCCGAACCCGAAATTCCGATCATAGCGTTGCATACTTTTCCTCCGTGTCGCGGTGAACCCCTCGGCGCCGTGCGCGTGTAGCTGCTTTCGTTGCGTACGGAACGGCAGGGGCAGGCAGCACCGAGGCGCGCAATTCCTGTTCCGGCTGCGCTCCGACTACTCGAGCGGAACCGCGTTCGTACTCCCCCGCGTCAGCCGCGCCAACGCGGGTGGGTACTCCACTCGGCAAAGATCCCGGGTACTAAGTTGAACACAAAGCAAATAGGGAGCACCTCTTCACTTCAGAGGTGCCCCCGGTACGGTTAGTGAAACGCCGCTTACTACTGATTCCCTTCCAGGCCGAACCAGATTCGTACCTTGACCTGGTATTCGTTTACCTCACCCCCCTTGATGTAGCCACGCTGCTCCATGACCTCCATCCACTGCAGGTCGCGCACGCTCTCGCCCGCACGCTTCACGGCCGTGCGCACCGCCTCCTCGAAGCTCTCACCCGAGGTACCCACGAGTTCGATCGACTTGTAGACCTGGCTGCTCATCCGTCCTCCCGAAGTTCTGGCGAATCGGTGCCTCCTCGTATCCGCGCACCGGGCTCCTACGATCGTCTCCGCGGTTCGCAAGGGATGTTCCACGCTGTACGGGCGAAGAATGGACACGCATTATGATGTCGCGGGGGAATGATGCGGCACATCCGGCGTCCACGGCCCCTTCCAGCAGGCGGCGGCGGCCGTATGAAGGCGGCCATTGGTGGCGAGGGCGGTGCTCCACGCGTGCACCGCCTCACCGCTGAGCGTGGTGAACCGCCCCCCCGCCTCGGCCATGATTGGCACCATCGGTGCGAAGTCCCAGGTGGCGCCGCAGGCGGGGTCCGCCATGATGTCGGCGCGGCCGGTGGCGATCAGCGCGTAGCCGTAGCTATCGCCCCAGGTGCGCGCGAAGCGGCTGCGCCCAACCAGCCGCTCCCATCCCTGCTTCCCGATCTCGGGCGCCCAATCGCGCCAGTACTCGAGCCCGGAGGTCACGACCCGCGCCATGGAGAGATCGTCGCAAGGGGAGACCCGAGCACGAG
>JACDHR010000657.1 GCA_013820915.1 Gemmatimonadota bacterium
GACCAGTCCGAAGCCCTCATAGTGCGAGGGAACCACCAGCAGATCGAGCGCGCGCATGATCGCCGGTACGTCCTCCCGGAAGCCGAGCCAACGCACCCGTGGCGCCGCGGCAAGTCGGGAGCGGAACTCCGCTTCCGACTCGCCCCTTCCCACCACCACCAAGTGGGCCTCGGCATGCTCCGCGGATACCGATGCCCACGCGGTCGCCAGGTCGAAGATCCCCTTCCTCTCCTCCATCCGCCCCACGAATCCAACCGCCAGCGCATCCCGCGGCAGCGCAAACTCGGCTTCCTCGCCCGCGCTGAAGCGGGCGAAGTCGATCCCGTTGTAGATCACCTCGACCCGGTCGGCACGCAGCCAGGGTGCCGAGGTGAGCATGCTCTGCCGCACGGACTCGGAGACCGCGACCTGCCGCGTGGGAATCGAACCGTAGATGAGGCGGTGATGCGGCCTATCATTGGGCAGGGGGAGGTCGAGCTCCCAGCGCCGGATCACCGGGATACCAAGCAGCCGTGCCACCAGGCCGGTAAAGCGCAGATCCTTTCCCTTGTTCGCGAACACCGCTTGCGTGCGATGGCGCCGGAGGGCCAGGAAGATTTGCGCGAGCACGACCGGGTTGAGATCGAAACCGCGGAGGACAGGCTCGACCGGCAGCTCATTCCGCAGCTCTTTCCAGATGGGTGATCCCGGGGCGCAGAAGACCAGGACATCGTGCCCTCGCCCCAGAAAACCCCTTGCCAGCGTGCAGGTGAGCATTTCCTCACCCGCCCACTGCTTCGAGGCGCTGCTCAAGGCGATCCTCATGCGGCAGAGATGAACGCGTGGAGTGGCAGTGTAGCGAAACGCCTGCGCCGCGACCGATTCACCGGGCGCGGCGAGCAAGGGGCATCTCCGCTCGCTCCGTCAGCTGCTGCGCCAGCGCGGCGAACACCCGCTCGCGCGACACCGTGCGGATACAGAACGTGTGGTACGGGTTCGGCGGCATGCAGAGATCAGGAGAGACGCAGGGACACGGCTTCTCGGGCAGCACCACACGGTGGTTCTCCCCCAGTGGCAGCCACTGCGACGCGACCGCTCCATCGAAGATGGCTACCACCGGCGTACCCACCGCGGCGGCCAGGTGCATGGGACCGCTTCCGTTGCCGAAGAGCAGGTCGGCGGCGGCGAGCACCGCCGCGAACTCACGCGTCGAGAGAGGACCCTCCAGAGCCGCGGCCTTCGTGCGCATCGCGGAGCGGATGATCGCGAGCGCCTGCGCCTCCTTGGCGCCACCCAGCAGCAGGACGCGCGCTCCCAGGTGCCGCTGCAGCCAATCGCACGCGGCCGCGAAGTGCTCCGGGGGCCAGCATCGGTTCGGGGTGCTGGCCCCCGGATGCACGGCAACCACCGGGCCGGTGCGGTCCGGAAGTGCATGGCGGAGCCGCTCGCGGGCCGCTTCGATCTCCTCCGGCTGCAGCACGATTTCGGTGAAGCGGCTGCGTATCGGTATGGCCAGGATCTCGAGCGTCTTCAGGTACAGATCCACATGGTGCGTGGTCTGCAGCTCCGCCTCGGTCCAAAGCGCGAGATCGGTGTATACGCGATGCCGCGCGCGCCGCCTGCGATTGACGAAGCCTGCACGCCGCGGAGCCGCGCTGGCAGCGCAGATCAGCGCAGATTTGTCGGTCTGCATCAGGTCGATGACCAGATCGAAGCGCGCAGCTCGAAAGCGGCGCAGCACGCCGGCCCAGTAACGCAGGAAGGCGGCGTGGCTCTCCCCCGCTGCGCGCTGCTTGCGCAGGCTGACGATCTCGTCGATCCGGGGGATGAGCGAGAGCGCGTCCGTGAAGCCAGCATATCCTGCGGCGGTGATGTCGGCCTGCGGCATCCAGGCGCGCAGGTTGCGAAAGACCGACGCGGTCAGCACCGTATCCCCGAGGTAGGGACGGCAGAGCACCAGGATCTTCATTTCGAGCTCACCCGGCCGGCCGCGACGCCGTAGCGCTCCACCGCCCGCTGCACGCGATCGAGCACGCCGCGCACAGTGATCCGCTCCATCACCCCCTCGCCCGCACCGGGTTCTGCGATGGATTCTGGCGCG
>JACDHR010000211.1 GCA_013820915.1 Gemmatimonadota bacterium
TACGAGCCAGCGTTGCTGACACCCGCCGCTATCTTGCTGTTGTTGCGCCAGACGTCCACCAGAGCTCCGGTTCCCCGTGTCCAGCTCAGATCAGCTTTGTTGGCGCCCTTCCCCTTCCCGCCCGAGGTGTATCCTTTGACGGTCAGACTGCTAGGGGGCGTGTCATTCGTGGTGGCGCTCGACTCGTTCGAGTACCCCGAGTCTCCGTCCGCGTTGTAGGCGCGTACCCGGTACCAGTACCGGGTTCCGGCACTCAGGCCGGTGTTGCTGTAGCTGGTCGTATTGGCACCCACCGTCGCGATCTGCGTGTAGGCCCCCGGAGCGCCGTTGTTATCCGGGGCGCGCTCGATCTTGAAGCCACTCTCGTTGCTCGCGTTGTCCGTCCAGGTCAGGTTGATCTGCGACATGGAAACGGCCGTGGCCACGAGACTCGTTGGGGCCGAAGGCGACTGCGTCATTCCCGGAGTGGTCGCGCTGGCTTCATTCGACGGCGGCGCATCCCCCGTGCTGTTCGAGGCAACCACCAGGTAGTAGTAGGTGGTGTTTTGCTGCGCGGAAAGATCGCTGTGGCTGCCGACCGCCCCCACTGTGGCAATCCGGTTGCTCTCATTGGGCGTGAAGCCGGAGACCGTGGAGCGGTGAAGCTTGTGCGAGGTCGCCCCACTCCCCGGATTCCAGGTCAGATCCACCTGGGTCGGACTGTTCGCGGTGGCGACCAAGCTCGTGGCGCTCGCCGGCGGCTGTGGATCCACGAGAGTGGTAGCAGCCGCCGCGTTCGAATACCCGGAGTGCCCCCCCCCGTTGTGAGCCCGCACACGGTACCAGTACCGGGTTCCGGCGCCCAGGCCGGTATCGCTGTAGCTGGTCACGTTCGTGATCGCCGTAGCGATCTGCGTGTAGGTGCCCGCTACTCCATTGTCGTCCGGAGCGCGCTCGATCTTGAAGCCACTCTCGTTGCTCGCGTTGTCCTTCCACGAAAGATCGATCTGCGATGAGGCCACCGCTGTCACCGTCAGATTGGAAGGGGCTTTCGGCGCCGCCGGCTGCTCGACGCGGAAGTAGGTCCGCCAGAGCCACGCCTGGTACCATGTGTCGTTTTTCAGTGTTTCATATCCGGCGGCCAGCATTACATCATCATAAGCATAGAACTCCTTCTGTTTGATTGCTTGGTCGAAGGCGCTGAGATTGATGGATTTCCTGCGGATCTCGTAATCCACGTACCACGACATACTCCAGCCACGCAGAGCCGCAGCAGCTTGAACTGCATCCGCCGTTGCCCAGTGATCCGGGTGATCACCCGGATTGAGGGTACGATTGTAATCCGGCGCATGCACCTTGACGGATACGAGCGTGGGATCGCTGGACTCCAAATCGACGATGCCGGCGATGGTATTGTGGAAGTCGCTCCATGAGACGTACGTCGTCGAGCCATCGATTGCCGTCGTGACACGAGCGCTGTCCCGGAGCAGAACCAGGCTGCCCTTTCCATAGCCCATTCCATCCGATCCGTTTCCCCCCGGCATCCGCAGGTAATAGCTGACGGTCTTTCCCTTGGTGCAGCGCCGGACGGCATGAGTGGCGATCGTCTGGCTTGCACATGTCCAGGAGCCAGCACCGGCAATGGAGTCCACCGATGCTTGTGCAGCCGCCTCCCTCGTTTCCCAGTAGCGTTGATCAAGGCCCGCATCACCAGCGGTGGCATACACGAACACGACTCGGTTGCCACCCTGAAGCGCGTAGTAAACCCGATCACCCATGAAGAGCTGCCAATCGTCCTGGTGAGCGTGGATGTAGAACTCGACGGAGGTCGGCGACGCGGTGAGGGCCTGCTGCGGCCCGAGTCGCTCAACGTTGCTGGTCGGACCGATGATACGCTGCGAGTCGCAGGCACCAACGAGTAGCGCAACGACAGCAATCGTCGTGAGTCCAAGCGGCCGGATCCTTCGAGGCCCGTACTGTCGCGTAGGCATGATGCTCTCCAGGGATAACCGGTCAGACAAAGGTGTGATTTCACGGGCTGGGACTCTCACGCTACGGCTCCGAGTGAAGTCGTCCCGCCGACGAGTTCCTCAGCGTTGTCGGCGCCCTGATCGCCGAGCGCAGCGCGCACACCGAACCAAAAGCAGAAGTCCAGCACCGGTGCGTAGAGTCGGTAGACGGCGGCCGGCTGCCGCTGCTCGGTCCACGTGACGAATCGGATCAGCAGTTCAGGTATGCGCTCCGAGCTTCCGCTCGCAGCGAGCAGCGAGCTACGGAGCAGGCGCCACTTTCTCGATCCTTGGTGGAGGGTACCGAGCCGCAGCCGCGCCACCGCGTCCGGGTGCTTGCGCGCGCACAGCACGGCTGTCCTTCCCTTGGCGAGGTTGTCGCGGGCGAGCGCCGCGAAATCCTTCTCGTAATGCTGCGCGGCGGCCGCCTCCGGGCTGTAGACCAGCTCGACTCCAGCAGCGAGCAGTCGGGTCGCCAGCTCCACGTCTTCGTTGCCGTAGATGCGGAACGACTCGTCGAAAGAGCCGACCTCGAGCAACAGCTCGCACCGGATCGAAAAGTTGCCGCTGTAGAAGTCGCGGATGTCGATCCTGCGGCCGGGCTCCGCGAGCGAGGCCAGGTGGCGGTTGAACTTCTCCCCAACGAACTGAACGACCGGTGGGGATGAAGCATCCACCTGGATCGGCACAGCTCCGACCACGCCCCTGCGCGCATGCGCCTCATGCGCGCGTGCATGTGCGTCAAGAAAGGTTGGGTGCGGCTCCATGTCATCATCCAGCACCACGACGATCTCACCGCGGCTCTCGCGAACTCCGGCGTTGCAGGCGGCGGCGCGGCCGCTATTCGGCTGCCATACTGCCCGCAGGGAGTATGGCATTTCGAGACTCGACGCCAGCTCATGTGTGCCGTCGGTCGAGCCGTCGATCGCGACCACCACCTCGAATCGATCACACGGCAGTCTCTGCAGCGAGAGCGACTCCAGCAGCCGGCGCACCGACGCGCAGCGCTGATACGTCGGGATCACGACGCTCAGCAGGGGAGGCTGGTCCGTCATGCCGCCCTCCCCGCCAGGCGCCGCACGTGCCGCCACGCGCCCCGCGCCTTGCCGCGGAGCAGCTCGCCAGCCGGGCGGGCGGTCCGCAGCCGGCAGATGAAGTCGGTCAGCGTATCGTATCCACTCACCGGCACCCGGTGCAGCGCCAGCGGATCGTCGTCGGAGGCCGAGATACCAATCTGCACCGAGCACGCCGAGCGATACCCGGTCTCCGCTGCAATCTCGCGTACGCGCTCATCGTAGGAGCCGAACGGATACGCCAGGTGCGCCACCTCGCACCCGAGTCGCTCCTCGATCATCTCGCGCGAGCGCCGCAGCTCCTCGCGGCACGCCGCCGCCGGCAGCTGTGCGAGGCGTGGGTGGGTGACCGTATGGGCGCCACAGGTGAAACCGGCCGAGTAGAGCTTGCGGGCGGTATTCCAGTCCATGAGCGGGAACTCGACGCCGCGCTCGCCTAGCAGCCAGCGGCTCGGCTGCCCCATCAGCCCCGCGACCAGATAGAAGGTGGCGGTGAAGCCGAAGGATTGCAGGATCGGCGCGGCGTGATCGGCGCACTCCTGGAAGCCGTCGTCGAAGGTGATGACGATAGGCCGCCGCGGTAGCGGTGCACCACTGCCGCGGTGCGAGAGCAAGGCGTCCAGATCGACGGGTGTGTACCCGGCCATCGCCAGCCAGCGCATCTGCGCGGCGAAGGCGCGCGGCGTGACGGAGTACTTCCCGAACGCTGCGGGTGCGAGCGGCGCGACCTGGTGGTACATCAGGATCGGCACGCCCGGACGAGGCCGGTGGTCCGCAGCCCGGCGGATTGTAGTACCCTTATGCACTGCCGACACGGCGATCTCCATAATCCGTTTGCTCACCAGCTTTCCATGAATCGTGCACTATTCGCCAGCGCCCCAGATGAATCATCGGCGTTGGCGCCGCGAACTTGTGCCACTTCGCGCAGGTACCGACGCGCCTGAGCCGGGGACGTGAGCCTGAGCAGTGGTACCTCGGGCGCCAGCCGGCTCAACCTTCCAGGCAGGCTATTCCGGAGTGATCGTCCCTGCCAAAGGCTACGGTAGACCTTTCCTACCAACCAGCGCAGATGTGCGAGGTGCCCAGCCCACGGCTCAACGTGGGCGAGTCCATTTCGCAGCTCACGGACGATCAACCGTGCGATGAAAACAAGGGGCGGATAGTCCAGCCAGATGATCAGGTCGGCTTTCGGCCATACCTCCCGCGCGATCACCTCACCGTAGTCGCCATCAACGACCCACTTGGTGGCGCTGGTCTCCCGTTCGATGGCTGCTATGAACTCGCTGTTGCTGCGACGGCGCCAGCCTGCACCCCAGACGAGGTCATCGAGCGCAAGGTGAGCAGCCTGCAGGACGTGCGCGAACTCGGTCGCCATCGTCGTCTTTCCTGCGCCGCAGGGTCCGACGATCACGACGCGAGACAACTCCTGCGAAACACTCGGGGGCTGGATCACCATTCCCGAAGGCGGGTCATTCCACACAGTTGTGGTCAAAGGCTTTTCTCGGCGCTCGGTTTGCGGGCCCATGCCGCAATCAGCAACTGATAATCCGGGTCCTGATAATCGAGCTCCTCTTGCCGTAGCTCGTGCGCAGCGAGTCCGTGGAGAAAAGCCACTGATGCCAGCACGTTTCCGAACGACTCCACACGAACGCCATCAACCGGAAATTCGCTCGTGAGAAGTCGCTGCAGCGACAGAGTCGTAAAGCGCCAGAACTCGCCCCAGCGCTCCATGTCGAAGCGGCTGATCTGGCTGATCCCGGAGGCGGTGAGGAGCAGCACGCCGTCCGGCCGCAGGATCCGGTTCAACGTGCGAATCGCCGCCTGCGGATCGTCGATGAACTGGAGGACCTGCGTGAGGATGACGCAATCGAACGCATTGCTTGGAACGTGCTCTGCGTCTGTCAGGTCACCGATGATGGTCGCCTTGGGATTGCCCGCCGCTGCGTGCAGCACATCGCTGTGTTCGACCGCCGCTCCGCCGAACTGGTTCGTGTACACGTCGTCACCCACCTCGAGGACGCGGCCACGGATGTCGGAAGCATGCGCCGCGAGGAAGCGCTCGATATAGTAGCGATCGATCGGGAGCCCCCCCCGATCCTTGCCCCATTTGCGGCTGATGGGCGCGAGCCGGCGAAGGCTGCCGAAGCGCACGTAGCCTGCCGGGGGAACGTGCTCCTCGCCGCGCCAGCGGGTGCGCATCCAGTGTCGGAGCGGCGGCGGCAGTATGCTCGCCCCGCGCTTGAGGGCGGTGACGGCGCCGGGCCGAACTCGCGTGATGTAGCTACGGACCCGGTGTAGCGCGGAGCCACGGTCCTTTTTCAGCTCGCGCTCGGCGATCTGCCACAACTCGCTGTCTCGTAGCCTTTCTCGAACCAGGTGCTCCTTGATCCATCTCAGGTATGTGATCCGCGCCTGCCGGCGACTGCCGTTCGCCTTCGCGACCGAGTAGCAGGAGTCCGGGTGTCGTCTGTAGCGAATCCAGCAGTGGTTCGACGCCAGAACCGGGGCTCTAAGATTCAGCTTGGCCACGAACACCTGGTCGTCGTACATGCCCGGGAAACCCTCCTCCCACCCGCCGATAGCTTCGGCGACCTCCCGGCGGACCAGCATGCTGGAGGGATCCGGTGAGCGCGCCTCGCGCGTCAGCATGGCCTGCAGGAGCTCGTGCGGGCGCAGCAGCGAGTCCGGCTCGACACCCAGCGGGGGCACGGTGTCCCGCTCGGCGTCGCTGGGATCTCCCGTCCAGCTATACCAGCTCTCAGCCCGGCCGTACAGCAGTCCAGCATCCGGGTAGTGCTCAATGAGCGCCACCTGCTCCGCGAGCTTGTGCGGGAGCCAGACATCGTCTGCGTCAAGGAACGCGATGAGCTTGCCGCGCGCATGCTGCATTCCCAGGTTCCGGGAAGCGCTCGTGCCGCGGTTGACATGACCAGGGTGCTCGAAGTATCGGATCCGCTCCGGGTGGTGCTGCGCATAGCGCCGCGCGACTGCCGTGCTTCCATCACGGGAGCCGTCGTCGACGAGCAGCAGTTCCCAGCTCCCATACGTCTGGTTCAACACACTCTCGATACACTCCTCGAGGAACGTCTCGCTGTTGAGAAATGGCACCACAACCGATACCAGCGGCTGGCCAGCCATGCCACTCTTGCGCATGTCGACTACAGAATCAATTTGCATGGGCGCCCTCACAGAGCACGGCGCGGAGCTGGCTGCCGACCACTTCGGTAGAGTAACGGGTGAGCACGTTGTGGCGAGCCCGATCTCCCATTTCACGACACCACTCCTCATCCTCCACAAAACGGCATAGGGCGTCAGCGAACGCGCTTGCGTCATCACCCGGCACCATGACCCCACCGGAGGCTTCACCCTCCGCCAGGATGTCGGCCACGCCTCGTGCATCCGCCGCAACGATGGGGAGGCCACAGGCCATGGCTTCAATGGGGGCCACCGGGAATCCCTCGTGGCGCGAAGGAAAGGCGTAAACGTCACCTGCAGCGAGGTACTCCCGAAGTGCGCCCCGGTCCTGGATGAAATGCTCGACCCACAGCACGCCGTCGCCGCCTGACTCCGCGATCATCCGGCGCAGATCTTCCGCGTCGTGGCCGGTTCCCACGAGCAACAACCGTAGATTCTCGCCTGCCGGATGGTTGCGGAGCTGACGCCAGGCGTCCAGCAGAATGTCCAGCCCCTTCTTCCAGATCGACACACGTCCATGCCACACGATCACGCGCGCGGTCGCCGGGATGCCAAGCTTCTCGCGCACGGCTTGGCGATCGAGGGGACTCCACAC
>JACDHR010000212.1 GCA_013820915.1 Gemmatimonadota bacterium
TCACGAAGATCTGCACCCTCCTGGGCTACGTGCCCACGCATACTGTCCAGCAGGGCCTCCAGGAGGCCCTCCGCTGGTATGTGGAGAACGTCGGCGGGCCGCCTACCTCTGTCGAGGCGCCGGCACGCGCGGCGGCGGTTCCGGTCGCTCTCGCCTGAAGTCCTTCCGAGTCTCCGTGGAAGACAGTCCTGCCACCGCCCCGCGACGCTCCCGGTTCGCGTTCGTTCGAAGAATGGTGACGCCTAAGGCGTCACTCTTCGACCGTGCCATGCAGGCCAGCTTCTGGAGCATGGCACTGCGCGGCACTACCCGGAGTATCGGCTTCGTCCGGAACGTCGTCCTGGCGCGCATTCTCGCTCCGGAGGACTTCGGACTCTTCGGGATCGCACTGCTCGTCCTCTCGATCATCGAGCGCTTCTCCGAGAGTGGCCTCAAGTCCGCGCTCGTGCAGAAGAAGGACGACATCGCCGAATATCTCGACACCGTGTGGACGGTGCTCGCCGCGCGTGGTGTCGCGCTGGCTCTCGCACTCTATTTCAGCGCGCCGTACGTCAGCCGCTTCTTCGAGGAACCCGCGGCTACTCTGCTCATCCAGGCGCTCGGGCTCACCATTTTCCTGCGTGGAATTCGCAGTACAGGCATTCTCTACTTCAGCCGGGACCTGGAATTCCATCGGTCGTTCGTGCTGCGCTCCGTCGAGACCGTGGTGGAGCTGATCGTATCGGTCGTCGCCGCGGTCATCCTGAAGAGCGCATGGGCCCTGTTGCTGGGGCTGGTGGCGAGCAACCTGACGATGGCGATCCTCTCCTTCATGCTCCACCCTTACCGGCCGAGGATCCGCCTCGACTGGTCGCAGCTGCGGGAGCTTCACACGTACGGGCGATGGATCTACCTCAACCAGATGCTGAATTTTCTCACGCTGAAGGGCGACAAGCTGATCATCGGCAAGCTGCTTGGCGCTCCGATGCTGGGCGCGTACATGCTCGCCGTCAGCATCAGCGAGGTGCTTACCCTCGAGGTCGCCCGCATCACCAACGACGTCGGGTTCCCGGCGTACTCCCGGATGCAGGACCAGCACGCGCGGCTGCGCAAATGGTTCACGACCGCCACGACGCTGGTTTTCAGCGTCACCTTCCCGATGGCCGTCGCTCTGGCGCTTCTCGCGTTGCCGCTGACGCTGCTGGTGCTCGGGACCAAGTGGACAGACGTTGCCACCGTGCTGCCACCGCTGGCTTTTGCCGGTGTGGTTCGCGCGGTAGGTGGTAATGCGGGCGCCATCCTGAAGGGAATCGGCCGCCCGAACATCAGCTTCCACGCGGGGCTGGTGAGTGTCGGCGCCATGTACGCCTCCATCTTTCCTCTGGTGCAGGCGTATGGACTTCCTGGAGTGGGCTTCGCCGTTCTGCTCGGGCCGCTGGTCTCGGTGCCGATCGCGCTCTACCGCATCTGTCGTCTGATCAACATCAGCTTCTCCGATGTGGTGGGCGTGTTTCTGCCCGGGTTGGTGCTCGGGGTGGCCACCGCGATGCCGATCTTTGTCGTGATGCCGGCATCCGGGCCAGTGCCCCTCCTTCAGTTGATCCTGATCGGGTTACTCGCGGCGGCGGCTTACCTCGCGGTCGCGGCTCTGCTGTGGAAGGCTGGCCGCACGGGTCCGTTCAGCCTCGTGTCACTGCTCCGTGCCCGGCGGGAACGAAGCCGGAGAACGCTCTCAACGGCCACGCGGTAGACCAGTGTACTGCTCCGTGCTCGGATCCGACTGCTGGGGAAGCGAGTGCCTGCCGCGAGTACACGGGACGAATGGGTGGCTCTGCTGGATCGCAGCTGCTTCGCCGCCGCCGTCACGATTGCCGTGGAAGTGACGTTGACGCTGGAGCTGTGGATCACGCTGGGCGTGGTGCTCCTCACCGTTCTCGCCCTGGCGCGGGAGATGGTTGCGCCAGCGATTGCGGTGGTCGGCGCCGTTGTTGTCCTGCTGATTCTCGGCATCATCACTCCGCAGCAGGCGCTGGCCGGCTTCAGCAATCCCGCGCCGATCACCGTGGCTGCGCTCTATGTCGTTGCGCGGGCGGTGGAGAAGACGGGGGCGCTGCAGCCGCTGGTGAGCGCCACGCTGGGAGATGGGGCGAACGGCAGGTACAGCCTCGCCAAGATCCTGCTCCCGACCGCGGGCGCGTCGGCCTTCCTGAACAACACCCCGCTCGTGGCGATGCTGGCGCCGCAGGTGGCGGATTGGGCGGAGCGGCGCAGGCGCCCCGCCTCCTGGTACCTGATGCCCATCTCCTTCGCGGCGATGCTCGGCGGGACGATCACGCTGATCGGGACCTCGACGAACATCGTCGTCTCCGGGCTGCTCGAGGCTGCCGGACACCCACCGATCGGGATGTTCGAGATCACCTGGATCGGTCTGCCGATCGCCGTGCTCGGCGTAGCGCTGCTCATCCTCCTCGCACCCGTGCTGCTGCCGGACCGGCGGGGGGTGCGGCAGCAGCTCGAGGAGGAGCTGCGGGAGTTCGTCATCCACATGGAGGTCGAGCCCGGCGGCGCCCTGGACGGCAAGACGATCGAAGCGGGCGGGCTGCGGCACCTGCAGGGGGTCTTTCTCGCTGAGATCGAAAAGGGCGGACAGCTCATCGCTCCGGCCACGCCGACGACGATCCTCGAAGGGGGAGACCGCCTGACCTTCGTGGGCCGCGCGGATCTGGTGGTGGACCTGCAGGGAAGACGCGGTCTGCGCTCGACGGAGTACCGGCACCTGATCGAGACGAACGGCTCCGGGCACACCTTCTTCGAGTCCGTGGTGAGCGGCACGTCGCCGCTGGCGGGCAGGACGCTGAAGGAGGTGGGATTCCGCGAGCGCTACCAGGCGGCGGTGCTCGCCATCCACCGCTCCGGCGAGCGCGTGCGGGCGAAGCTCGGCGACGTGCCGATCCGCGCGGGGGACACGCTGGTGCTGCTCGCCGATCCGGGCTTCCGCGCTCGCTGGCGAGACCGGCAGGATTTCCTGCTGGTCTCGGATCTGGGAGGCTCTCCGCCGCCCACCTCGCGCCAGGCGCTGCTGGTGGCTCTCGTCACACTCGCGATCGTGGTGGCGGCGGGCGCGGGTTTCATCCCGATCCTCAACGCGGCGCTGCTCGGCGCGCTCGCGCTGGTGCTGCTGGGGATCCTGACCCCGAATGAGGCGCGCAGCGCGATCGACTTCGACGTGGTAGTGGTGATCGCGGCGGCCTTCGGCCTGGGGGCCGCCATGGAGGTGACGGGGCTGGCGCAGCTGCTCAGCGCCTCCATCGTCGAGCCGTTCAGCGGCCTGGGACCGCTGGGAATCCTCTTCGCCGTCACCCTGGCGACCGCCCTTTTCACCGAACTGATCACCAACAACGCGGCGGCAGTGCTGCTCTTTCCCATCGCCACCGCGGCTGCGGCGGGCGCCGGGCTGGACCCGCGCCCCTTCGCGATCGCGGTGGCGGCCTCGGCCTCCTTCCTCACCCCGATCGGCTACCAGACGAACATGATGGTCTACGGCCCCGGCGGCTACCGCTTCACCGATTACGCCTGGCTCGGCCTGCCGCTCAACCTGCTGGTGGTCGCGCTGATCGTGCTCCTCGTCCCCTTCTTCTGGCCGCTGTAGATGACGCTTTCCGGAGAGATGAACCACACGGAGGTAGCCGCTGAGCGGCTGCTGGACGGCGCCCGCGAGATCGCCGCGCAGGCGGGGCGCCGGATCCTCACCTTCTATCGGCAGGATGCCCAGGTTGAGCAGAAGGCGGACGCCTCACCGCTCACCCTCGCGGACCGGGCGGCGCACGAGCTGATCCGTCGCGAGCTGCGCCGCCTCACCCCGGAGATCCCTCTCCTCTCGGAGGAGTCGGAGGCGGCGGAGGTCGAGCACCGGCGCAGCTGGCGGCGCTTCTGGCTGGTGGACCCGCTCGACGGCACCAAGGAGTTCATCAAGCAGACGGGGGAGTTCACCGTCAACCTCGCGCTGATCGAGGAGGGGGCGCCGGTGCTCGGGGTCGTTCACGTCCCCGCCACCGGGGTGAGCTACTTCGCGCGGCAGGGGCAGGGCGCCTACCGCACCGGCGAAGGTGGGGAGCCGCAGCGGATCCGTCCCCGGCGCGCTGATCCCGCGCGCCTGGCGGTCGTCGCCAGCCGCGATCACGCCGGGCCGCTGGTGAAGGCGCTGCTCGAGCGTCTGCCCGGAGCCACCACCCTCAGCATGGGGAGCGCGCTCAAGTTCTGCCTGGTGGCGGAAGGGAAGGCCGACCTTTATCTTCGTGACCTTCCGACCATGGAGTGGGACACCGCGGCCGCGCAGTGCGTCGTCGAGGAGGCGGGGGGCAGCGTGACCGATCTGGAGGGCCAGCGTCTCCTCTACAACAGGCCGAGCATGCAGAATCCCCCGATCATCACCGTCGGTGACCTAGAACTCCTCTGGAAAGCCTATGTCGAACGCGCATGATCAGAGTTCGGAGCCGGTTGCGGCGGCGACAACGAGGGCCGATCCGGGAAGGTTGCTGGGTCTGACCGTCATTCTGGTAGACGAGACCGTAACGAGTGGCGATCTGCTCGACAGAACTGTTGCCGAGCTTGAGCGTTGCGAATGCGATCTCCTCGCAACCAAGGAGCTGGGGCCGGTAGAGAAACGCCAGATCGAGGAGCACATCGGACGTGCCCGGGGCTCCGCTTCCCCCCTGACTCCCGCTACCCTGCTCGTGATTCAGGATCTCGCGGTGGCGGAGCTGCAGGGCGTGTCCAGCGGAGCGGACAGCGAACGGCAGAGTAGTCTCCAAGCAAGGATCGATCACCGCCTTCGCCAGCAGCTGCACCAGGGGCGGGAAAGAAGTTGCGTCCACATCAGCCGGAACACGCAGGCAGCCTGGCAATGTGTGACGAGTGCTCTCGCGGAGAGGGCAGAGGATCTGCTCGCGGAGGCCAGGCGCCGCGCTACGGCTTACCGCAGTCCGTTCCCGGTGGTGCGGCGGCTGAGCCCACACGTGCAAAGGGCCAAGGTAGAGCTGGTCGACTATCAGGGGAGAGCAGCGGTACTCAAGACCTTCCGGATCGGCAAGGAGAGATTCCTGCGACGGGAGGTGCTTGCACACGTCGAGCTGTCCCGGCAGATCGAGGGGATCCCGCGGGCGCTCGCGCATGGGGAGAATTGGATTCTGGTTCCCTACATCGAGGACACTTTGGGATCTTCCTTTCGGCAGCTGCGATTCCTGCCGCTGCCTTACGCAAAGCACCTGATCCGCTTCCTCGAAGCACTGTACGAAGCAGGCTATGCGCACATGGATTTCTCTCTGAAGAACGCTCTCTTCGATCGGGCGGGGAAGCTGTGGGTGGTCGACTTCGAGTTCCTGCACAGGTATGAGAGGCGTCCGGACTCCTTCGAGGAAAGCTACGATGTTGTAGGTCCGCCCGCACATTTTGCGGGAGACCTCCCGGAAGCGACCATAGTCCGGACCTATGATCGAAGATTGAGGAAGAACACAGGCCTGAGTCTCGAAAGCCTGCGCGGGGATCCGGAGTGGAAGCAGCATCTGAAGCGCAGTATCTATTTCGGCACGGCAACGCTGCCGCGCCGGATCTGGTGGCACGCATACCGGTCCTGGCAGAGGTTTGGGGTGAGGACCGCCTGAGCCCGGAAAGACGGTCCTCCTTAACGAATCCGGCAACAGAGTCGCAGATGAAGATGACATCGTATCAGAAGAGCCACCTGCAGCAGCTCGAATCCGAGGCGATCTTCGTGCTGCGTGAGGTCGCCGCGCAGTTCGAGCGTCCCGTGCTCCTCTTCTCGGGCGGCAAGGACTCGATCGTGCTGGTCCGGCTGGCGCAGAAGGCGTTCTGGCCGGGGAAGTTCCCCTTTCCGCTGCTGCACGTCGATACCGGCCACAACTTCCCCGAGACGATCGAGTTTCGCGACGAGCTGGTCGCGCAGGTGGGTGCGCAGCTCATCGTCCGCAGCGTGCAGGACTCGATCGACCAGGGCCGAGCGGTGGAGGAGACGGGACCCAACGCGAGCCGCAACGCCCTGCAGACCGTCACCCTGCTCGATGCCATCGCGGAGCTACGGGTCGATGCGGCCATCGGCGGGGCTCGCCGCGACGAGGAGAAGGCGCGGGCGAAGGAGCGCTTCTTCTCGCACCGCGACCTCTTCGGCCAGTGGGACCCGAAGAACCAGCGACCCGAGCTGTGGAACCTCTTCAACGGGTACAAACGCCCCGGCGAGCACTTTCGCATCTTTCCGCTCAGCAACTGGACGGAGATGGACGTCTGGCTGTACATCGCCGCCGAGCAGCTCTCGCTGCCGCGCATCTACTTCTCTCACTTCCGGGAGGTGGTGCGGCAGGGCGGGACCTGGCTGGCGAACTCTCCCTTCATCACCGCCAACGGCCAGGCGCCGGAGGTGAAGCGGGTACGCTTCCGCACCGTGGGTGACCTGACCTGCACGGGCGCCGTCGAATCCGACGCCTCGAGCATCGACGAGATCATCCGCGAGGTCGCCGCCGCGCGCGTCACCGAGCGCAGCACCCGCGGCGACGACCGCCGCTCCGAGGCTGCGATGGAAGATCGCAAGCGGCAGGGGTATTTCTGAGGACCCTCACTCCCTGACGCCCTCTCCCGCATGCGGGTGAGGGGGAACAGTTCTGTGCAGGGGATGCGCTCTGGTGCTGCAGCAGGCACTGCAGTGCTCCCCTCTCCCCTCGTGGGGGAGGGGCCGGGGGAGGGGGGGCTCCCATTCGCTCGACCAAGTGAGGATATCGATGTCAGAGAGCACCACGGCGAATCCGATTCTGCACCTTCCGCGGCTGCCCGAGAGCAACGGAGCGCCTGCTCCCGTGGCCGCGGCG
>JACDHR010000213.1 GCA_013820915.1 Gemmatimonadota bacterium
GGATCGACTCGAATCCCTACGGCGTGCTTGCCGAGCGCAACCGCAGATTCGTCACCGACGCCGGCGGCAACTCGCTGCTTGAGGTTCGCCCCAATGGCGCGATCTCGCTGGTGGCGACCTTCCCCACGATCCCGGTGCCGCCGGAGTCGCCGTTCAACCCGCCGTTCGGGGAGTCGCAGGCGGTGCCGACCCAGGTCCGGCGCGGGCCGGGGAACGCGCTGTACGTGAGCCTGCTCACCGGCGTGCCCTTCCTCCCGGGGGCAGCGGGGATCTACCGGGTCGTGCCGAATCAGCCGCCCCAGCTCTTCGCCGGCTTCACGCAGATCACCGACTTCACCTTCGCCCCCGACGGCAGCGGCTATCTGGTTCAGTACGGGAGCGGACCCTTCCTCAGCGGCCCGGGCGCGCTCATCCACATCGCACGTGACGGCACCCGGACGACGATCACGATGGATCTGGAGAATCCGACCGGAGTGACTGTCGGGCCGGACGGAGCGGTCTACGTCGCGCACCGGCACACCGTGCCTGGTGGCGGCGAGGTGGTGCGAGTCGTTCCGTAGAGGGAGGGGAAGACAGGAAAGGCTTGCGGCCCGGAAGCTCTCGAGCTTCCGGGCCGCAAGCCTTTGTATGAGAAACCCTACTCCGGGCAATTCCTCGTGCGCACCACGCCGGAGCTGCACCGGGCGGTGGCCCTGGAAGCGGCACGCGCCAACGAGAGCCTCAACGCCTGGGTAGCGGAGACGCTGGCGCGCATGGTGGGAGCGTGATGGGGTGATCCGGGGCTCCGGGCGTCATCCGAACAGTCTCGCGGAGCCGCTAGATTCGCCGGTGGACCCGGACGGTGCGACGATGCTCGGGCTCCACATCCTGCGGCACATCACCGCGCGCGGCCTGGCGGGGTCGCTCGGAGAGCGTATGGTCAAGGCCGCGAACTAATGGCGCCTCGCTCCCCTGTTTGCGCGTATATAGTGGTTTTACTATTCTCCTTCCATGAACGCGCCGCTGCTCAAGCCGCTTCGCTGGATCGGGTCCAGCAAGAAAGATCTCAAGGCGTTTCCACCCGAGGTGCAGGATCAGTTCGGGCGGGCGCTGCTGGACGTACAGTTGAGCTGCGGGCACTCGCTCGCTTCGCTTCGGCGACACCCCGCGTTCGGCGAAGCCACTGACGGGATTTGGCGGTGCCGGTGTACTGGAGCTGATCGAGGACCACGAGGGGGACACATACCGCGCGGCGTACACGGTCCGCTTCCGTGGTGTGGTCTACGTGCTCCATGTATTCCAGAAGAAGAGCAAGCGGGGCATCCAGACGCCGAAGCACGAGCTGGACCTGATCCGAGAGCGGTACAAGATGGCGGAGGCCGATTACCGACAACGCGGAGGAACCTGATGAGCGATAGGATCCGGACGGTGGTGGATGGGATAGAGATCGAGGTGGAGGAGAGCAGCGGTAACGTCTTCGCCGACCTCGAGTTGCCAGACCCGGAGGAGCGGCTGGCCAAGGCTATCCTCTCCCGGCAGATCGACAAGGAGATCCAGGCGCGGGGGATGACTCAGGCTCAGGCGGCGGAGCTGCTCGGTATCACGCAGCCTGACGTCTCGAACATTGTCCGCGGCCGTTTGTCTGGCTGGTCCCTGGAGCGGCTCACCCGGCTCCTGAATCGGCTGAGCTGGGATGTGGAGATCACCGTTCGGCCGGCCGAGGACGGCGAACAGGGTCACCTGCGGGTACGGGTGGCCTGAATAAGTGGTGGATGAGGCTTGCGTAGCTCGTGAAGCTGGCTTGGGATCTAAAAGCGGCGTATATCGAGGCTGCTCGGGAAGAGTCCTCCAGGGCCGGTTGGAGAGCGGCGAGAGGATCTACCCGGTCACTCGTCGAGCCTTGCCTTCTTCAGCAGAGCCTTGAATCTTGGATCTGAGCGCAGCGGGTCGCGGTGAGCCTCGGCTTTGAGGTACACGGGGACCCAACCCAGCCGCTCGTCCACGGCCCGCTCCAGCCAGTCCAGCGCCTGCTCGTGCTCTCCGAGGCTCGTGCACATCAGCGCCAGCTCGCCTGCAGGGGAATGGGCCCCGCGCGGCCTGCCGCCGCCCGCGCCCGACTGCTCACCGCCGGTGAGCCCCTCGACGGCGCACTGAGCGACGGGCAGCGCTGTCATCCACGGCCGCGCCTCCCGCACCCGGGGCTACAGTCGGGCCTGGTTTCCCAGGAGCATTGCCGACGAGCGGAATGCGCTCCCGGAATGCCGCTACGCGGAGGGACGGAGAAATCGGCGGAAGGCGGGATTCGAGTGCAGGGACTCGAAGTCCGGCTCGGTGTGCCAGGCGATACTGTAGGGACGACCCTCGGCAAAGGCGGCTTGCAGGAGCCCGACCGCATCTTGCTGCTGTCCCAGGAGCGCCGCGATCCGTGCCCTCCAGAAGGTGTTCAGCCCGAACATGTACGGACGGTCCAGAGCTGCAAGCTGCGCGGCGATCCGCTCAGCCTCGTGCGGGTCGCCCTCGCGTGCCGCGATCACACCGAGATATCCCAGATACTCGATGTTCGCCGGGTCCTCGGCGGCGAGAGCGGCGAACAGCTCACGCGCCTCACGGTACCGCCCGATCCGAACCAGCGCCGCGGCGAGCTCGGAGCGCACCGCCGCCGAGGCGAGTTCTTCCGCGGGCAACTGCTCATATGCGGAGATGGCTCGCTCGAGCAGGCGCTGCGAAGCCTCAGGGTGCCCATGGGCCCTCAGCTCTTCCGCAATCAGCCGCAAGGCTGTTCCTGGCCCGGGACCTCTGAATGCCTGTAAGTGGGGGAGCTCGACCAGCGTCTCCTCCATCTCCGCAATCCGGCCGAGTGCCGCCAGCGCTCGCGCTTCCCACACGGCCGCCTCCAGTCGGTCCGGATAGCGGTTTCGCGCCTCTCGAGCGGCGTGCAGTTCCTTCCGATGCTCGCCCAGCATGTGGTGCGCGGACGTCAAGACGTCCCAGTACCAGATCCAGCCGCGGTGGTCCGCCCGATCGGGGTCCACCCCGGAGAGCAGCTCGACGGCTTCGCGAGGATGGTTGATACGTAGAGCGTAGAAGGCAGCCGCATACTGGCCGAATGAGCCCGGCGCGAGTTCCGCGCCTGCGTAGGTCGCGCGAGCTTGCCCGGGCAGATCCCCCTGGAACGTGGCACGCAGCGCGTCCAGCATGGTCCGATCGAAGGGTGGAAGCTGCTCCCGATGGGGAATCAGCCGCTGCGTGATCGAATCTGCCTGTGCATGCCGCCCCAGGTTGAGGCGGGAAAAGGCGCTCCAGATGGCTGCCATGGTGAAGGCCGAGTCGAGAGCGACGGCACGATCGAAGTGCGATACGGCCACGGGATATGCGCTGCGGAGAAAGTTCTCTACCCCCTCCGTGTACTCCCGATAGGCCTCGAGACTGGGAGGTTGGCTCGATACCTCCGCTAGCGATGCGACGGTCTTGTCGAAGCGCGTGGCCAGCACCGCGATGACATTGCCGCGCATGGCCTCGACCGCGTCCAGCGGGCGGTCGGCTCGCCCTCCCACGGCCGGGATTCCACCCACGATCCGCCCGGTCCGAACGTCGGTGACTTGCGCCTGCACCAGGACGGAATCGCCCTGGCGGTAGTACGCGCCGGACACGACGGTTCCAGCGCCTGCCTCACGCGCATGAGCAGCGATGACTCGTTGCCGTACCTCCCGCGGTGGTCTTGGGGAATCCACACTCTCGGGAAGGCCGAAGGGGGTAATGGTTGGCACTACCTCCGCCACGCCCGCCTGCGCGAGGCCCTGCGTCAACCAGTCCGCCGCCATACGGCCGAGCGGGTCGAGCCCAGGGTCGCCCGTCAGGTTTTCAAATGCCGCGACGAACACCCGCTCCCGTTTTATCACCGGATTGCTGCGGTCGATCACCAGCGCTGGGATGAGAGCGAGGCAGAGCACGAGAGCGCCAGCCACCACCATCCACCCCCGGTTCCGTGGGGTATCGCCTGGCTCCGGCAAGAGCGGTTCGTGCGGATCGGCGGAGTTCGCCGCCGCAGGACGGACCGGCTCCTTCCAGTCTGCAGCTCCGCGCGCCAGATCTCGCGCTGCCGCCTCCGGCACCGCTCTCTTCAGCGCCGCCAGCGTCTCGGCCGCGCTGGCATATCGCTCCTGCGGCTCCTTGCGCAGCAGCCTGCCCACGATCTCATCCAGCGCCTGCGGCACCTCCTCGCGCAGCGTGGAGGGAGGCGCCGGCTCCTCGTGCAGGATGTTGTAGACCGTCGAGAGATCGTGCCCACCACCGAAGGGAGTTCGCCCCGTCAGCATCTCGTAGAGAACGACGCCCAGACTCCACAGATCGGTGCGCGGATCCAGCGCCTCCCCCTGGAGCTGCTCCGGGCTCATGTAGGCCACCGTGCCCGGTCGCTGCTCCGGATCCGTTAGCTGCAGGTCGCGCACCTTGGCCAGCCCGAAGTCCAGGATCCTGATTGTGCCTTCGGGGGTGAGCATCAGGTTGGCGGGCTTGAGATCGCGGTGCACGATACCGGCAGCGTGGGCCGCGCCTAACCCCAGGAGCACCTGCCGCGCGATCTCGACCGCCTCGGTGCGCGGCAGCCGCCCGCTGCGCGCCAGGCGCGTCTTGAGCGTCTCGCCCCCGTAGCAGCCCATCGCCAGGAAGAGCTGCCCCTGCTCGCTCTCGCCCACCTCGTGCACCGCGCAGACGTTCGGGTGGTCCAGCGCCGAGGCGGCGCGCGCCTCCTGCAGGAAGCGCTCCTTGGCCGAGGCATCGAGCGAGTACTGCGGCAGCAGGAACTTCAGCGCCACGGTGCGTCCCAGGCGCAGGTCCTCGGCGCGGTAGACCACGCCCATACCGCCCGCACCCAACGGCTCGCGCACCTGGAAGTGAGACACCGTACGCCCGGCCAGGCCGAACGGATCCGGGGGCCCGGTGCTGCCAGCCGTTGCTGCGGCCGTGGTACCCGCCTCGTGGGCGGTTTCGAAGGAAGGGAGGAGTGCGAGCGGCTGCAGCAGCGCATCCGCGCGGGCATCGGCGGCGAGCAGCACCTCGAGACGCCGCGAGAGCTCGGGATCGGTGGAGGCAAGGACAGCGACGCCCTGCGCCTGCTCCTGCGGGGAGAGCTCGACCAGCGCCTCGAAAGTGTCCTTCAGCTCAGCCCAGCGCTCGGTGTCCATTGCTGCCTTTCAGAGGGAGATCTCGCTACCCAGCTCCGCCGCCAGCCAGGCACGCGCAAACCGCAGCTCCCGCTTGACCGTCGCCAGCGAGAGTCCGACCGCCTCGGCGGTCTCCTCGAGCGAGAGCCCGCCGAAGTAGCGCTGCTCGAGGATCTGGCTCTGCCGCGGATCGATCGCCTCCAGGCGCTGCAATGCCTCGTCCAGCTCGGTGATCGCCTCGGCCTGCGGCTCCGAGATCCAGAGCGCCTCCGCCAGCTCGACCGCCGCCGCGCCGCCGCCCCGCTTGGCTGCGCGTCGCGCGCGGGCGTGGTCCACCAGCAGGCGGCGCATGATGCGCGAGGCCATCGCCAGAAAGTGGGCGCGATCGCGGAAGCGGGCGCGGCGCAGGTCGACCAGCTTGAGATAGGCCTCGTGGACGAGCGCGGTGGTGTTCAGCGTGGGGCTCGCATCCTCGTGGCGCAGCCGCTGGTGGGCAAGCTGGCGCAGGTGCTCGTAGAGCAGCGGGACGAGCCGGTCCAGCGCCTGACGATCGCCGTCGCTCCACTGCTGCAGCAGGCGCGTAACGTCGGAAGGTGCAGGCTCCATCGCTACCATAGCAGGGTGACGGGAGGGGGAGCGGCACAGCCGCGACAGCTCACCTGTTCCACAAACATAAGTGGTTCTCCCAGCGGAAGCCAGAAGAATCGCAGCTGAACGCCTGTCGGGCCCGACGCAGCGTTTCCCAGGATGAGCCGTTTCGCCGCCGTTTCACGCCGTAGAGGATGGACGCAGCGTGCGGGCATGCCGCTGGTCCGATTCACCCTCTCTCCTCCCGGAGGTCTTCCATGGTCAGGCAGCAAGCACCCGCGGCACTGGCAAGCGGCCGCACGAGCCGGTTCGCTCCTTCTCCCTTCTCCCACTACCTGGAGGTCGTCATGTCCCGAGTATTCACCCCATTCATCCTGCTCTTCGCGGTGCTGGTCGCCGCCTGCACCGACACGCCCACCACGCTCCCGTCCGCTGACGCCGCTGAGGTCTCAGAGGTAAAGATGGGCAAGAACCCGCCGGGGCAGGTGCGGCACATTGAGGCTCTGGTCAGCGCGCTCGAGGCTGCGTGGGCGGCCAAGGACGCGGCGGCGTACGCGGCACTGTACGCCGAGGATGTCGAGTTCATCGGTCCCACCGCCGGAGTGATTTCGGGGCGCGATGCCCTTCGTGCCGCGCACGTGTTCGTCTTCAGCACCATTTTTTCGCAGAGCACGCTGGACGCGGAGGTGCGGCGGATCACGTTCCTCACTGGGACAATTGCGGTCGTGGACCTGGACTACACACAGACCGGGTTCTCCGGGCTGCCGCCGGGGCTGCGCGCGACGGAGCCCGGCGTTGTGCGCCACGTCGTGCGCTGGGTGGTGGTCAAGCACAGGGGAGAATGGCTGATCCTCGGCCAGCAGATGACGCCGGTGCCGCCGCTGTGATGAGCAACGCAGGTAGATAGTGGGAGCGCGGTCCGGAAGCCGTTGCTGGGTTTCCGGGCCGCGAGCTGTTGGGGCCGGAGACGGGGAATGGCTCCGCCGTACATCCGGCTATCCTACCCCGGCAGCGTCGGCTGCCGCCGGTGGAAGTCGGTCGCGCCCTGGTAAGCGTGGCCGAGCGGGGGGATCTGCGCCTCCCCGAAGTTATCCCTTCGGCCGCAGCAACTCGCGGAAGGC
>JACDHR010000658.1 GCA_013820915.1 Gemmatimonadota bacterium
GCATGAATCAGCTCGCCGATACCTGGGTAGGTGCCGTGGGTGCCCGGCGGGTGACGTACGACCCGTGGGCCAACCAGCCGCGTGACCTCGACTTCGCCGACGCCAATGTCCTGGTCGCCTTCGGGGCCGACTTCCTGGAGACCTGGGGCTCGCCCGTCGACTACGCCTGGCAGTTCGCCCAGATGCGCGACCATCGCGTCGGGCAGCGCGGCAAGTTCGTGTGGGTGGGGCCGCACCGCCCGCTCACCGGGCTCAACGCCGACCAGTGGATCGCGCCGCGCCCCGGCACCGAGCACCTGATCGCGCTCGCCATGGCCGGGACGGCCGATATCGCCGCGGTGGCGCGGCAGACGGAAGTTCCGCAGGAGACGATCGCGCAGCTCGCGCAGGAGTTCCGCGCCGGCCGCGGTGTCGCGCTCGGGCCGGGTGCGGCGACCTCCGGCCGCAACGCGGTCGCGCTGCAGCAGGCGGTCGACCAACTGAACGGCGGCGGCGCGCCTGCGGCCGGCCCCACGGGAACGCAGGAGATGCTGCAGCTCGTTGAGCAGATGCGCGCCGGGCAGATCAGCGTGCTCCTGATCGACGGCATCAACCCCGCCTATGGCCTTCCCGGCGCGCTCCGCTTCGCGGACGCGATGCGGGAGGTACGCACGCGCGTCTCCTTTTCGTCCTTTCCGGACGACACGTCGCTGCTCTGCAACGTGATCCTGCCGGGCCATCACTTCCTGGAAGCGTGGGACGATTACGAGTCGCAGCCGGGGGTGCTCTCGCTCGTGCAGCCGACCATGCGTCCGGTGTTCAACACGCGCCAGATCGGTGACGTGCTGATCGGCTCCGCACGCGCGCTCGGCAGCGACGCGATCGCCGAGAGCACATTCTACGATTACCTCCGCAGCCGCTGGGGCGCGGGAGAAGCGGGTGCCGCGGCGTGGCGCGAGGCCGTGCAGTCCGGTGGCCGCTACCCGGCCGCGCCCACGGCCGACATGCCGCAGGCGTCGGGCTTCATGGGCGCCATCGCGCTGGCTGGCGCGCAGCCGGGCGCCGCAATCGAGCCGGTCGCGCTGTCCACCACGCTGACGCCGGCGCACGCTCTGCCGCCTTCCGAGCCGGATCTCGCCCGGACGGCGCCCGCCCCCGTGGGCACCGCTACCCCGCAGATGCCGATCGGCGGGGGCGGGCTCGGAGTGCCAGATTTCGAGGGCGTGGACGGCGCCAACTTCTACCTGGTCGTCTACCCATCGTACCGATTCTACGATGGTCGCACCGCGAACCGGCCGTGGCTGCTGGAGCTGCCGGACCCGGTCACCAAGGTATCATGGAACTCCTGGGTGGAGCTGCACCCGCAGGCCGCGGCAACGCTCGGTGTAAGGCAGGGTGAACGGGTGGAGGTGACCTCGCCGTACGGGCGGCTCGAGGCGATGGTCTACGTCTACCCGGGCGTGCGGCCCGACACCGTCGCCATCCAGATGGGGCTCGGCCATGCCGCCTTCGGGCGCTTTACCGAAGGCCGGGGCGTGAACCCCAACGTCCTCCTCGGGCCTGCCGTGGACGAGGCGGGGAACGCCGCACCCTACGGCGTGCGCGTCGCCGTACAGCGCACGGGTGGGAAGCTCCCTCCGCAGCGTGGCCTCTTCGAGCAGGGCGTGCGGGTTCAGCACGACCGCGCACTCGCGCAGGCCGTCTCCCTCGCCCAGCTCCAGGAACTCGAGGCCACCGTCGAGCCGTCGATGCCGGGTGAACACATGTACCTGCTCAAGGCCGCCGGTGGCTTCGGCGCCGTTCCAACAGAGACGAACCCGGCCGCGTACCCGCCCCCGGGCACCCGCTTCGGCGAGTACCACGACGGGCAGCCCCGCTGGGCGATGGCCATCGATCTCTCCCGCTGCATCGGCTGCTCCGCCTGTGTGGTGGCCTGCAACGCGGAGAACAACATCCCGGTCGTGGGCCCCGACGAGATGCGGAAGGGCCGCGAGCTGCACTGGCTGCGTATCGAACGGTACTTCGGCACCGGGCGTGACGCGCGCGAAGCGTACGAGCCGAACGCAACCGACGACGTGCGCTTCCTCCCC
>JACDHR010000659.1 GCA_013820915.1 Gemmatimonadota bacterium
GCGCGACGAGGTAGAGATCCTCTCCACGCGCCGCAACGAGCCGGAGTGGCTGCGTGAGCAGCGTTTCCGCGCGCAGGAGGTCTTCGCGTCCACCCCGATGCCGGACACCCGTCCGGAGGAGTGGCGGTATACGCCGATCGCGCAGATCCTGAAGCTCGACGCGCTGGGGCTGGCCGACGAGGCGCGGCCGGTGACCGAGGTCGCGGATCTCCCCGAGGGTGTTCGCGCCCTGGTGGACGGGGTGGGTGACGCCGCGGGCCGGATCGCCCAGGTCAATGCGTCCGTCGCGTTCCGCGAGCTTGCCGATGACCTCGCCCGGCAGGGGGTGATCTTCACCTCGCTGGACCTGGCGGTGCAGGAGCACGGCGAGCTGGTGCGGAAGCATTTCGGCAGCGGCGTGACTCCGGAGGAGGGGAAGTTCGCGGCGCTGAACTCGGCGTACTGGACGGGAGGAACCTTCCTCTACGTCCCGAAGAACGTGCGGGTGGAGATGCCGTTTCGCACCTTTCGCTGGCTCTCCGGCGAGCAGGGCTCCGTCTTCGGCCGCACGTTGGTGGTCGCGGAGGAGGGGTCGGAGGTCTCGCTGGTCGAGGATCTGGGCTCCGCGGATTTCGAGGCGCAGACGCTCTCCGTAGGTGCGGTCGAGATCGTCGCGATCGAGGGCGCCAAGGTCAACTACGTCGCGGTCCAGCGCTTCGGCCGCGGTGTGCTTCACCTTACCACCGACCGGCTGCTCGCCGGCCGCGACGCGCGGATCAGCACGCTGTACCTCGCGCTCGGCTCGGACGTGACGCGTGCCGACATCCAGTGTAAGCTGCAGAATTCGGGCGCGCATGTCGACATACTCGGGCTCTACATCGCGGACGGAACGCAGCACATCGACCACGAGACGATGCAGGACCACATCGCGCCGCACGCCTCCAGCAACCTGCTCTTCAAGGGCGCGCTGCGCGATGCCGGCCGGTCGGTGTTCCGGGGGCTGATCCGCGTGCACCCGAAGGCGCAGCGGACCGACGCGTACCAGACGAACCGTAACCTGATCCTTTCCGCGGACGCGCGCGCGGACTCGCTCCCCAACCTGGAGATCGGCGCGGACGACGTGCGCTGCTCCCACGCGGCTACCATAGGGCAGCTGGACGAAGAGGAGATCTTCTACCTGCTCAGCCGCGGGATCCGGAAGCCGGAAGCGATCCGGCTGGTGGTCTTCGGCTTCTTCGCCGAGGTGCTCGACCAGTTCCCGCTCGCGGAGGTGAAGAAGGAGCTCGTCGGCGTGATCGAGCACAAGCTGTTCGGCAAGCCCGCGGTGAACGCCTGATGGCCACGTCGGTAGCCGCTGCGAAACTTTCGGACGTTCCCGAGGGCGAGGTGCTGGGCGTCGAGGTGGAGGGGAAGCGAGTCTGCCTCGCGAATGTCGAAGGTGAGATATACGCCTTCGCCGACAACTGCTCGCACCGGGAATTCCCGCTCTCCAACGGAGAGCTGGACGTAGACGATTGCACCATCACCTGCGAGTGGCACGGTGCGATCTTCGACATCCGCACCGGCGCCGCCCGCGGCCTTCCCGCCACCCGCCCGATCGCCGTCTATCCGGCCCGGGTGGAGGGCGACGAGATCTACGTGGACGTTTCAGCTTAACCGGGAAGCCTGGCGCAGGAATCACAAGGCGCGAGGGCCCGTCCGTACGGGGCGCTCGCGCCTTTGCATTTACAGGGAATTCAGGGAGTTCATGGATCACGCACCCGCCGTTCTCGACCACGCGGCCTCTTCGCTTCCGATCGGGGAGATCCGCGCGGAGTTCCCGATCCTGCAGCAGGAGGTGCACGGTCGTCCGCTCGTCTATCTGGACAGTGCTGCGTCCGCGCAGAAGCCGCGTGCGGTCACGGACGCCATCACCGCGCTGTACCGCGACGACTACGCCAACGTGCACCGCGGCATCCACGAGCTCTCGCGTCGCGCGACCGACGCATACGAAGGCGCACGGAAGCGGATCGCCTCCTTCTTCGGGATCACGGACCCGGCGGAGCTGATCCTCACCAGCGGGACGACCGCCTCGATCAACCTGG
>JACDHR010000660.1 GCA_013820915.1 Gemmatimonadota bacterium
CTACCCGGACGCGGGCGCTTTCGTCACGGACCTCCGCCTGGTGCGCGAGAGCCTCCGCGAGAACCGCGGCGAGCGGCTCGCGCGGCTCCTGCTCGACCCTCTCCTGCGCCAGGCCGAGACGTTCGGATTCCACCTGCACACGCTGGACATTCGTCAGCACGCGCGCATCCACGCCCGCGCCAGCGAGGAGCTCTTCGGCGAGCCGCGGGCCGGTGCGGGCTCTCTGCCGCTTCCGCCGTCGGAGGAGACCGCGCAACTGCTGGACACGATGCGCACGCTCGCGGAGCTGAAGCGTACCTACCCCGCCGAGGCGATGCGGAGCTACGTGATCAGCGGCGCGCGCGCTGCCGAGGACGTCCTCACGCTGGTGCGACTGATGGAGAGCAGCGGCATCCGCGCGGCTGCATCGGAGGGCGATCCCGGGATGATGCCGGTGCCGCTCTTCGAATCGATCGAGGACCTGCGCAACTGCCCCACGGTGTGCCGTGAGCTGTGGACGCGGGCGGACTACGCGCGGCTGCTCGACTCCCATAATCGCCACCAGGAGGTGATGCTGGGCTATTCCGACTCCAACAAGGATGGCGGAATGTTCACCAGCACCTGGGAGATCTACCAGGCGCACCGCGCGCTGCACGAGGTCGCGCGGGAGTGCGGCGTCACGCTGCGGCTCTTCCACGGCAGGGGCGGCACCGTGGGGCGAGGCGGAGGACCCACGCACCGGGCGATCACCGCGCAGCCGCCCGGCGCCTTCGATGGCGAGATCAAGATCACGGAGCAGGGGGAGGTGCTCAACTGGAAGTATTCCGATCCCGTGCTGGCCGAGCGGAACCTGGAACTCATGGTCGCGGCCTCGCTGGATTCCCTGGCCAGCCCGGGCCGGCCGGAGCCTGAGCAGGAGGAGCGTTGGGAGACGGCAATGAGCGCAATGTCCGCCGAGGCATACGCCTTCTACCGCCAGAGCGTCGCCGAGAACCCCGACATCCTCCCCTACTTCCAGCAGGGCACGCCGGTGGGCGAGCTGGAGCACGCGCGGATCGGGTCGCGCCCGTCACGGCGCGGAGAGAGCCGCGGGCTGGACGACCTGCGCGCGATCCCCTGGGTGTTCGGGTGGATGCAGAGCCGGCACGTGCTCCCCGCATGGTTCGGGGTGGGTTACGCACTGGAGCGGTTCGCCGCGCGCGGTAACGAGGAGATGCGGCTGCTGCAGGAGATGATGCGGAGCTTCCCCCTCTTCCACGACCTGATCCGCAACGTAGAGGTCGGCATGGCGAAGGCCGATCTCCCGATCGCGCGCCGCTACGCGGAGCTTGTCTCCGACGCGGCGCTCCGGGACCGGGTCTTCTCGATGGTAGCCGAAGAGTTCGAGCGCACCCGGCGCATCGTGCTCCGTGTGACGGAACAGGCACGGCTGCTGGAGGAGAACCCGGTGCTCGCGCGCTCGATCCGTCTCCGTAACCCCTACGTCGATCCCATGAGCCTCATCCAGGTCGGCCTGCTGCGCCGGAAGCGCGACGGGGAGGAGAGCGAAGAGCTGAATTATGCGCTCGCCGCCACGATCAACGGCATCTCCGCGGGGCTGCGGAACACCGGCTGACCGAGGCGTGGCGAACCCTGTTCACGTCTCGGTCAGCCGCACGGAAGTCCCGGTGCCACGTCCCCCTCTGCTTCCGCTCGGGACCGCGGTGAGAGGAAACCAATCCTCCCAACCGGAGCCGTACGGCGTTTCATGCTAGACCTGCTCATCGTCCTCGCCTTTGTCGCCTACGCGATCGGTGCCGGTCTGCGCGCCCGCAGCCGGGCGTCGCGCAACCTGCAGGAGTACTTCCTCGCGGGGAAGGACGTGCCCGGCTGGAAGGCCGGCCTCTCGATGGCCGCGACGCAGTTCGCCGCCGACACCCCGCTGCTGGTTACCGGGCTTGTCGCCACCGCCGGCGTCTTCGCGCTCTGGCGTCTCTGGATCTATGGGCTGGCGTTCCTGCTGATGGCCTTCGTGTTCGCCGTCGGGTGGCGGCGAAGCGGTGTGCTCACCGACGCCGAGCTGACGGAGGTGCGCTACAG
>JACDHR010000214.1 GCA_013820915.1 Gemmatimonadota bacterium
CAACCTGGATGAAGCGGAGTGGGCCATGATCCGCGAGCACCCGACCGAAGGGCTGCTGGCGCTCTTCGAGCTGCGTGGCACGTCCGAGCTGCCGTTGCGCGCGATGCTGATGGCGTATGAGCACCATATGAAGATCGACCTTACAGGATATCCGCGCTGTCTCAAGCCACGGGGCTCCTTCCTCTTCTCGCGAATCGTGGCGATCTCCGACGCGTTCGACGCGGCGACCAGCCGTCGGAGCTACCAATCGCGCCCGGTCCCTCCCGACGAGGTACTCCGTGAGATGCGCGACAACCCTCATCGCGGGTTCGATCCCCTGCTGGTCAAGGCGTTCATCAGCATGACCGGAGTCTACCCGGTCGGCTCGCTCGTTGTGCTGGACAACTACGAGGTGGGTGTCGTGATCGCCGCCAGCCCGCGGCCCGAGGCCGCCAACCAGCCGATCGTGCGGATCATCTTCGACGATATGGGGCTTCCCCTTGACTCGCCGCTCCTCATCGATCTATCGGTGCTGGACCCGGAGACTGGACACCCGTTCCGGTCTATAATAAAAACAACCGATCCGGAGCGTTACGGAATCAATGTCGGCGACTATTTCATCTGATCGCACCGGAGCGATCGCGACCGCGTTCGCCGAGTGCGCTGCCGAGCGCCGCGCCGCGCTCGTCGTCTTCACGGTGTCAGGCCACCCGTCTCCGAAACAGACGTCGGAGGCTCTCCACGCGCTGGCCGACAGTGGCGCGGATGTGATCGAGCTGGGGGTGCCGTTCAGCGATCCGCTCGCCGACGGTCCGATCATCCAGAGTGCCTCGTACGACGCGATCGGGCAGGGGACAGACCTCTCCTGGACGCTCGATACGCTCGCGTCGTTCCACGCGTCGCGTTCCACGCCGGTGGTGCTTTTCACGTACCTGAACCCGATCCTGCGCTACGGAGTCGGGCGGTTCCTGAAGGATGCCACGGACGCCGGGGCAGCGGGAGTGCTGGTGACCGACCTCCCGGTGGGTGCCGATGCCGCTCTGGAGAGTCAGTTTGCACGCTCGCAGCTGGACCTCATCCGTCTGCTCGCGCCCACCACACCGGCCAGCCGGGTGCGGGAGGTGGCGGCGGAAGCACGCGGGTTTCTCTACTACATTTCGCGCACCGGTGTGACCGGCACACGAACGACGCTGGCCGCGGGGCTGGCGCACGAGGTGGCCGCGCTACGGGAGGCGACCTCCGTGCCGATCGCGGTGGGCTTCGGGATCTCCACGGCGGAACAGGCCGGCACCGTGGCGCAGATCGCCGACGGCGTGGTGGTCGGCAGCGCCCTGGTGAAGACACTGGCGGAAGAGGGAGTGGCAGCCGGCGCTCGCTTCGTAGAAGGTCTGCGTGCGGCGATGCCCAAGCACGGCTGAGTCTTCTGCCGCATCCGCCGGTTGCCCCGGGCTAGCCGGGCCGATCCGAAGCCGAAGCCCGCAGGCGCTCCTCGAGTGCGGGGTCTGGCTCTACAAAGAGGGTTTTCACCTGCTGGGGGATCACGCTGCCCGGTGGGGCGCCCCGCGGCTTGCGCACGTACTTCCGCCGCGTCCAGTCGACCGCGACCAGCCCGGAGGTGCGTGCCTTACTGAACCATGCGGCCAACCCGGCCGCCTCGTTCAGGTCACGAGAGGGTGGCGAGTTCTGCGCATCGGCCCAGCGAAGGATCACGTGCGAACCGGGCACGGAGCGCGCGTGGAGCCAGATGTCGCCGGGATGGGAGTGGCCGAAGGTGAGGCGGTCGTTGTCTCCCGCGCCGCGCCCGACCCGCACCTCGATGCCGGACGATGTGCGGAACTCGCGGTACGGTACCCGCGCGCCCGCATCGGATGCCGCCGAGGTGCGCGCGGGGAGACGGAGCTCCAGCTCCCTCCTCGTCTCCTCCGGTATTTCTCCCTCTCCGCACGCCGCCAGAACCGCCTGCCAGGAATCGGCCTCGGTTTCCGCCGCAGTCAGCAGCTGTGGGAGCCGGCTGGCGGCCCGCGAGTGTCGGCGCGCGCGGTCGTACCATTGCGCCGCGTTCTCGGCCGGCGATTTTGCCGGGTCGAGCGGAACCTCCAGCTCTCCCCCCTCCCATTCCGGCAAGCGCACGGAACTCGCCCCGCGCGGTACATCCGCCAGATGCGCCAGGAGAAGATCCCCGAACCGGCGCATCCGCTCCGCCTCGTCCGTCTGCGCCAGCTGCGCGCGGATGCTCTCCACCTTACGTTGCGCCGCCTCCAGCTTGCGCTCGGCGGCGGCGAACCAGAGCGCGGCGTCGTTCTCCCGCCCCTGCGAGACCACGGGCGGGAGCTCATCCGCTACGCGGTCCATCGCGATGAGGAGGGAGGGGACAGGATCCCCTCCGGTGCCGGGTAGGGGGAATGGATAGGGGTGACTCCCGGTGCGCACGGTAAGCAGTACCGGCTCCGGGTCCGGAAGTGACGCGAGAGCCCACCAGCGCTCGAAAGCGTCGCGGAGCGCATCCTCGGAAGCGTCGCTGAGAGCGGCGCCTAGCACCGCTCGCGCGTTCAGGCTTCCGGTGTACGCGAAGCGCCGCAGTAGCTCCTGCTTCCGCTGTTCCGGCGGCGTGCTCTGCAGAGCGTCTCTCCATTTTGCCCACCCGGCGTCCGCCTCGTCAGTCATCGTGCCGACGCGGAGCTGCGGAGGCGGAGGCGTATAGGGCACGCCGGCGCGCAGCTGGCGATCCGCGGAATCGCGCGTGTGGAGGATAGCCACGATCCGTGCATCGTCCGCGTTCACCGCGATCAGATTCCACTGATTCGTGTGCAGCTCCGCTACCAGGCGGCGCCGGAGAGGCCGGAACCGGCTCCCGCCCACCAGCTCCAGCTCGAGCCGCCGCTCGTCGGGCGGCGACTCCACGATGGCGATCACGGCATCGGCGTCCTTCTCCAGCCCCGGTGCGTGGCGGACGAGGCGGATCCAGCCTCGCTGCGGGTGCAGGTCGAACCGCAGCGCTTCGCCGCCCTCCAGGAGCAACATGCCGGAGCGGTCCTCGCTCAGCAGCGGAAGAAGGCGGCAGCCGCGGCCGACGAGGCGCTCGCGCAGCTCGCACGCGAGGTAGTGAACCAGCAGCGGATCGTACTGAATCGGGTTTGACACCTCCCCAATGTGGAGTTACCTTTTCGCACCGTCAACCTAGCCCACAGGCAAGCCTCCAAGCCCTCACGGGACCTGCGCCTGATACGCGCCGCGGAGAGCCACGGAAGCCGACATGTCCACTCACGCATCGGGTGGAGGGCGCAGGGTGACTACCCTCGACCTCCTGGGGATGAAGCAGCGCGGCGAGCGGATCGCGGCGCTGACTGCGTATGATTATCTGTTCGCGCGCCTGGTGGACCAGGGCGGTGTGGACATCGTGCTTGTCGGCGATTCTCTCGCCCAGGTCGTGCTCGGCCTCGATTCCACGCTCCCGATCACCGTAGACGACATGATCTACCACGCTCGCGCGGTCTCGCGCGGCGTGGAGCACGCGCTGGTGGTAGTCGATCTTCCGTTCCTCTCCTATCAGGTCTCTCGCGAAGACGCGCTCCGCAACGCCGGCCGTGTGCTGAAGGAGACTGGCGCGGCGGCGGTAAAGCTGGAAGGCGGCTCCGAGGAGATCGCCGACACCGCGGCCGCCCTGGTGCGCGCGGGAATCCCCGTGATGGGGCACCTCGGGTTCACTCCGCAGTCCGTGAACACCCTCGGCGGCTTCCGCGTGCAGGGCCGGGGCGCCGAGGCGCGCGACCGGCTGCTGGCGGACGCGCGGCGGCTGGAGCTTGCGGGAGTCTTCTCCGTGGTTCTCGAGCTGGTCCCCGGGACGCTGGCTGAAGAGGTCACGAGTGCCCTGCAGGTGCCCACCATCGGGATCGGCGCGGGTGCGGGATGTGATGGCCAGGTGCTCGTGCTCCCCGACATGCTCGGTCTCAACCCCGGCTTTCGCCCGCGGTTCCTCCGGCAGTTCGCTCAACTCGGCGAGCAGGCCGCGGCCGGGATCCGTGCGTATGTGAGTGCGGTCAGGGCGGGGGAGTATCCCGCCGAAGAGCACACCTTCGTATAGCGGAGCGGCGGATGCAGGTGGTCTCTTCGCGGAGTGATGTCCGTGCCGCGGTCGCGGCGGCGCGGCGGGACGGTTTGCGTGTCGCGCTCGTGCCCACCATGGGCTATCTGCACGATGGCCATCTCGCCTTGGTAGATCGTGCTCGCGAACTCGCCGACTGGGTGGCGATGTCGATCTTCGTCAACCCGCTGCAGTTCGGGCCCTCCGAGGATCTCGACCGCTACCCGCGCGACCTGGAGCGCGATGCCGCGCTTGCCAGCGCACGAGGCGTGGATCTGCTCTTCGCGCCCACCCGCGCCGAGATGTACCCCGGAGGCGAGCCGTGGGTGGCGGTGATCCCGGAGCATGGCGCGGACCGGCTCTGCGGAGCGTCGCGACCCCGCCATTTCCGGGGTGTGCTTACCGTAGTCGCGAAGCTGCTGGGCATCTTCGCACCCGATGTTGCCGTGTTCGGGCAGAAGGACTTCCAGCAGGCGACGCTGATCCGCCGCATGGCCGCGGACCTCGATCTCGGCGTGGACATTGAGGTCGTGCCGACCGTGCGGGAACCGGATGGTCTCGCGCTCAGTTCGCGGAATGTCTACCTTACCAACGGTGACCGTGAGCGCGCGCTCGCCCTCTCGCGTGCACTCGAAGGATGTCGCTCGCTTTTTGCAGCCGGCGAGGTGGACGCCGAGGTGCTGCGCGCCCTGCTCCGCCGCTCCCTGAGTACCGAGGGGATCGAGCTGGAGTACGCCGACGTGGTGGACCCCGAGACGCTTCAGCCGCAGATCAGGGTCGGGCGGGGGACCGTCTGCGCTGTGGCAGCCCGGGTCGGCGGCACGCGCCTGATCGACAATGTCGTTCTCGCCGGGATCAGCGCGGATCCTGCGTAAGCGATCCCAGGTGCTCGAAAAAGTCCGTCCCGGGTGCGGATCTCAGAAGGCGAGAGACCCGTCGGAGAGAGGAAATGATACCGAGCTCGCACAGCGAGCGAAGCTTTGGTGCTCTGACCGCTTGCTAAGGACAAAAAGCGATGCTGCGTAGCATGTGCAAGTCCAAGATCCACCGTGCGACGGTGACCGGTGCGGATCTGAACTACGTCGGTTCGATCACCGTAGATCCACTGCTCATGGAGGCAGCGGACCTGTTCCCCCATGAGCATATTCACGTCGTGAATGTGAACAACGGGGCGCGGTTCGAGACGTACGTGATCCCGGGCACCCCGGGCGCGGGCGAGATCTGCCTGAATGGAGCTGCCGCCCGGCTGGCGCATGCCGGGGACAGGGTCATCATCATCAGCTACGCGCAGTACAACGAGGAGGAGATGGCCAGGTATCGTCCTCAGTTCGTCTTCGTCGACGACAGGAACCAGATCGTACGCGACCACATCCGAGCGCAAAGCTCCTGATACGGATGCGCTCCTTCACCGGCATCGCCGTGGCCCGGATGGCGCCCGGGGATGACGAGATGCACTCCCGCCTCTCCACCTATCTCCATCCACTGGCGGGCCGCCCGCTCGTCTGGCACACGCTCACCGCTCTCCGCTCTCTCGATCCGCCGAGCGGCCGCCTCTGGCTCGCCGCCGGAATGGAGATGAATGCCGACCTTCTCGGCGAAGTTATGGCTGATTTCGCCGTGTTCTCCGCCGCGGCCGCGGGCGACTCTCTCGCTGCGCCGCCGCTCTCCGGGCCCGTTCTCCTGGTAGACGCCGCCGCACCCGCGGCCGCACCCATCCTCCGCCTGCTGATCGAGGAGCCGGAGGGTACCGCGGTTCCCGCTCCCGACGGCAGAGTCGCCGCTGCCCTGGTACGTGGCGAGGACGCCCGCGAGATCCTCGAGTCGGGCGGCGGGATGGACGATTTGGCGGCACGCGTCGCCCTCCGTTTCCTGGACCCCCACCCCGCGGTGACGATCGTTTCCGACCGCCGGACGCTGGCGTTCGCCTCCCGCCAGATCCGCGATCGGACTGTCGAACGGCTGATGGCGGGAGGCGTCACGTTCCTGCTCCCGGAGACGGTGCTGGTCGACGTGGATGTTCGCGTCGGCCGCGACACGATCATCTATCCCGGCGTCGTGATCGAGGGGAGCACGACCGTGGGAGAAGAAACCGTGATCGGGCCTGCCTGCCGGATCATCGACAGCTGGATCGGGAGTGGGGTCGAGCTCAAGGGGTGGAACTTCATTTCCCGGTCTTCCGTTCGCAATCGCGCGATTCTCGAACCGTATGTGCGCCGTGGTTTCGATTGATCGACGGCTCTCGGGCGAGGATCTGCTCCGCGCGGCAGCGAGCGGTGAGATCCCCGAGTGGGCAGAGGCCTCGCCGCGGCGAAGGGCGCACATGGCCCGGGTGGCAGAGTTGATGGGGGAGTGGGCAGACCAGCTCGGCTGCGATGAAGCCGAGCGCGTGCGGTGGCTCGCCGTTGGACGGCTGCATGACGCACTGCGCGATGCAGATCCGGAGGCGCTCCGCTCGTACGTGGGACCCCGGTTCGAAGCTCTGCCGGGACCATTGCTTCATGGCCCCGCTGCCGCCGCGCGCCTCGCCGGTCTCATGGATGAAGACGCGGTGAACGCGATCCGCTATCACACGATCGGACACCCGGACCTCGCACTGCTCGGGAAGGCGTTATATCTGGCGGATTTCCTGGAGCCGGACCGCGATTTCAGCAGGCAACAGCGTGCGGATCTGCGCGGGCGGATGCCGCAGGAACTCGAGCCGGTGCTCGCCGACGTGGTGGAGGCGCGCATCCGCCATCT
>JACDHR010000215.1 GCA_013820915.1 Gemmatimonadota bacterium
GATCCGCGCGGTGATCGAGCCCGAGCGCGACCTGCTCGCCTCGATGGCCTCCATCGTCTGTATTCTCCACAACGCGATTCCCTACTACTTCTGGACCGGTTTCTACCGCCGCGTGGAGAGGGAGAAGCTGCTGATCGGGCCCTACCAGGGGACGCTCGGCTGCCTCGACATCACCTTCTCGCAGGGTGTGTGTGGCGCCGCCGCGCGCGAGCGCCGCACCCTCATCGTCGCGGATGTGCACGCCTTCCCCGGCCACATCGCCTGCGATCCGAACTCCGCCTCGGAGATCGTGGTGCCGGTCTTCGACGCGCGCGACGAGCTGATCGCAGTGCTCGACGTGGACAGCCATCTGCGTGACGCCTTCGACGAAGTGGACCAGCGGCACCTGGAGACCCTTGTCGGGTTGCTGCGTGAGAAGGAGCCACTCCCCCTGGTCTCTACCCGGTAACCGGAACCACGCACCCTTTGCGGCGGAGGTAGCGATGGTGGATCGACGATCCTGGATACGCAGCCTCTACCTCTATCTCGCCGCGCTCTTCGGGCTGGTGCTGCTGAGCATCGGCGGCGTGCGGTTGCTCGACATGGGGCTGCGCGCGTGGATCTTCACCGAGGCCGACAGCGAGCGGCGGATCTACGCCTTCCAGCCGCCGATGCCCCCTCCCACCGAGCGCCTCGAGCGCTTAACCGGCCGCGAGGATCTCAGCGAAGAGGAGCGGGCGATGGTCCGCCAGTGGCTGGAGGAGTACCGCAGCTGGCGGGAGCGCAGCGCCGGCATCGACCCCGTCACCGCCGAGCGCCACCGCACCGCGGCCTCCAGCCTGGCGATGATCCTCCTCGGCCTGCCGCTCTACCTCTACCATTGGCGGCTGATCCGCGCGGAGGCGCGGCGGGAGACGTAGCCGCACCGGGAACCGCAGGTTTTCGCGCCTCCCGCATGCTGCCTCTGACATCTCCCCGACACATTACTGACTGGTCGCAGCGCGGGCGCGCACTCGGAGTCTCGGGACGTGATCGATGCCCGCACGTTTCGCTTCGCAGAACGCTTCCGCACCTTCCGCCCAGAGCAGATCGCTGAGGAGCACACCGGGGCAGGTAGGCGCCGCTACCACCTCGACGTGATGGGCGATGGAGCCTCCGACCTGAGCTTCACCGATCCCGACTTCAGCGTGCGCTGCCTGCGCACGAACGCAGTGCGGCGCTGGGAGTACAGCCCCGGCTCGACCCTCTTCGTAGTCCGGAGCCAGGGACGGAGTAGCTCCGATCCGGAGGATCGTTCCGCCTGATGCGCGACGTGGACCGGCTGCTCAGTGCGCAGCCCACGAACGTGCTGCTGGTGAAGGTGAGCTACTGGCTGGGAATGTAGCGGTCGCGGCCTGAGGAACAAGAGTTTGCTTGACCTTGCCCCAGTTCGAGCCTACTCTAGTCAGCGGAGCAGAACGTCAGCAGCTTAAGATCTATTTCCGAATGCTGGAGCCAAGCGGCAGGGTTTGCCTTCGACCTCGCGTCTGAGGAGATGATGTCATGATCAGAATTAACTACCAGCTCAACGTGCAGGTTGCCGGCGGACCAAAGGCGAGTTACGCAGGAAGCTTGCAGGTCGAGGCCTACGATGTCATCAACGTTGCCGTTCCCCCCGCCACAGATGATCTGGAGATACAGCTGCAGCCTGGGACGGCAAGTGAACAGGTAACCTTTCTGATGATCACCTCCGATCGCTTTGCGGACCTGAGCTATAAGGTAAACGATGCGGCAGCAACCGAGGTGTACGCCCTCAACGCTCCTCAACTTCTGATCGGCAGCGGTGCCGTTTCGCTTCTGGATGAGGTGCCGCAGCCGCTCGTCATTTCCAACGCTCATGGTACTGAGGCGGCAAACATCAATATCCTCGTCGGCCGCGACGCAACGCCGGCCCCGTAGCCAGAGACTCCGCGTCCTGGCAGGCACACTGCTCACTTCGCTCCGGAAGGCGATACCATGCCCACCACACCAACCTATCCTGGGGTTTACATCGAGGAGGTCCCGAGCGGCGTGCGCACCCTCGTCGGCGTCTCGACCTCCGTGGCGGCTTTCATCGACCGCTTCGCGCGCGGCCCGGTGGGGACTCCGGTGCGTATTTTCAGCACGGCGGACTTTGAGCGCGAGTTCGGTGGGCTTGAGGCGGCGAGCGCCGCCAGCTATGGCATTCGGCAGTTCTTCCTGAACGGCGGCACTGAGGCGCAAGTGGTGCGGGTCGAGACCACCGGAAGCGAGGTGGCAGACGTGGTGCTGACGGGCGGGGGAGTGGATGTCGCGCGGGTCAGCGCGGGCCGCCGCGTGGGCCGCACCTCGATCGCAGACCCCGGAGCCTGGGGCAACAACCTGCGGGTCGAGGTGGACTACGCCACCACCAATCCCACTGAACTGTTCAACCTACTCATCAGCGAGGTGGCGGAGGTGGGCGGGCGGATGGTAGTCCGGCAGACTGAGATCTTCCGTAACCTGACGCTGCAGCCCGCGGCCCCCAACAACGCGATCCAGGTGGTGAACGCCGGCTCGAAGCTGGTGCAGCTCGACCGCGGGGGGATGGCGGATCTGGAGGATCCCGCCCCCCGCCCCGATCCGACCGGCACGACGGGCATCGCGCTCCCGGACCCCTTCGAGATCCCCGCCGAGGGAGCGCAGTTCCAGATCATCGTCAACCCGGGCGGCGGCGCGGAGGACCTCGAGCCCGCTACCGCCACTCTGGAGTACGGAGCGACCCCTCCGGAGAGCTATGCGGTGCTGCGGCGCTTCCTCGAGCGGGCGATCCGCGCGGTGGACCGCAACGATCCGCTGCTGGCGGGCGCGAGCGTGCAGCTCGTTGGCGACCGCTACCGTGTGGTGCTCGGCCGCGCCGGTGCGGGGTTCCAGCCGGATGCGGCGATCCGCTTCGCCAACGCCACGGGTGATACCGCCGCGACCGACCTCGGGCTCGCCGGCGCCGACGTGATCGAGGGACCGCAGATGGTGGCGCTCGAGAACGGCGCGGACGGCGATCCGCCTGCCGAGGACGAGCTGCGCGGCAGCCGCAATGCGAAGACGGGGATGTACGCGCTCGAGGACGCCGACCTCTTCAATATCCTCTGCCTCCCCGCCGCCGCCGAGCTGGCCGACGCGGGAGAGATGCAGGCGGTCTACGCCGATGCCGAGGCCTATTGCGAGGAGCGCCGTGCCTTCCTCCTCATCGACATCCCCGAGAGCGTCAACGAGCTGAACGAGATGGAGACCTGGCTCGGCGAGAACGAGGGGCTGCGCCACCGCAACGCCGCCGTCTACTTCCCGCGCGTCCGCTTCCCCGATCCGCTGAACGCCAATCGTCTGCGCAGCTTCGCGGCGAGCGGCACCGTCGCGGGGCTCTACGCGGCCACCGACGCCAGCCGCGGAGTATGGAAGGCGCCTGCCGGCACCGAGGCGCGGCTGCGCAACGTGCAAGGGCTCGACTCCCTGCTCACCGACCGCCAGAACGGGGTGCTCAACCCCCTCGGCGTCAACGCGCTGCGCAACTTCCCCGTCTACGGCAACGTCTCCTGGGGCGCCCGCACCTTAGATGGCGCCGACGTGCAGGCATCGGACTGGAAGTACATCCCGGTGCGGCGGCTGGCGCTCTTCCTCGAGGAGAGCCTCTACCGCGGCACCAAGTGGGTGGTCTTCGAGCCGAACGACGAGCCACTGTGGGCGCAGATCCGCCTCAACATCGGCTCCTTCATGCAGAACCTCTTCCGTCAGGGCGCCTTCCAGGGCCGCACCCCGCGCGAGGCCTACCTGGTCAAGTGCGACAGGGAGACGACCACACAGGACGACATCAACCGCGGCATCGTCAACATCCTGGTGGGGTTCGCGCCGCTCAAGCCCGCGGAGTTCGTCATCATCCGCATCCAGCAACTGGCCGGCCAGATCGAGACCTGAGGAGGAGACATGGCACAGTTCACGGTCAATCCGCAGCGGTTCGATCCCTATAAGGGCTTCATGTTCCGGGTGAAGTGGGACGGCCGCTACGTGGCGGGGATCAGCAAGGTCGGTGCGCTGAAGCGGACCACCGAGGTGGTGACCCACCGCGAGGGCGGCGATCCCAGCTCGAGCCGCAAGTCTCCCGGGCGCACCGAGTACGATGCCATCACTCTCGAGCGTGGGGTGACGCACGACCTCGAGTTCGAGCGCTGGGCGAACAAGGTGTGGAACTTCGGTGCGGGACTTGGTCTCCAGGTCTCGCTGGCCGACTTCCGCAAGGACATCACCATCGACGTCTTCAACGAGGCGGGACAGAAGGTGATCTCCTACCAGATCTTCCGCTGCTGGGTCTCCGAGTACCAGTCGATTGCCGACCTGGATGCCAACGCCAACGCGGTGCTGATCCAGACCCTCAAGCTCGAGAACGAGGGATGGACGCGCGACGAGGCGGTGACCGAGCCGGCGGAGCCCGCCTTCACCGAGCCGGCCTAGGCGCCGCGCGATGCGCAGCCTGAGCGCCGCGGAGCTGCTCGAGGTGTGGGAGCGCGGGCAGTTGGCCACACCTGTCAATCGGGCGCTGCTGCTGCTCGCCGCCGCGGAGCCGGAGACTCCACCGGAGGCGCTGGCGGCGCTCGCCGTTGGACGGCGGAACGCGCGACTGCTGCGGCTGCGCGAGTGCACCTTCGGCCCGGGGCTCAAGAGCGTGACAACCTGCCCCACCTGCGGCGAGTGGCTGGAGCTGGCGCTCGAAGTGTCGGAGCTGCTGCAGGCTTTCGCCCCGGTGTCGGAAGATACGACGGCCGACGGCCCCGTGTGGCTTGATGCCGAGGACGGGCGCGTGCGGTTCCGCCTCCCCACCAGCCTCGACCTGGCGGCGGTCGCCGGCGCCGGAGAGGCAGCACCGGCCGCCCTGCTGGAGCGCTGCGTGGAGGAGGTGGCAGACGCGGAGCCGGCGCTCCCGCCGGAGGTCGCCGCCGCGGTGGCAGAGCGCATGGCGGAGGCCGATCCGCTGGCCGACCCGGAGCTGGCGCTCACTTGTCCGGCGTGCGGCGATCGCTGGAGTGCACCCCTCGATGTCGTCGCTTACTTCTGGACGGAGATCGAGGCCTGGGCGCGCCGTACCCTGCACGAGGTGCACCTGCTCGCCTCCGCCTACGGCTGGAGCGAAGGGACGATCCTGGCGCTCAGCCCGCAGCGCCGCCAGGCGTACCTGGAGCTGGTGAGCACATGAGCAACTTCCTGGCGCGGCTGGTCGAGCGCAGTCGCGCCGACGTCCGGTCGGAGATCCGCCCGCGGCTACCTTCCGCGTTCGAGACGGGCCTCGCCGTGGCGCGGGAGGATGCCGCCCCGCCTGAGGAGTTCGCCGCGCAGATGGCAGCATCTACCGCACCTCCTAACGCACGCGAGGAGGCGCCACCGACCGTCTACCGGGGCCCGCTCGTAGCCGGGGAGATCGCGCCGCGGGGAGAAGGCGGCGAGACCCAGCGCCGCCCCGAACCGCCCGCGGCGGCCGCGCCTCGAGCACCGCCAGTACGGCCGCAGGCGGAGCCGGAGCCGCTCGCGGGACCTTCGCCCGCCGCTGCGGTGCCCGAGCGCCCGAGGGCCTCACTGCGAGCCATTCCAATCCAACCGAGCATCGTCCGTACCGAGGAACAGCGGCGCGAATCCCCATCGTCCGGTACGGGGACGGATGGGAACGGCGCTGGCGAGGCTGCACCCATCGTCCGCGTCAGCATCGGCCGCATCGAGGTGCGCGCGATCACCGAAGCGCCACCACCTCCCCCGGCGGTACGAAGGCCGGCGGCGCCGCGGCTGTCGCTCGACGAGTATCTGCGCGAGCGCGCGCGGGGCGAGCGATGAGCACCGCGCTGGCGCTGGCGGCGGTCACTGCGGTCCTCAAGGACCTGCTCGACAACGCGCTGATCGACCAGTCGGTGAGTGCCGCGGTGGGAGGGAGTGTTACGGTTTCGGCGCTGCCGCCGGACCGGATCGAGACGGGGGAGAACGAGAAGCCGCGGCTGAACCTCTTCCTCTATCAGGTCGCGCCGAACGCGGCGCTGCGCAACCTCGACCTCCCCTCGCGCGACGACCGGGGTGGGCGCCGCAGCAATCCGCCTCTGGCACTCAACCTCCACTACCTGCTCAGCGCCTACAGCGCGCTGGACTTCGAGGCGGAGATCCTGCTGGGCTACGCGATGCTGATGCTGCACGAGACGCCGGCCCTCAGCCGCGGCGCCATACGGCGCGCGCTGGCCGCGCCCTCACCGGTGGGTGGCGGCATGCTCCCGCCCGCGCTGGGGGCGCTGGTGGCCTCGGACCTGGCGGAGCAGATGGAGCTGGTCAAGCTCGCCCCGCACGCGCTGAACACCGAGGAGATCTCGAGGCTCTGGGCCGCCTTCGGGGCGAAGTACCGCCCCTCGGCAGCATACATGGCCACGGTGGTGCTGATCGAGCGCGACCTGCCCGCGCGCTCGCCGCTGCCGGTCCTCTCCCGCGGTGAGCGGGACCCGGTGACCAAGCGGGATGAGGGCGTGCGGGTGCAGCCGACGCTCCTGCCGCCCTATCCGGCGCTCGAATCCGCCGCGCCGCCCGCTCTGCAGCCGGCGGTGCGCATGGGCGAACGGCTCTCGCTCGCGGGTCGCAACCTCGAGGGCGACAGCGTGGCCGCACGGTTCACCCACCTGCGCAGCGGCCGCACCCTCGAGCTGGAGCCTGAGCCGGGCGCCACCGCGACCGCATTCGAGGTACGGATGCCGCCAGATCCGCCGGCCGCACCGGTCCCGGACGAGTCGCCGCTCAACCCGGCCAATTGGCAGGCGGGCGTCTAC
>JACDHR010000661.1 GCA_013820915.1 Gemmatimonadota bacterium
CTGGTCCAGACCGTTCTGTACCGCCAGGTGGTGGGGAAGCGCCGGCTACTTCTCCACCGCAAGGCGGGCGAGTCCCTGGAATCGCTCTTCCAGGGGAAGACGGAGGGCATCGCCGGGAAGCTGGCGCACCACTTCCACGAGGGGCGGGTGAAGGATCCAGCCTACCGCTATGCCCGGATCGCCGCCGACAGCGCGCGACGGGTTTACGCGCACTGGGAGGCGGAGGAGTTCTTCAAGATCGCCCTGGAGAACAGTCCGGGAGAGGAGGAAAGCGCGGATCTGGAAGAGCGCCTGGGCGACGTTTACGATGCGGTAGGCTACTACAAGCAAGGCATCGCCAGCTATGAGGCCTCGCTGGAGAAGAGTCGCGCAGGTGATGTTCGCTCTCTTCGCCTGCGGCGCAAGATCGTGGTGCTCGAGCGCAAAGCCGGTCTCGCCCCCGCCCCCGAGCTACTCGGCCGCGTCCGGACTCTGCTCGAGGAAGCCGCCGATCATCCGGAGGAGCGCTGTCACCTCCTTCAGGAGACCAGCAGCCTGCCGGATGCGGTCGGCGTGGTGGAGGCCGTACAGGAGGCGGTGGCGATCGCCCGCACGTGCGACAATCCGCTCCTGCTGGTGGACGCGTTCGAGCGGCTCTCCTTCGTGTTGATCTTCAATGCCCAACCCAAGGATGCGTTTCCCTACCTCGAGCAGGCTCTGGGGATCGTGGAGGCGATCGGTGATCCTGGTCGGAGTGCCCTCTACCATTTCCTCACCGCAATGGCACACACGCGGCTGGGGAGATATAAGGACGCCCTGCGCGAGTTCCACCGAATGATGGAGCTCTCTGAGCGCATCGGTGATCCGCGGAAAATCGGTGCTGCATACACGAATCTGGGCTGTCTGTATCTGCGTCTCCGAGAGTTCGAGCAGGCGGAGGAGATGCTACAGCGGGCCAGGTCCATCCACGAGCGCCGCGACCGCTCGAATCTGGTGCAGTCCCTCCTCAACCTCGCGGAGCTGTCTCGCCGCTCGGGCAACCTCGAGCTTGCCATCGAGCGCTATCAGCTTCTGCTGCAGCACGCGCAGGAGTTCGAGTACTGGACCTCAGAGGCGGTCGCACACGCCGGGCTGGGCATGTGTCTGCTGGAGGCGGGGCGGGTGGACGAGGCGCGGGAGTGTGCCTGGCGAAGCATCTCGGTGATCGCCGATCGTGAGGACTGGTTCGAGGATCGGGAGTTCGTGGAGATCCTCTTCGCTCGTCTGGGGGTTATCGAGGGCTCGATCGAGGAGGCGACCCAGCGCCTGACGAAGGCGGCGCAGGTGCTGGCGAGCTTCGATGCCTACTCCTGGTCGCTCGTCGAGCTCGAGCGCGTGCGCGTTCTCCGGAGGATCGATCCTGCGGGCGCGCATGAGGTTCTGACGAACGTCATCACCGCGACCGCCGACATGCAGCTGGCCCTCGATGATGAGATCCGCGAGCTCGAGGCATCGCTGCCCTCCTTGTCTTCCGCCCGACCGGAGCAACCCGCATGAGCCTGCGGCCTGTCTTCTCTGGCCGTTGGGATGAGCTGTATCTCTTCTCCCAGTGCCGGGATGAGGCGCGGCGGGGACAGCCGCAGCTGATCCTGATCGAAGGCGAGCCGGGGATCGGCAAAACGGCGCTGCTCGGCGCCTTCGCCGCGGCATACTCCCAGCACGAGCGGCGTCCGCGGACCTACACGGTGCGACCTCCCGAGGCGGGGCGCTACGATCCCATCCACGAGGCGGTGGCGGCGATGACCGGCAAGCGCTTCTACGAGAAGGTAGGTGGCCGGAGCGAGGCCAAGGACCTTGCCTTCGAATGGATCGGCGCACTGCCCGGGCCGGGGGATCTGCTCGCCGCCATCGGAGCAACCGCGGATGCCCTGCGCCGCCGGCAGCTCCGGAAGACCACTCAGGGGATAGCCATAGACGAGGACATAGAGGCGCTGCTGGTCGCGGCGCGGCGTCCCCTCGTGCTCTTCTTAGACGACCTGCACCTGATGGATGAGGCAGCCCTGCCGCGCTTCGAGGCGCTGATCCGCGCGGCGGGCC
>JACDHR010000662.1 GCA_013820915.1 Gemmatimonadota bacterium
CCACCTCCTCCGCCGTCAGCCCGAAGATGAAGATGTTCTCCGGACCCACTGCCTCGGCGATCTCGATGTTCGCACCGTCCAGCGTGCCGATGGTGAGCGCCCCGTTCAGCGCGAACTTCATGTTGCCCGTGCCCGAGGCCTCGTAGCCCGCCGTCGAGATCTGCTCCGAGAGGTCGCTGCCAGGGAAGATCCGCTCGGCGAGCGAGACGCGGTAGTCGGGGATGAAGACCAGCTTCAGCAGTCGGCTGATTGCCGGGTCCGTGTTGACGACCTCCGCCAGCGCGTGGATCAGCTTGATGATCAGCTTCGCCGTCCAGTACGTCGGGGCCGCCTTCCCGCCGAAGATCACCGCGCGCGGCACGGTGTCCAGCTCAGGATTTTCCTTGAGAGCGAGGTAGAGATCGGCGACGCGCAGCGTGTTCAGGAGCTGCCGCTTGTACTCGTGCATCCGCTTGATCTGGACGTCGAAGAGCATCGTCGCCGGATCGATTCGGACATCCGTCTCATCGAGCACCAGGCGGGCGAGTGCCTCCTTGTTACGCAGCTTCACCTGCATCCAGCGTTTGCGGAACCCGGCATCGGCCGCGTAGCGCTCCAGCTCGCGCAGCTGCGGAAGATCGGTGACCCACTCCTCCCCGATGCGGCTCGAGATCAGCCGCGAGAGCTCCGGATTGGAGAGCAGCAGCCAGCGGCGCTGCGTCACACCGTTCGTCACCGAGATCAGGCGGCCAGGGTACAGCTCGTCGAAATCACGGAAGATGCGCTCCCGCAGGATGCGGGTGTGCAGCTCCGCCACGCCGTTGACCGTATGGCTGCCGACGATCGCGAGGTTGGCCATGTGCACCGCGCCGCCGGAGAGGATCGCCATCCGCTCGATGCGCTCCTCGTCGCCGGGGAAGGCGCTCGCGACCTCGGCGCGGAAGCGCAGATCGATCTCGCGGATGATCTCCAGGTGGCGCGGCAGGAGTCGCCCGAAGAGGTCGAGGCTCCAGCGCTCGAGCGCCTCCGGCAGCACCGTGTGGTTGGTATAGGCGAAGGTGGCCTTCGCGATCTCCCACGCCTCCTCCCACTCCAGCCACTCCACGTCCATCAGCAGGCGCATCAGCTCGGGAATCGCCACCGCCGGGTGGGTGTCGTTGAGCTGGATCTGCACCTTGTCAGGGAAGGCGTCGAAGCCGCGATGCTCCTCGCTCTTGTAGCGCGCCAGGATGTCCTGCAGGGTGGCGGAGACGAAGAAGTACTGCTGCTTCAGCCGCAGCTCCTTCCCGCTGCCGGTGTCGTCCGGCGGATAGAGCACCTTCGAGATCGTCTCGCTCTGCGTCTTCGCCTGCACCGCTGCGAGGTAGTCGCCGCGGATGAAGTAGGAGAGATCGAACTCCTGCGTCGCCTTCGCCGCCCAGAGGCGCAGGGTGTTCACGGTTTCCGTCTGGTAGCCCGGCACCGGCGTGTCGTAGGCCATCGCCTGCACGTCGCTGCTGTCGGTCCAGCGATAATGGATGCGGCTCTGCTCATCGGTCACCGTCTCGACGCGCCCATAGAACTTCACCGGGTAGGTGCGGTCGGGGCGGGCGATCTCCCAGGGGTTCTCGTCCTGCAGCCAGGTGTCCGCCATCTCGACCTGGCGGCCGTCGAGGATCTTCTGCTTGAAGATGCCGTGCTCGTAGCGGATGCCGTAGCCATAGCCGGGAATCTCCAGCGTAGCCATCGAGTCCAGGTAGCAGGCGGCCAGACGGCCCAGGCCGCCATTGCCGAGACCCGCGTCGGGCTCGATCTCCCGCATCTCCTCGAGGCGGTAGCCCAGCTCCTTGAGCGCCTCCGCCGCCGCCCCTTCGATCCCCAGGTTCAGGAGCGCGTTCCCCAAGGTCCGCCCCATCAGGAATTCGAGCGAGAGGTAGTAGACCCGCTTGACGTCGTCTCGCCGGTATGCCTGCTGCGTCGCCGCCCAGCGCTCCGCCAGGCGGTTGCGCACGCTCCAGGCGGCGCTCATGTAGACGTCGCGGTCGGTCGCCTCGCCGCGGTCGCGCGCCAGGGTGTAGGTCAGATGGTCCTCGAT
>JACDHR010000663.1 GCA_013820915.1 Gemmatimonadota bacterium
TCACCTTCGCGCCGGCCGTGGCGCCCTTGTGGGCGATGGGTGTGGCCATCGAGATCGCGTTGGACCAGTGGTGGCCGGGAAGGTTCGGGATGTTCGAGGGGAAGCGGAGCGTCACCGTCGGCACCACCCATGAGATATCACCGATGTCATCGGAACCGCCGCCCCGGTTATCCTCCGGCCTGACCCCGGTTCCGAGTGGCGCCAGCGTGGTATCGAGGCCCTGCTCCTCCACGTTCAGCTCCCGCTGAACGGCTCGCGCCATCTGCTGGTCGGCCTCGCTCCAGGCGGGAAGGCCTACCTGCTCGATGTTCTTCGTCATCGCTTCGGCGACGGGCCGGTTGAAGTGCCGGGGCCAGGCCGCGCCGAGCACCCGCACCGAGTCGATCCTGGTGTTTGTCATCAGCGCGGCGCCCTCGGCCATACGGTTGCCGATCTCCCACAACTCCATGATCTTCGGGTAGTCGATGTCCCGGAAATAGTACCACACGCTGGCCGTGCGCGGCACCACGTTCGGCTGGTCGCCCCCGTTGCGGATCACGTAGTGAGAGCGATGCGGCAGACGCAGATGCTCGCGGCGGTAGTTCCACCCCACGTTCATCAGCTCCACCGCGTCCAGCGCGCTCTTCCCCCGCCACGGCGCCCCGGCGGCGTGGGCCGTCTCCCCGAGGAAGCTGTACTCCACGCTGACCAGCCCCGTGCCTCCCGCGTCTCCGTAGCCGGTGGCGAGGTTGCTTGCCACATGCGTGAAGAGCGTGACGTCCACATCCCGGAAGAAACCGTCGCGAACGAAATACGCCTTTCCGGCCACCAACTCTTCGGCCACGCCGGGCCAGATCCGCAGGGTGCCGGGGATCTTCTCGCGCTCCATCACCTTCTTGACCGCGATAGCGGCGGTGATGATGACCGCCTGCCCCGAGTTGTGACCCTCTCCATGGCCCGGGGCGCCTTCGACGAGCGGGTCGCGGTACGCGACGCCCGGCTTCTGCGACGCCTGCGGGATGCCGTCGATGTCGGAGCCGAGCGCGATGATCGGCTTGCCGGACCCCCAGCTGGCCATCCATGCGGTAGGCATACCGGAGATCCCCTCCCGCACCTCGAACCCGTGCTTACGCAGGACACCCACGAGATAGCGCGAGGTCTCCACTTCCTGGAAGCCCAGCTCGCCGTAGCTGAAGATCTGGTCGACCATCTGCTGGGTGAAGCGCTCCATCCCCTGGACCTCACGCGCGACCTCGCGCTTGAGCGCCTCCAGCCGTGCCGAGTCGAGCGGCACCGGCTGCCGCGCCTGCGCCGCGGCCACGTCTGGAGCGAGCCCGAAGGCGAGGAGCAAGCAGAGTGCGCTGAAGAGGCGGATCTTCACGTGAAACTCCCGGGGCCGTGGGGAGAAGGGCAGGTAGAGGACCGGCAACGCATCGAGAACAGAGTACGTGCGGAAGCGGAGGCCGGCAAGCAGTCCCCATGCTGGCGAGTATTCTTACGGGCTCGATCCCGCAACGTGGTCGGCGACCGCCGTGGCGAGCGCCATGATCGTGACCTGAGGCGGGACACCCACTGAGGTGGGGAATAGCGACGCGTCGGCGACGAAGATCCCACGCTCCCCCCACACCTCCCCGTGCGGATCCACGGCGCTCCGCGCGGGGTCCGTGCCGAGCGCGCAGCTCCCCTGCGGGTGAACGGAGTTGAGCGCGAGGCGGTGCCGCTGCGCCGTTACGGCCGTAAGCGCGCGGTCCAGCTCGGCCTCGCTCCGCACCGGCGGCGCAGCGGGGTGTGGGAGATAGACCCGCTCCGCACCCGCGGCGAGGTAGAGCTGCGCCAGAGCGCCGATGCCCTTGCGGAGCGCCGTCTGATCGACTCGCTCCGGCCAGTAGTGGGATACCGGGCGGCCGCCGCGGTCGGTGGTCACACGCCCCGCCGTTTCATCGTGCAAAAGCACCGCGGCGGAGGCCAGGTGGGGGAGCTCGCGCATCCGCTCCCGGTGCGGCGCGCCGAGGCCCGGCGTCACGGCCGCGCTGAGCCCCGGCCAGTTCGACGCGCTGGGAAGAAAGAGCCAGCC
>JACDHR010000664.1 GCA_013820915.1 Gemmatimonadota bacterium
CGCCGTGGCTCCCGGCGATCCGCAGGATCCCGTCCACATCCTGCTCCCGGGCGGATAGGATCACCCGCCCCTGCGCCTCGCCGAAGAGGAGCGCGGGGAGCGGAAGCTCATCCTCGAGCTCCACCTCGACGCCGAGTGGCCGATCCGGATCGGCGACGGCGGACTCGGTGAGCGCCACCGCGAGGCCACCCTCGGCTACGTCGTGCGCGGAGCGAACCAGGCCGCCGCGGATCGCCTCGAGCACCGCCCGCTGCAGGGCGCGCTCGCCAGCGAGGTCCACCGCGGGCGCATCACCCGCGACCTTGCCGTGGATGATCTTCAGGTACTCGCTCCCGCCCAGCTCCGCGCTGTTGCGGCCGAGCAGGAGGATCACGTCGCCGGGCTGCTTGAAGCCGGCGGTGGTGACGTGCTTCAGATCCTCCACCACTCCCACCATCCCGACGGTGGGAGTGGGATAGATCGCGCCGCGCGGATTTTCGTTGTACAGCGAAACGTTGCCACCGGTCACGGGCGTCTCGAACGCGCTGCACGCCTCCGCCATCCCGCGCACCGCCTCGGAGAGCTGATGGTACACCTCCGGCTTGAGCGGGTTGCCGAAGTTGAGATTGTCCGTCACCGCGCGGGGAAGCGCGCCGGAGCAGACTAGGTTGCGCGCGGCTTCCGCGACCGCTATCTGTCCGCCGCGATAGGGGTTGAGGTAGACGTAGCGCCCATTGGCGTCAACGGTCGCGGCGATCGCGCGGTTGGTGCCGCGCAGCCGGATCACCGCGGCGTCCGAGCCGGGGCCGACGACGGTGTTGGTCCGCACGGTGCTGTCGTACTGCTCGTACACCCAGCGCTTCGAGGCGATGGTCGGCGAGTCGAGCAGACGGCGCAGCGTCCAGGCAGGATCCTGCTCCTCCGTTCTGGGCTGCAGGTCGGTCGGACTCCAGCGGCGCAGCTCCGCCACCTCCGGTGCCTCGCGGCCCTCGCGCGTGTAGGTGGGGCAGCCGTTTACCAGCGGCTCCCCGGGGATCTCGACGACGGTCTCGCCACGCTCGCGGATCACGTACATCCCCGTCTCCGTGACCCGGCCGATCGTCTCCCCGTCCAGCTCCCACTTCGCGAGAATGGCGCGGACCTCCTCCTCGCGCCCCTCCTTCGCTACCACCAGCATCCGCTCCTGCGTCTCCGAGAGGAGGATCTCGTAGGGCGTCATTCCCGGCTCGCGCACCGGCACGCGGGTGATCTCGATCTCGACGCCGGTGCCGGCGCGCGCGGCCATCTCGGTGGAGGAGGAGACCAGCCCCGCCGCGCCCATGTCCTGGATGCCGACGATATGGCCGGAGCGGATCAGCTCGAGCGACGCCTCGAGCAGCAGCTTCTCGGTGAAGGGATCACCCACCTGCACCATGGGACGCTTCGCCTCGCTCGCCTCCGTCAGCTCGGCGGAGGCGAAGGTGGCGCCGTGGATGCCGTCGCGCCCGGTCTTCGCCCCGACCGCCATGATCGGGTTGCCGACGCCAGCCGCGACTCCCTTGATCAGCTGGTCGTGCCGCATGATTCCCAGGCACATCGCGTTGACCAGCGGATTGCCCTCGTAGGCGGCGTCGAAGTACACCTCGCCGCCCACGGTAGGAATGCCGACGCAGTTGCCGTAGTCGCCGATGCCCTTCACCACGCCCGCGACGAGGTAGCGAACCCGATCGCCCTCCGGCCCGTCCAGCTCGCCGAAGCGGAGGGAGTTGAGCAGTGCGATCGGCCGCGCGCCCATGGTGAAGACGTCGCGCAGGATGCCACCGACGCCGGTCGCCGCGCCCTGGTACGGCTCCACGGCCGAGGGGTGATTGTGCGACTCGATCTTGAACGCCAGTGCGAGCCCCTCCCCGACGTCGATCACCCCCGCGTTCTCTCCCGGTCCCTGCAGCACCCAGGGCGCCTGGGTGGGGAGCTGGCGCAGCAGCGGCCGCGAGTTCTTGTAGCCGCAGTGCTCCGACCACATGGCGCTGAAGACGCCCAGCTCGGTGTAGGTCGGCTCGCGCTCGAGAATGCCGAGGATCAGCTCGTATT
>JACDHR010000665.1 GCA_013820915.1 Gemmatimonadota bacterium
CATATGCAAACAACCGACAGGAGGTGGCGAACCGCTTCAGAGAGAACATCCGAATGTACACCACCGCGCCGGGATCGTCCAGTCACGAGCGATGTTATGCGACTCGGCCCTTGAGCGCCCGGGCGCTCTCCAGCTCCACCCCCACGATCGTCGAGACGCCCAGCTCCTCCATGGTGACGCCACAGACCCAGTCCGCCGTCTCCATGGTGCGGGTGTTGTGGGTGATGACCACGAACTGGGTATCGGCCTTGAACTCGTGGAGGCGGAGAGTACGAAGCTTTATGGAGTGGCGGGAGCGCGACCCATCCGTCGGACGAGCCGTGCGGGAAGGTTCGCTCCAACGAGCATCTGGCGCATTTCCTCGGCGTTCGCGCTGTCCGGGAATGCCCCGCCGTAGAGGCGCCAGCGCTCCGAGCCATCCGAGTAGGGGAGCTGCACAGCGTAGGTGGGAATTCCGCGATCGATCAGCGAATCCCCGCGTTCGCCGGCCTCCTCGGAGGTGGCGAATTCGCCGAGATCGAAGGCGAGCGGCCGTGTCTGGATCAGGCTCCAGGCGCCTGGAGCGTCATCGCGCGCATCGGCAGCGCTCACTACGCCCGTCGCTACGAGGCGCCGCCTCGTCTGCGCGGCGGCGACCGTGTCCGGGAGCAGGCCCGCCATCACCTTGTAGTACAGTACGCCCTGCGTCAGCTCCGGCACTACGTAGAAGGCGGTTTCCGGCAGCCGGTCGGCGTGCTCCGACACCTGGTCGTGGGCGGGGGGAAGCGATGTGTACGCACGCACCTGTACGGCGTACGGTAGCGGGTCCACCACGGGCGTCGGCGCCGCGGGAGAGGGCGAGGCTTCCGCACGGTTCGTGGTATCGGCCGTCACCGTGGTGCCTGGAGCGGGTGCGCCCCGCCCGAACAGGTCCGGGCGTACGATAGCGCCGAGAGCCACGGCACCCAGCAGCAGACCGAGCGCACCGAATGCCCACATCAGAGGACCGGGGCCGCTGCTCCGCCGCCCGCGGCGCCTGTGCGCCACCTCCTCCGTGCGCAGGGCCCTCGGCGGAGGGGGGGCAGTGCTCTGTACGGAGCTCGTATCCGGTGCCGGGGCATGCGGAACGTCTTCAGGACGAGGTCCCCCGAGCGGAGCCACACGCTCGATACGGATATCCGCCGTGGAGTCGTCGTGCGAAGCGCGTGATTCGTCCCACCGCGTCTCGGCCAGGGGTTGCGTGGTATCCGCATCGAGGTGGGCAGTGCGCTCGGGGGCGGGATCCGCAGCTTTCTCGTCCCGGGGAACGACCGAACGGAACGATTCTGTTTGGCGCTCCTCCTCCAGATCGAATTCCGGAGCCGCGCCACGTTCGCCACCCGGTGGGAAGCTCTCTGCCGCCGAGCCTGGAGTTTCATCGTCCGCCACGCCGCCAGCCGAGCCCGGGGGAACGAGCACCGCCTCGACTTCGGTCTCCTCACGCAGCGGCCGGATCAAGGCACCCGGATCGCCACCCGGATCGCCGAGGAACACCGCCCGTGTACTCCACTGCTCCAGCGACTCCAGACCTGCGGTTGCCGGGACGAACAGCAGCAGCGTCGCCTGTGCATCCTTGAAGCCGGTCACCAGCTTCCCCCAGCGCGGATGGCTGTAGACCTCCTCCGGCTTGGCTGTATAGGTGCCGGCCGGGATCAGGTAGAAATCGCGGCCGCTGGGTGGGCGTGCGCTCCGCGCGACCGAGGCACCGTAGAGGAAGATGTCGACGATTCCGTCGAGGTTCGCCTCCCCCACTCGCTCGTGGAGGATCGGCTCCTCCAGATGAAGGTCGGCCAGAACGATGCGCTGACCCTGACGTGCCCACCCGGAGGCGATGGCGAGGCTGGCGTCCGCGGCCCACCGAGCATCGTTCGACGCGTTCACGAGGAGCACGACGGGACCTGGATAGCTGGCATCCGCCATCAGAGTGGCGGGCAGCTCATCCACAGCAGGATCGAAGACGTGGGGCGTATTGCTCATGAGGAGACGCGTGGAGGAAAACGCAGCGACACGGAAGCGCTCCGAATCAGGG
>JACDHR010000216.1 GCA_013820915.1 Gemmatimonadota bacterium
CTTCCAATCCGGTCCGCGGTTGTTGTGGAGTTCGACCTGACCGTCCCGCAAACGGATGCAGACGTCGGCGTTGTGAAGGTGGAAATTGCTGAAATACTCCTTGACCACTTCGCCCTTGTATCCGCAAGCCACGACAAAATCGTTGAACCCATGGGCGGCATAGAGGTTCATGATATGCCAGAGCATGGGCCGCCCTCCGATCTCCACCATCGGCTTCGGGCGTATAACGGTCTCTTCCGCTAACCGGCTGCCAAGGCCGCCTGCCAAAATTACTGTCTTCATCAGAATTGGTTTTTGTTCGTTGAGCACTTCGTACGACACCTGCCATCCGCGCAGTTTGCTCGCGAGCGAAAAGATCCCGACGATCCGTGCACGGCCGTGCGTGCTACGCACCACCACACCCCGTGTGTCGACGAGCCAATGAGGCGATACCCGCTCCGCGTGCTCTCCACCGCGAACGGCAGGCCGACATACACCGGGCCCAGCACATCTACTACCACCGTCCGGTCGTCGCTCGGGTCGGAGAAATGGTCAAGAATGTTGTTCAAAATCAGAACATCCACGTCAGCGCGCCTCCTCACGAGCAATGGCTTCTCCCGATGGAGAAGCCATTCAAACTACCACTCGGAAACGTTTTGCGAAAGGCTCGGCGTTCAGGCGTATAACTCCCCCGCCGCAATATCGCACAGCAGCGGCGCCGCCGCATCCTTGGCGGAGAGAATCGGGGCCGCGACGGGCCAATCGATCCCGAGCGTGGGGTCATTCCAGCGCAGGCTTCGGTCGTGGTCGGGTACAAACGGGGCCGTACACTTGTAGGAGAACAGCGCGGTTTCCCCAGTTACCACAAAGCCATGCGCGAATCCTTCCGGAACGTAGATTTGCCGCCCGTTCTCAGCCGACAACTCGAAACCCGCCCACTGCCCGAAGAACGGGGAATTACTGCGAAGATCGACCGCCACGTCGAACACCGATCCCTGCAGCACACTCACCAGCTTTCCCTGTGGTGTGGGGCTCTGAAAGTGCAGCCCGCGAAGCACTCCGTGCCGGGACCGGGACAGGTTGTCCTGAACAAATTCGTGATCAAGGCCCGCGGCCGCATACCGCTGCCGATGCCATGTTTCGGTGAACCAGCCCCGCTCGTCGCGGAAAACACGCGGTTCGATCAACAGAACCCCGGGAAGCCCGGTTTCGCTGATGTTCATGCCAACGTCTGCTGCTGAAGCAGCGAGAGCAAATACTGCCCATAGGCGTTCTTTTTCAACGGCGCGGCGAGCCGTTCCACCTGGTCCGCGGAGATCCACCCCGCGTGATAGGCAATCTCCTCGGGGCAGGCGATCTTGAGGCCCTGTCGCTGCTCGATCGTCTCGATGAAGTTCGACGCCTGCAGCAGCGACTCATGCGTACCGGTGTCCAGCCACGCCATGCCGCGCCCCAGGAGTTCCACGTCGAGTTGCTCCTGCGCCAGGTACTGTTTGTTCACGTCCGTAATCTCCAGCTCACCGCGCGGCGAAGGCTGAAGCGAGCCCGCGATCTCCAGCACCTGCTGGTCGTAGAAGTACAGCCCCGTCACAGCGTAGTTGGAGCGCGGCACGGCCGGCTTCTCCTCGATACTGACCGCCCGCCCGTCGGCATCGAACTCCACGACGCCGTAGCGCTCCGGGTCCTTTACGTAGTAGCCGAAGACGGTCGCTCCCTGATCCCGCGCGGCGGCACGGCGCAGCGATTCCGTCAAGCCATGACCGTAGAAGAGGTTGTCGCCCAGAACCAGGCAACTCCGCGAGTTGCCGACGAAATCGCTCCCGATGATGAACGCCTGCGCCAGACCCTCCGGGCGCGGTTGCTCCGCATAGCTGAGGGAAAGACCCCACTGCGATCCGTCACCCAGCAGAGACCGGAACTGCGGCAGGTCGTGCGGGGTCGAGATGATCAGCACGTCGCGGATCCCCGCCAGCATCAACGTGCTGAGCGGGTAGTAGATCATCGGCTTGTCGTAGACCGGCAGCAGCTGCTTGCTGATCGCCTGCGTGATGGGGTACAGGCGCGTGCCGGAGCCGCCGGCGAGGATGATTCCCTTGATCCCGCTCATGCGGAGACTCCGGAGAGGCCCAACCGCTCCAGGCGATAGCTGCCGTTCAGGATCCGCTCATTCCAACCGCGGTTCTCCAGATACCAGGCAACTGTTTTCCGCATTCCGGTCTCGAAGCTCTCCTCCGGCACCCATCCGAGTTCACGCTGGATCTTGCCTGCATCGATCGCGTACCGCCAGTCGTGGCCCGGCCGGTCTTTGACAAAGGTGATCAGCGACTCGTGGGCTGAGACTGCCGGGTCTTCCGCCATCTCGTCCAGCAGCGCGCAGATGGTGGTGACCACCTCCAGATTGCTTTTCTCGTTGTGCCCGCCGATGTTGTACGTTTCCCCGACCTCGCCTCGCTCCAGGACTGCAAGCAGCGCGCGGACATGGTCGTGGACGTACAGCCAATCACGCACGTTGTCTCCCTTGCCGTAAACCGGGACCGGCTTGCCCGCAAGCGCGTTCAGGATCACGACCGGGATCAGTTTTTCGGGAAATTGGTACGGACCGTAGTTGTTGGAGCAGTTGGTGACGAGCACCGGGAGCCCATGGGTGTGGTACCAGGCACGGACCAGATGGTCTGAGGACGCTTTGCTGGCGGAATACGGCGAGTTCGGGCTGTACGGGGTGGTTTCCCGGAAAAGATCATCGTTGCCCAGCGAGCCATATACTTCGTCTGTCGAAACGTGCAGGAAGCGGAACCGCTCGCGCGCGCCGTCGGAAAGCCGCGCATAGTGGGCACGCGCCGCTTCGAGCAGCGTAAAGGTTCCGACGACGTTGGTCCGGATGAAGTCAGCGGCCCCGTCGATGGAGCGGTCCACATGGGACTCGGCCGCCAGGTGCATGACAGCATCCGGCTGGTACTGCTCGAATACGCGCGCTACCTCGTCGCCGTCGCAGATGTCCACCCTCTCGAACGAATAGCGGTCGCTGGGCAGCACCGACTTGACGGAGTCGAGGTTCCCTGCGTAGGTGAGCTTGTCGACGTTGACGACATTTTTATCGGTATGCGTAAGCAAATACCGGATCAGCGCGGATCCGATGAAGCCGGCCCCGCCTGTCACCACGATCGTTTTGTTCATGCAACGAAAGCATCTGTCGAACAGGAACCATACCGCTCAAGCATTTGCAGTATAGCCCTCAACGGCCGCGAATGCCAACCCCCTATCCCACGATCCCCCTGGGGGAGATCACCCTCACGGCATCCGCACCTTCACACCACGGCGGCGGGCCACCGGGCCCCTTCCCCCACACCCGATGCTCACACCCGCTCCAGAAATGCATCAACGGCTTCCACGTACCGGTCGTAATCTTCCAGGCAGCTCCGAATGGAGCCATGAACGATCCGCCGGTCTACATCGTTGTAGTCGTGCACCAGGATGTCCCGCAGCCCAGCGCTCTTCGCGATCCGCTCGGCGAACTCGGCGGGATAGACATCGAGCGCCGAGAGCCTCAGAAACGTTTCGCGGTACGTCAGCCGCGCGATTTGTTCTTCCTGACCCGTAGCGAGAGCGCTGATCAGGTGCTCGTTGACCTCGATGGCTCAAATCACGATCCGCTCGATCATCCGCTCTACCGCGGCGAGCTTCACGAAGTCACCGGTGATCTCTTCGAGCGAGGCATCCCGGAAGTGCGCCAGGCGGCCGAGGTCCTCGGCGATGAGGTGCAGCTTCCGCTTTACGTACTCAGGCCGGACCATGGAGCATACCTCGAAGGTACTTCATCTTCTTTCGGAAAAGAACTTTTTCCACCGCACGAAGGCTCGCCGAGTCGACGAAGTCGCAGTACGCGAAGGCGCGGTACTCCAGAAAGTACAGCGGATTGCCGTAGATCAGGATGGCGGCGGACTACCCGTCGCTCGGGAGCCGAATAGAACAACCAGGTCGAGACCCAGCCGATGGCTTACGGCCGCCAGCCGGTCCGGATCATACCTGAGCGCCGCTCCCGAAGCCTCGCGGGCCTGCGACCGATGTTCTGGTGGGATGCCTATGCGGCAACCGCCGCAGTGGGCACCGCCGGTCGATCCGCCTGCTCCTGCCCCGAGAGCCCCACCACGCGTGCGATCCCGGGGGAGCTACGCATGGTGCCCCGGGTATCGACCACGAGCCGTGCCTTGTCTGCGACCAGCGAGTAGTCCACACCGCTGTGGTCGGTGATGACCACCACGCAGTCCATCGCCTGGAGCATCGCTTCACTCATATCCACGCTCCGCATCGGTAGGTTCTGCAGCGGCGTGTGCCCGTCGTCGGCGATCACGGGACAGAAGCGGTCGTGATAGAAAACCTGCGCACCCTTCTCCTGCAGACGGTGCATGATCTCCAGCGCGGGGCTCTCCCGCAGATCGTCGATATCCTTCTTGTACGAGACACCCAGCACCAGCACCCTGCTGCCGTTGACCGCCTTATGTTCGTCGTTCAGCGCGTCCGCCACCTTGCGCACCACGAACCCCGGCATCTCCGCGTTGATCTCGCTGGCCAGGTCGATCATCCGAGTCTTGAACGCCAGTGTCCTCATCTTCCAGGACAGATAGTGCGGGTCCAGCGGGATGCAGTGCCCGCCGAGCCCCGGACCCGGCGTGAACTTCATGAAGCCGAACGGCTTGGTCGCCGCCGCCTCCACCACCCCCCAAACATCTACGTTCAGCTTGTCGCACGCCTGCGCCAGCTCGTTGGCCAGCGCGATGTTGATCATGCGGAAGGTGTTCTCGTAGACTTTGACCAGCTCGGCGGCTTCCGCGCTCTCGACCGGCACCATCGTGTCGAAGATGCGCGAGTAGAGGGCCAGGCCGGCTCGGGTGCATGCTTCGGTAGCCCCGCCCAGCACCTTCGGCGTGTTGCGGGTGTGCCACACAGCGTTGCCGGGATCCACCCGTTCCGGGCTGAAGCAGAGGAAGAAATCCTCCCCCACCTTCAGCCCGCTCTCCTCCAGAATCGGGAGCAGAACCTCTCTCGTCGTGCCCGGATACGTAGTGCTCTCCAGGATGATGAGCTGCCCGGGGCGCAGCGCCGCGAGCACCGCATGCGCGGAGGCGACCACGTAGGAAAGGTCCGGATCCTTGATCTTGTTCAGTGGCGTGGGCACGCAGATCGAGATCGCGTCACATTCCGCCAAACGGCTCATATCCGTAGTGGCGCTGAGCAGCCCTTCCCCCACGAACGCGCCCAGTACCTCCGAGGACACGTCCTGGATGTGGCTGGTTCCGCGATTGATGCTCTCCACCACCGTCTCGCTGATGTCGAAGCCCAATGTGCGATATCCGCTCCTCGCGCTCTCCACCGCGAGCGGCAAGCCGACGTACCCCAGGCCCAACACGCCCACGACCACATCGCGATCTTCAGCGTGCGCTACAAAGTCTACCGGAACGCTGCTCATAAACCACCTTTGGATAGAAATCGCTCTTCGGTTCCTGTGTCCAGGACCGGATCGACACGTGAAATTGGCTGATCGCCACTCTTCAGAGAAAGGAACATGCCACGAAACAGGGGCTCCGTGAAACGAGTCGCGAGAGGCGCTTCACCGGATTTGAAGCCTCCAATTCCAGGCGCTGCATGAGCGGAAGAGCGCCTCCGCTCACGAGTGAGCGGAGATCCTTCGACTTTCCTGAATCACCTCATCTGCGGGATCGATCCTACAGGGCCGTCCGGATACGAAACACACCGTTCAGGTTGAATACATCCGAGCCATAATCTCGGTTCAGGTTGTACGCGCCCGAGAGTCCGGCCGTGATATCCCACCGCCCGCGAAACACCAGCGTTTCGGCACCCAGCGTGTGAATCACGTCCAGTCGCTCCGGGACAAGGGTTTCCCGGCTTCGGTCCCACCAGTATTGCCCGCTCTCGTGCCGCAACTCCCGGCGCCATGACGCCGTTATCCGTCCTCCGTTATGCACGTAATCGGTCGCCAGGAGCGATCCGCCGCCGCCGTAGCCGACAGCGGAACCGAGTACCTGTCCCTGGTGGGTGTGCCCCTGCCTCTGGAAACCATGAACGTAGAATGGGAATTGCTCCCGAACCTGCTTGAGGTGCGATTCTTGGGTGTTCAGCACCTCTCCGCGGAGAGCCAACAGGGCCGTTCGCGGAAGCGTCCAGACTTTGCGGAAGCCGAGCAGATAAGCGCTGTCATGATCCGGATGGAGAAGGAAATCGCGAAGATCCCAGTTATGGTCCTCGCGGCCGAATTCACCGTAAACCTCGAAGCCGCCTTGCGGAAGGACCCAACGAGCGAAGACGGAGGCAAGCTGGTTGTCCATATCGTCCCCAAAGTCAGGATCTCCCGGCGACGCCAGCCGCTCCTTCAGGAAGGCCTCGAAAGGCTTCCGCAGATCGTTGACGCGAAGCCCTCCCTGCGGCCAGGCTTCGTGGAAGAACCGCGCGAGCCCAAGTTCGAGTCCGGTCAACCCCCGCGGTTGAAAGAGCGCCACGTAACCCGACATCAGACGGCGGCTTCCATGCCCTTCATGCGGAGAGTATTCGGACTGGTGCAACCGCCCCCACACAGCACGGGCGTGCGCATGCCCGATCCAAAGATTGAGTGGCGCTGAGGTGCCGACAAACCCATGGAGGAATCCCGGCGCGTTGTTGCCAAGCAAAATCGGGTGGTCTGCTGCCGGTCCCCAGTGTTGATTGGCGGTGGACAAGCCAATCGCCACGCCCGGAAGATCTACTCGAAGCGTACTTTGCCCGGGGTCGAGCCGA
>JACDHR010000026.1 GCA_013820915.1 Gemmatimonadota bacterium
CGCACGCCGCGTACGAGCGGAACCCGAGGGGCGCGCAGCGGCCCGAAGCCAACGCGGCGCTCGCTGCGCTCGGCGTGGCGGTGCGCGGCCGGCAGCCCGTCGTTATCGACACCCGCAGCGAAGAGGAGTTCCTGCGCGTCATGCGCTTCGCGGACGAGTTCCCGCTCTCGGTCTGGATCCGCGGAAGCGGCTCCGAGTACCGCTTGCTCGATGCGATCCGCACCCATAAGGTGCCGCTGATCCTCCCGCTCGCCTACCCGGACACGCCGAACATCAAGCGGCCCGAGGAAGCGCTGAACGTGAGTCTGGCCAACCTGCGGCACTGGCACCTCGCGCCGGAGAACCCTGCGCGCCTCGCTGCCGCGGGCGTCGAGTTCGCCCTCACCTCCGACGGCCTCGCGAGGCGCCGTGACTTCGTCCCCAACCTGCGCCGGGCCGTGCAGCGCGGGCTCTCGCCCGAGGTGGCGCTCGCGGCGCTGACCACCACGCCCGCGCGCTACCTGGGGATCAGCCGCACCCACGGCACGCTGGAGCCCGGCAAGGCCGCGAACCTGGTCGTCGCTGACGGCGACCTGTTCGTTGACAGCGCCACCATCCACGACGTCTGGGTGGACGGCCGGCGCTTCGAGATCAACCGCCAACCGGGTGTGGAGCCCCGCGGCCGTTGGACGGTGGCCGCCACGGGCGGGGCGCAGCTGCAGGGGGAGCTTTTCCTGGCGGGGACGCCGAGCCGGCTTTCCGGCACCATCACCGTGGACGGGCAGGAGGTCCGACTCGGCTCAGCCAGCCTAGCGGGGGAGGCGCGCCGCCTGACCGTCGCCTTCCCCGGCGCTGCCATCGGTCACGACGGCGCGGTGCGGCTCTCCGCCACCGTCTCCGGAAACGAGCTGCACGGCTGGGGCGAGCTGCCCGACGGTACCCGCATCAACTGGCGCGGCGATCGCATCGGCGAGTTCGCACCCGTGGGCACGAACGCGAGTGGCGGGGACGGCGGAAACGGCGATGGGGACAACGGCGCGGGCGCGGGCGGCGCGGGTGCCGGCACCGCGGGTGCGGTCCGCCCGTCGCTCGCCGACGTGCGCCCCGGCATGGACTTCGGGCGGCAATCGATCCCGGCGCAGCCCGAGCAGCTGCTCGTCCGCAACGCTACCATCTGGACGATGGGCCCCGAGGGCACGCTCGATAACGCCGACCTGCTGGTCCGCCGCGGCCGGATCGTCCGCGTGGGCCGCAACCTTCAGGCACCCGCGGGCGCCACGGTGATCGACGGAAGCGGCAAGCACGTCACGCCGGGCCTGATCGACGCGCACCTCCACTCCGGTGTCGGTGGCGGGGTGAACGAAACGGGGAGTGCGATCGTCCCCGAGGTGCGGACCGGCGATGGGCTGACGCTCGACAACATCTGGATGTACCGGCAGCTGGCCGGTGGGCTGACGAGCGCGCACGTGATGCACGGCTCCGCCAACCCGATCGGGGGGCAGAACGCGTTCGTCAAGCTGCGCTGGGGCGCGCTCCCGGACGATCTCGCGCTGGAGGGCGCACCGCGCACCGTGAAGTTCGCGCTGGGCGAAAACCCGAAGCGGCGCTCCGGGCGTTATCCCGACACCCGCATGGGCACGGAGCAGATCATCCGCGACCATTTCAGCGCGGCGCGCGAGTACGAGCAGAGTTGGCGGGCGTGGGAACGCGGCAACAAGCGCGGGGTCCCGCCTCGTCGCGACCTGCGGCTCGAGGCGGTCGCGGAGATCCTCAACGGCGAGATCGCCGTACACTCGCACGCCTACCGGCAGGACGAGATGCTCATGCTGCTGCGCCTCGCCGAGGAGTTCGACTTCCGCGTCCGCGCTTTCCATCACGGGGTCGAGGCGTACAAGGTGGCGCCCGAGATCGCCCGTCACGGCGCCGCTGCGGTGGTCTGGAGCGACTGGTCTTCGTTCAAGATCGAGGCGTACGACGCCACGGTCTACAACGCCCGAATCCTTAAGGACGCGGGGGTGCTCACCTCGCTCCACTCGGACAACAGCCAGATCGCGAGCCGGATGAATTGGGAGGCGGCCAAGATGCTGCGCACCGGGATCGGCGAGCAGGATGCGCTGGCGCTGGTGACCATCAACACGGCCAGGGTGCTGGGGATCGACAACCGGGTCGGCTCGCTCGAGCCGGGCAAGGACGCCGACTTCGTCATCTGGAGCGGGCATCCCCTCTCCACCTCCACTTCGGCCGCGCAGACCTGGATCGACGGCCGCAGATACTTCGACATCGAGGAAGACCGGGTGCTGCGCGCCGAGACGGAGCGCGAGCGAGCCCGGATCATCCAGTCCATTCTCAACGGCCGCTGAGGGAGAGGCGAACTCATGAGAAAGATAGCTTCATTGCTGCGACGGAGCGGCCGTCAGGTCTCGCTCCTTCTGGTCATCGCCCTGACGGCGAGCCCCGCAGTCTACGCCCAGGTTCCGGCCGCGCCGCAGAGCCGGGCTGTCGCACTGACGGGAGGGACGATCCACACGATCACTCAGGGCGTCGTACAGAACGGCACGATCGTCTTCGAGCACGGCAAAATCACCGCGGTCGGCGCGAACGTGCCGATCCCGGCCGACGCGGAGCGCGTTGACATCAGCGGGCGGCACGTCTACCCAGGGCTCATCGACGCCTACAGTCACATGGGTCTGTACGAGATCGGCGGTTTCGACCAGACGATCGACCTCAACGAGCTGGGCCGCATCAACCCGAACGTGCGCGCCGAGGTCGCGGTCAACCCCGAGAGCCGACATATCGGCGTGGCCCGCTCCAGTGGCGTGCTGGTCACCGTGTCCTCGCCCGAAGGCGGGCTGATCTCGGGGCTCGCCGCCGCAATGATGCTAGACGGCTGGACGTGGGAGCAGATGACGCTGAAGGGAGGGGCCGGGCTCATCGTGCAGTGGCCCTCGCCCCCTTCTCCCGCGCCGGCGCGCCAGGGCGCGGATCCGGACGCCCGCTACCAGCGGGAGATCGGTGAGCTGCGCGACGTCTTCGCCGCGGCGCGTGCCTACCGAACCGCGCACGCGGCGGCCGGTCAGCGGGGTAGCCCGCGGCACAACACGGACTCCCGCTGGGAAGCGATGATCCCGGTGCTCGACGCGCGGATCCCGGTGATCGTCAACGCCAACGAGCTGCGGCAGATCCAGGACGCCATCACCTGGGCCGAGGAAGAGGGTGTGCGGCTGGTGATCCGCGGCGGCCGCGATGCGGGGTACGTCGCCGACCACCTGGCGCGCAAGCAGATCCCGGTGCTCGTCACCGCCGTGCTCAACGCGCCCGCCCGGCAGTGGGAGCCCTACGACGCAGCCTACTCGCTTCCCGCCAGGCTGCACGCCGCGGGGGTCCGCTTCGCCATCACCGGCGGGGGTAGCGCGCCCTACGCCTATCGCCTCCCTCAGGAAGCCGGTGCCGCGATCGCGTTTGGACTGCCGGCGGACGAGGCGCTCAAGGCGGTCACGCTCTACCCCGCGCAGCTGCTCGGCCTCGATGACCGCGTCGGCTCGCTCCAGCCGGGGCGTGACGCCACGCTGATCATCACCACCGGAGACCCGCTGGAGTATTCCAGCACCGTGCAGCAGGCGTACATCGAGGGCCGTAAGATCGACATGCGCGACGCGCAGCGCCAGCTCTTCGAGAAGTACCGGGAGAAGGTCCGACAGACTACGTCCACCTCCAACCGCTGATCCATGCCGGCAACCGGATCTCCCCTGCCGAGAACCTGGACCCGCGCGGCGGGCCGGAGCGCATCCAGTTCGCACTGCACGTGGCGGATGCGGTAACCTTTGCAGCGTGTCCCGATACAGCAGCAGAAGGTGGCAGCAGCCCGCCGAACCGAGTTGTCAACCGCGGAGCAGACGATGCGAATTCTACGGTGGAGCGTTCTTGTTCTCCTGGGTGCCTGCGCGCCGCACACCGGCCCGGCGTCTGTGCGCCCGGACGCGGACCGAGGCGCCTATGATCTTTTGATCACCGGCGGCACCGTGATCGACGGCAGCGGAGAAGCCGGCTACTCGGCGGACGTCGCGGTGCGGGGCGACCGCATCGTGCGCATCTCCCGAGAGCCGCTGTCACGCCAGGGCGCGGCGCGGGTGATCGACGCGACGGGGAAGGTCGTCGCGCCCGGCTTCATCGATGTGCACGCCCATCTCGACCCGCTGCTGCGCCTCCCCGCCGCGGAGAGCCATGTCCGCCAGGGTGTGACGACGGCGCTGGGCGGCCCCGATGGAGGCTCTCCCTGGCCGATGGGTGTCTACCTGGATTCGGCGGAAGCCGTCGGGGTGGGGATGAACGTCGCCTTCCTGGTTGGGCACAACACCATCCGCCGGGAGGTGATGGGGATGGAGGAGCGTGCGCCGAGCGTAGCGGAGCTGCTGCGAATGCAGCGGATGGTGGCGCGCGCCATGGGCGAGGGGGCCCGGGGGCTATCCACGGGTCTGAAGTACCTGCCCGGCGCGTTCTCGGATGTCGACGAGGTGGTGGCGCTTTCCCACGTGGCCTCGGACTCGGGCGGGATCTACACATCCCACCTGCGCGAGGAGGGCCTCGGCCTGATCGAGAGCGTGGCGGAAGCGATCGAGATCGGCCGGCGCGCCGCCATCCCCGTGGTGCTCACGCACCACAAGGTGGTCGGGCAGCCGATGTGGGGCGCGAGCGTGCGAACGCTCGCGATGGTGGATTCCGCGCGCGACGCCGGGATCGACGTGATGATGGATCAGTATCCCTACACCGCCACCTATACCGGGATCGGCGTGCTCGTACCGGCATGGGCAATGGCCGGCGGCACCAATGCGTTCCTCCGGCGGGTGGAGGATCCGGCTCTGCGCGATAGCATCGTGGCGGGTATCGTCGACAACATCCTGTACGACCGCGGCGGCGGCGACCTGCGGCGCGTACAGCTCGCGCTCGTCACGTGGGACCGCTCGCTCGAGGGTGGCACGCTGCACGACTGGGCGATGGCGCGGGGGCTGGAGTCTACCCCTGAAACAGGCGCCGCCCTGGTGATCGAGGCGATCCGGCGCGGTGGCGCCTCCGCGATCTACCATGTGCTCGATGAGGACGACGTGCATCGTATCATGCGCCACCCCCAGACGATGATCGCCTCCGACGGCCGCCTGACGCAGCCCGGGGAGGGGCATCCCCATCCGCGGTGGTACGGCACCTTCCCGCGGGTGCTGGGGCACTACGTTCGGGACCAGCGGGTGATCACGCTGGAGGACGCGATTCGCAAGATGACCTCGCTCCCCGCCGACCGCCTGGGGCTTGGGGAAAGGGGGCGGGTCGCCGAGGGAGCGTACGCAGACCTCGTCGTCTTCGATCCAAGGACGGTGATCGATCGCGCCACCTTCGGAGATCCGCACCAGTACCCCGACGGAATCACCCACGTGGTCGTGAACGGCGCGCTCACGGTGGACGAGGGTCGGTTCATCGACGTGCGGCCGGGGCGGGTGCTGCGGCGGCAGCGATAGCGGCAGCATGCCCGCCCTGGTCCTTCATCCATCCTGTAAGCACCACCTATGAGTATGAGACCAGGCGTATATTCTTTGCTCCGCGCCCTGCCCCTCGCGCTGATCACGCTCCTCGCGTGGGGGTGTGCGCCTGCCGTTCCCGGCTCCGCACCGGTCGCACCGTCTGCGTCCACGTCTGCGTCCACGTCTGCGTCTACGTCCGCGGCAGCATCCGCTCCAGTCTATCCGGGCACTTCCTGGGAGCGGATCGATCCGGCGGACTCGGCCGGCTGGTCGCGGGCTGGGCTGGACAGCGTGGCCGCACAGCTCGCCACGCTCCCCACCACGGGCTTCATGGCGGTGGTCGGCGGGCGCGTGCTCATGGACTACGGCGATCCGGAGGCCGAGAGCTACCTGGCCTCGGTGCGGAAGAGCATCCTCTCGATGCTGTTCGGCAACTATGTCGCGGACGGCACCGTGCGGCTCGATAAGACGCTCGCGGAGATGGCGATCGACGACGTGCAGGGCCTTACGGACGCGGAGAAGCAGGCTACGATCCACGACGTTCTGGCGGCACGCTCGGGGGTGTTCCACCCGGCCTCCAACGCGGGCGACGACCTGGCCAGCGCGCCGGCTCGCGGCTCGCAACGGCCGGGCGAGTACTATCTCTACAGCAACTGGGACTTCAACGCGCTCGGCACCATCTTCGAGCAGGAGACGGGGAGGAACATCTACGACGCGCTGGAGACAGAGCTCGCTCGGCCGATCGGGATGCAGGACTTCGACCGCTCCACACACCGGCGCACGGGCGACGTGGCGCGCTCCCGGCACCTTGCCTATCACATGAACCTCTCGACCCGCGACATGGCTCGGGTCGGCTACCTGATGCTGCGCGAGGGAAGCTGGGCGGGCCGCCAGGTCGTGCCGGGCGAGTGGGTGCGGGAGAGCACGCGCGCCATCACACCCGTCCATGAGATGAACCCGGAAGGACGCCGTGCGGGCCCCTTCGGCTACGGCTATCTGTGGTGGGTCTGGGACGGGCCGCACGCCGAGGGTCCGCACCGCGGCGCGTACGTGGGGCTGGGCGCAGTCGGACAGCACATCGCGGTGCTCCCCGCGCTCGATATGGTCGTGGTCCACAAGACCCGCCCGGGGCAGGGCCGCTCGGTCTCGCACCCGGAGTTCCTCCAGGTGCTGGACCTTCTTGTGAACGCGCGCCGGGTGCCGGCCGACGCGGAGGCGCGGGTCGACCGCATCTTCGCCCGCTGGAACACTCTTCAGACGCCTGGCTGCGCGGTGGCCGCCGACGTGAATGGACGCACCGTCCTTTCGCGCGCCTACGGTATGGCGGACCTGGAGCACGGGATCCCGAACCGCGCAGCCACGATCTTCGAAGCCGGCTCGGTTTCGAAGCAGTTCGCCGCCGCGGCGCTCGCGCTGCTGGCGCTCGACGGGAAGCTCTCGCTGGACGACGACGTCCGCACCCATGTGCCGGAGCTTCCGGTTTACGGGGCGCCGATCACCCTGCGTCATCTCCTGAACCATACGAGCGGTCTGCGCGATTGGGGGAGCGTCGCCGCACTCTCCGGCTGGGGCCGGGGTCAGCGCACGCATTCGCATGCGCACGTCGTCGACATCCTGAGCCGGCAGAGCGCGCTCAACTACCCCCCGGGCGAGGCGTACTCCTACACCAACTCGGGCTACAACCTGATCGCCGTCATCGTCGAACGCGTCAGCGGCACCTCGTTCGCCGAGTTTTCACGGCAGCGGATCTTCGAGCCGCTCGGCCTGAGAGATACGCAGTGGCGCGACGACTACCGCCGGATCGTACCCGGCCGCGCGGCCGCCTACACGACGCGCGGCGACAGCTTCGCGATTGACCGGCCGATCGAGAACGTGCATGGCAACGGCGGCCTTCTGACGACGGTCGCCGATCTGATCCGCTGGGATCGCGCGCTCGCCGGTGGCGAGGTCGGCGGGCCCGAGTTCGTGCGGCTGATGCACGAGCAGGGGGTCCTGAACGACGGCACGGTGATCAGCTACGCGAGCGGTGTCCAGATCGGAAGCCGCCGCGGCGTGCCCGAGGTCAGCCACACGGGCGCCACGGCAGGGTACCGCGCTTTTCTAGCGCGTTACCCTGATCAGAACCTGTCCGTGGCCGTGCTCTGCAATGTGAGCGCGGTAAGCCCCGGCGGCGTGGGTGGCGAGGTGGCTGACGTGTTTCTGGAAGGGCTCGCGCCGCAGCGGCCCGCCGCGCCGGCCCCGCGGGCGAGCGCCGCGATCCGGCTCTCCGCCGCCGAGCTTCAGGCGAAGGCGGGGCTCTACCGCGACGTGCGGAGTTGGGAGCCGTTGCGGCTTGTCGTGGAAAATGGCGCTCTGCGCGTCGACGACGGCAGCCGCCTGGCTCCACTCTCGCCCACAGTCTTCCGTGTCGGAGACAGCGACCGGAACTTCGTCTTCGAGCCCGACGCGAGCGGCAGCCGTCTCCGCATCCGCGAGACGGTACGCCACGCGGACGACCAGCCGCACGAGGTCGCGGCGTACGAGCCGGTCGAGGCGTTCGCTCCCGGTGAGACCGAGCTCGCTGCCTATATGGGCACCTTCCACAGCGATGATGCCGAGGCGACCTTCACCCTCAGCGTTCAGCGCGGCCAGTTGGCGATGCACCGGCGCGATGGCGCGCGTCTGGTGCTGACGCCGGTCTACCCCGACGTCTTCCGCACAGGGCTCGGCCTCGTGCGCTTTCATCGTGACGGCCAGGGCCGGATCTCGGAATTCGGAGTCCGTCAGGCGCGCGTGTACGATATGCGCTTCCAGCGGGTCACCGACTGAGGTCGGGCGATCGGCTGTTTCACTCTCGTGAAGCGGCAACACGAGATCAGCACACGCGCTCAGCGGATGTGCCTGTACATCATGTCCACCACCTCGTCATACATCTGCTCGGCTTCGTCGTCTCCGGAGCGGATCGCCGTGGCGGCGCAGTGCTTAAGGTGGTTGCGCACGAGCTCCCGCCCGACGCTGCGCAGCGCCTGGTGCACTGAGGAGATCTGCGTGAGGACGTCGGCGCAGTAGCGGTCCTCCTCGACCATCCGCTGCAGCCCCCGAACCTGCCCCTCGATGCGGAGCAAGCGCTTCAGGTTACGGTCCTTGGCCTCCGGGTCCACGCCGACGGCGTGGCGTCCGCCCTCGGCGGCGAGCGGTGTATCGCAGGCCGTTTCGATCGGCGTCTCATCGTGTTCCGAATGCATCGTTCCCGCTCCGGTCCAAGGTTTGTCGTATCATCTCAGGTCAACCGTACGGTGCGTAGCCGCAGACTATTCGTGACCACGCTGACCGAGCTGAAGGCCATCGCCGCGCTCGCCAGGATCGGCGAGAGCAGGATCCCGAAGAACGGATACAGCAGACCGGCCGCCACCGGGATCGCCGCGGTATTGTAGACGAAGGCCCAGAAGAGGTTCTGCTTCATCGTACGAAGCGTGCGGCGCGAGAGATGGATCGCGCTGGACACGCCGCGCAGGTCGCCGCGCATCAGGACGATGTCGCCCGCTTCGGCCGCGATGTCCGTTCCCGTGCCCATGGCGATCCCCACATCCGCCCGCGCCAGGGCCGGAGCGTCGTTGATCCCGTCGCCTACCATCGCGACCACCCGGCCTGCCTGCTGGAGGCGCCGGACCTCGTCGACCTTATCCGCCGGGAGCGCCTCGGCCACGACGCGGTCGATGCCGGCCTCCTTCGCCACGGCCTCCGCGGTGCGGCGGTTGTCGCCCGTCAGCATCACGACGTCGAGCCCCATACGGTGGAGCCGGCGGATCGCTTCGCGCGATGTCTCCTTGATCGGGTCGGCGACCGCGATGAGCCCCGCCAGCGTTCCGTCGATCGCCACGAACATCGGCGTGCGGCCCCGCTCCGCCAGCTCATCCGCGCTGGCTCGAAGCGGCTCGATGTCCACCGAGTAGTGCGCCATCAGGCTGGCGTTCCCGATCGCGAGCGCATGTCCGTCCACGCTACCCGTCGCACCGCGGCCCGTCACCGAATCGAAGTTCTCCGGCTGTACGCGGCCGATGCCGCGCTCGTCCGCGTGCCGCATGATGGCTTCCGCGAGCGGGTGCTCGGACGAGCTCTCCAGCGAGGCAACGAGCCGCAGGTACTCCTCTTCCGCGAACCGCGAGGACGGGGCGAGCACCAGGTCGGTAACTGATGGGCGACCTTCGGTTACCGTGCCGGTCTTGTCGAGCACCACCGTGGTCACGTCGCGCGCGCGCTGCAGCGCCTCGCCGCCCTTGATCAGGATGCCGGCCTCGGCACCCTTCCCCGTGGAGACCATCACCGCGGTCGGCACGGCAAGACCCATGGCGCACGGACAGGCGATGATGAGCACGGCGACCGCCGCCGCGAAGGCGGGAATCAGCGACGGCTCGGGCCCCGCGACGAACCAGACCACAAAGCTGGCGATCGCGATGGAGATCGCGATCGGGACGAACACGCCCGTAACGCGGTCCACCAGCCTCTGGATCGGCGCGCGCGAGCCCTGCGCATCGCGCATCAGGCGGACGACCTGGCTCAGCGTGCTGTCCGCGCCGAGGTTGGTCGCGCGGTAGCGGAAGGCACCCGTGCGGTTGATCGTGCCGCCGATCACCGTATCCCCCGCCTCTTTCCCGACCGGCATGCTCTCGCCCGTCAGCATCGACTCGTCGACGGCCGAGCTGCCCGCGACGACCTCTCCGTCCACCGGGATCCGCTCACCGGGGCGGACGAGCACGACGTCGTCACGCACCACCTCCTCGACGGGAACCGAGGCTTCGATGTCTCCGCGCAGCACGCGCGCGGTCTCCGGCTGCAGCTCTACGAGCGCGCGCAGCGCCTGCGAAGTCTGCCGCTTGGCCCGCGCCTCGAACATGTTGCCGAGCAGGATAAGCGCGACGATGAAGAGCACCGCCTCATAGTACACGGCCGGCGCGACCCCACGGCTCAGGAAGAAGTCCGGGAAAAAGGTCGCGGCCACCGAGAACAGGAACGCCGCCCCCGTTCCCGTCGCGACCAGTGTGTTCATGTCCGCCGCATGGTGGCGGAAGGCCGCCCACGCCCGGGTGTAGAAGTGCCGCCCCGCCCAGCCCATGACCACCAGCGTCATCGCCAGCAGCGTGTAGCTCAGGAGCTGCACGTCGATTCTGTAGAGCCAGGGCACCACACCCATCAGCCACGGGTCGATCACCCCGTGCACCCAGTTCATGAACGGGTCACCCGCCGCGGCGTCGTGGCCCCCGTGCGCACCGGCGTACGGGGCGCTCATGACCGGCATCGAGATCACCATCCCGATCGCCGCGAATACCAGGCTGACCAGCGCCTTGAGGCGCAGCTCACGGAACTCCTCCTCCTGCGCGCGATCCTGCGCCACCTGCTCCTCGAAGGCGGTCTGGTCGGGGCTCGCCAGCTCGGCGCCGTAGCCCGTCTCGCGGATTACCTCGACCAGCCGCTCGGGTGTGGTGGACGACGCATCGTACTCCACCACGGCGTTCTTGGTCATCAGGTTCACGGACGCCCCGTGGACACCGGACTCCTTCTCCAGCGTGCGTTGCACCCGCGCCGTGCACGCGGCGCACGTCATCCCCGATACCGGAATGGTGACTTTGCCGCCGCCCATAGCTGGAACTGGCGGCTCGGAGAGGGAGCCCTTCTCCCACTGGTCCGGTGACTGAGTTGTTGTGCTCATGCTCCGTCCTCCTCATCTTCTACATCGAGCCGCCCACGCAGCATGCTCATGCCGCAGGTGAACTCGTAGCTTCCCGCCCTCTCAGGCGTGAACTCGACCGACGTCGTCCTATGTGCGGGAAGAAACCGCTTGATCCCGAAGTCGGGGAGCACGACCTCTTCCGAGCAGCCGGACGTCTCCTGTCGGTCGAACACCAGCCGGACCGGAACCCCCCGCTTCACTCGTACACGCGCGGGATCGTAGCCGCCCTGAATACGGATCCTGACCTCCTGCACGCCAGTGGCGCTCATGGCCGCTGCTGCCGGTGCTCTGCCCGCATAAAAGAAGTACCAGTTCACCCACACGATCGCGGCGATGCCGCCGAGAATCACCAGCAGGTCCGCTGTGTTCATCATCTCCTCCTCGCCTTGTAATCCGGGACACGCGTGAACTCGATCACGGCGGTGGTTCCACCGGTCGCCCGGTTCCGGCTTCCAGATATCCCCACCCTCGAACTACAGGAAAGCTACATACCCCCCACCCCTATGTCAAGAGAGGATCGTCATTCCGGGGACACCGGGGTGGGGCAGACAAAAAAACCGGCTTGAGGCCGGGTGCGGTAGAGAGAGCAGGCTGCTGGAGCGCAGGCAAAGAAAGCTGTGCCCGTGGCATGTGCGGATCACGTTATCACTGCGTCGAGAGAGAGATCAGCTCCGTCGGGCTACCTGTAGATCTTACCGTCCGCTGGACCAGTGGATGTGGCGGATCTTCCATCCTTCGGGAGTAGGCACCAGAACCAGCGTTTCCACACCGCCCGTGTCGATTTCACGCTCGCGGAACCGCCCGCGGGAGCGGGACTCGCGCAGAAGCAGTACCAAATCGGGGGTCACGACCTGGTCCTCCCGTAGGGTCTCGGAGGGGACCGCCTGCGAGAACTCGATATCGCTGCGCAGATGGCCGCTGCGGTACTGCTCGGTTGTTTCAGCGTGGCCAGCCTCGTAGATCGCCGCATCGGGGTGGAGATGGCCGAGCACCCGGAGTGAGTCACCCTCCACGAGTGCGCGGTGGAAGTCCTCCGCCACTGCGCGTGCGTCCCGCTCCGCCACCTCGGGCGATGGTGAGGCTGGCTGCACCCTGGCGGGTGATTCCTGCTGCGCCGGCGGCGGGGCAGAGGAAGTATCGCAGGCAGCAAGGAGCAGCACGAGCAACGGTGTTAAACGCATGAAAATCTCAGGGGGGTAAGGGAGTGGGGCGGGCGACGAGAACGGCAGTGACGAGAACGACCAGAACACCCAGCGCGAGCTCTCCGCTGCTGGAGCGCCGTACCGTCCGAGCCGTGCCGTCCGTGCCCAGCCGGGGCCCGGCGACGCGCCAGTGATAGAAGCCCAGCCCCGCGACCGCTGCCAGCAACGCGACCTTCAGGAGCACGGCGCGGCCGTACCCCGTAGTCCACAGGTCCAAGGGAGCCGTGAGATGGAAGAGCGCGTTCACCACCCCGGTGAGACCCACGAGGCCGGCGCCGGTCAGTGCGACGGGAGAAAAGATTGAGACGATGCCCGCGACGGCGGGGGCACGCTCGGCCCGCGGCAGAGTTCCCACTGTGGGGAAGCCGGCGAGGACGAGCACCGCGAGCGTACCAAGCCAGACGCCGCCGCCCAGTACATGGAGCGTGTCGTTGAGCACCGCCAGCGCCGGAATACCGGGCACGGCGACCGCGTGGCCGGACAGTGCGGGAACGACGGCGAGGAGGAGCACGGCCACCGTGATTGTCGCCCACCCTACCGCTCCGCGCCCCTCCCCGCGGGCGAGCACCAGCCCGAGCAGGAGGAGTGTCGCCGCACCGAGTTGCAGCAGCCAGGCCCTGCCCCATGTGGTGCCGGAAAGCAGGGTGCCGAGCGCGTCCGGCGACCATGCCTCGGCCGGGCCGTGCAATAGGGTGGACTGCAGCCACAACCGGCCGACGACGGCGAGCGCGAGTAGCGCGAGCACCGCACCGGCAACCCGCAGCGCCCCGCGGCTGGAGGGTGCCGCCATGGCGACCGTCCGTGCGTCACGCGGCATTCGCTCGGCGACCCCCCAGCGGAACGCGACGGCGCCGATCAGGCCGAGCAGCGCCAGGAAGTGAACGAAGCGCACGCCGACGGCGAGCGGGTGCTCCACGTTCAGCTCCAGCGCGGCGGGCGAGGGGGGCGGCGTGGGATCGGGAACCGGCTCCGCGGTCGCGGGGGTCGGGAGCGGCGGCGGGGCGGCGGGGTCCGCCTCCACGGTGAAGCCGAAGGCACCCTGCACCACGTGCCCATCCGCGCCCGCCGTCCGCCAGCGCACGGTGTACGCACCGGCACCCAGCGGGGCCGCCAGGGCGGCAACGAAGTCGCGGCGGGAACCGGGCACCGGACGGATTGCATCGGCGGGGATCTCCGTACCGTCGGCCCCGAGTATGGTCACGCCGGTGTAGCGAAGCTCTAACGCCTCGGAAAAGGTGAGGTGGACCTCCGTGACCGGCGCGCGGACGACGGAGTCCGCCGCCGGTGCCGAAGAAGCCAGGTAGGCGTGGGCGAACACGGCTGCCGGTACGGCCAGCGTGAGGAGCAGCGCGAGTAGTGGAGCCCGGAAGCGGTCACCGCTCCGGCTCGGCGCCCCGGGCCTCCGCCCCGCACCCGGACGGCTTGCCGTCCCGGTGCGGGGAGAAGCAGTCTTCGTCAACGATCCGGGGACGTCAATGATGGCCTCCAGGTTCAGGGGTGCCGTGCATTCCCATCTCACGGTGCATCACGGTCATGGGATCGAGCACGCCGTATGCGCCCATCCGCATCGGGCCGCCACCCAGGAAGAACCGGAACCCGGCCGATAGGCTCCAGAAGCTATTCGTGCCGAAAAGCTGCTCCGGCTGAATGCTCACCGGGCCGCGCTCGTCCCACACCCGGTTGTGCTGCACCTCCACGAAGGGCCGTGCGCTGAACGGGTACTGCGTAAGCGTGTAGCCGTAGCCGAGCGACGAGATCAGCCAGCGCGTGGCGCCGACCTCGGCGTCGTCGTGGTCGTAGCGGAAGAAGCCCTCCGTGCCGGGCGCCCCCTCGCGCGCGAATTCGGGCCGCGTCGCGTACTCCACGCGGGCGTACGGCTGGTGTCGGCCGATGCCCAGCAGCGTTTCGCCGAGCACGGAGAAGTATCCGTCGCCCTCTTCCGGCCGACTGCGCGATGCCTCGACCAGCCCGTAGAGCGTGCCGAATCCGTAGCTCCCCGCGTACCGCACGGCGGCGTTGGTTAAAAAGGTGCTTTGCTTGACGCCGTGATCGTCACCGCCGACGCCATGAAGCTCCTCACGGACCATTGCGTAGGATGCGGACACCTCCCAAGGCGCCAGCGGGCCGAACCCCTCACCGAAGCGCCGGGTCACGCGGGTGGACCACGAATCGCCGAAGCTGCGGATGTTGCTGAAGTCGTACGGAGTTGTCGGCTCGGCTCCACCGAAGATCCCGGCTTCCACGCTCCAGTTGCGCAGCAGGTACACCCCGTTCACCGTCCACCGCTCCAGGATCTGCGAAAGGTGGTGGTTGGTCGGGTATTTCAGCACCGGCCGCGACATCGGATCGTCGGTGCCGAACGGCGCGAACCCCTTCCCGGCGGAGATGGAGAGCGCGCCGCCCGCGAACTCCCACGCGTTGTAGCTGAGCATCGCCTCGTGCAGCAGCGTGTGGGGATGGCGGTTGTCGATAAAGCCTTCGCCCCACCCGCCGAAGGTGAGTTCTCCGTCCGGAATGGTCAACCCCTCAAAGTTCGGCGTGACGCGAACCGACCAGCGCGAGCCGGGGCTTTCCAGGTTGAGCATCGCCGCGGGCTGCGTCAGGTAGAACGCTGTCCGGCTCAGCGGGCTCTGCGGCGAATCCGGCGCGCCGGAGGTAACGACGGGGAAAACCTGCGCCATCCCCATCCCCATCCACCCGCCCCCGAGGGAGCGCATCCACATCTCGTGGGGCGCCCCGGTGTGCGGCTCCACCGTGGCATGCGCGTGCGCATGCGCAGCATTCGCGGTGTCAGCAGCCGGATCCGGATGGTGCCCGGCGTGCGCCGTATCCCTAGGCATGGCCGTATGATGCCCGCCATGAACCATGTGGGACGTGTCCGCGTGGGCAGTGTCACCGTGCATGGCGGCGTGGTGGCGTGCATGCGCCGTATCGCCGTGCACCTGGGCATGCTGCCCCGCCCGAGCCGTATCAACCTCCCTCGCTGCGTGGTGCTGGTGCGCACCGAGAGCTGCGGGCTCGTGGCGAGCGGCGCCCGCGGGGTGCGCTCCGTGATCCACGCTCGCGGCCGCGGCTGGCGTGTGCCCCGCGTGGTCCATACCGGCAGCCATCACTGGGCCGGCGGCGTGCTCCCCGTGCGTGGCATGGGCGGTGTCCGGCAACGGCGCGGCGACCTGTTCGGCCCGTACCGGTTCCACAGTCTCCTCAGCGGGCTGCCCGGGACGAGCGCAACCGGCGGTCACGACCCCGCAAAGCAGGACGGTTCCGAAATGCTTGAACATCGTTGGTTCTCCTGAAGATCTAGGTATCTGCACCCCAATGGGTGCACGAACGGAACCCTAGGCCAGGAGTCGCGGAGGGGGTGGATCGGTCGCGGGAATCGCGGAAACGAGAGCGCGAACAGGCGGTGGGAACGAGTCGATGCTCAGCCCACCAGCGAGCAGGGCACGTTCGGAGATCGCCGGCACAGCCATCATCCCACATGCCATCACCATCTTGCAATCGCTGCCCTGATGGTGACCGGATTGCTTCGGAGCCGGGTGCGGCGCACCATCGTGGGCGGCGTGATCCGCCGCCGCTGCATGGACGTGCGCAGCGGCGTTACCCGCCGTTTCCGTTCCCGGAGCCGACGGGCAGAAAAGCGCCGTCGCCTGCGACCAAAGCAGGCAAACCGCGAGCAGCAACCGGAAGATTCGGCCCATGCGGAAAAGCTAACGCATGTACTGCCCACTTACAACCGCTCGCTGCTTTCAGCCTGGTAGATGTAGGCTCACGTGCTTCCGCGGTTCAGGCACCCGGAGGTTTGCTCTTCACCGGATCCACCCGGAAGACGCCACGGCATCGTTCTCGCACTTGCCCGCGATGCATGAGTCAGGAACCAATCGGGGTGCTCCGAAGCAGGTGGGACCGCGTGGGAGAGATGACGATCCACTCCCGCGTCTCTACGTGCCCGACTGTTCCGGGTGCGCCCGTGATCGTGCTGGTGCACGGGCTCGTCATCTCCAGCCTGTACATGGTTCCGACCGCGGTACGGCTCGCCCCGTTCTTCCCCGTGTTCGCGCCCGACCTGCCCGGCTTCGGCAGGAGCAGCAAGCCCGAGACGGTGCTCCGGATTCCGGAGTTGGCGGACGCGCTCGCTGCCTGGATCGAGACGCTCGGCCTGCGGCAGGTCGTGCTCGTCGGCAACTCCCTCGGCTGCCAGGTAATCGCCGACTTCGCGACCCGCCACCTGCATTACATCCGAGCCGCTGTGCTGGCGGGGCCGACGATGGACTGCAACGCACGCACGGCTCCCCGACAGATAGGCCGCTGGCTTCGGGACTGGACGCGCGAGCGGCCGTCGCTGGCCGCAGCGCACGCGAAGGACTACTATGAGGCCGGGCTGAGTCGCGCGTGGGAAACCTTTCAGTTCGCGCTCCAGGATCGGATGGAGGAGAAGCTCTCCGCGCTGCGCGTTCCCACTCTGGTGGTCCGCGGCGCCCATGATGCGATCGTTCCGCAGGGCTGGGCGGAGGAGGTCACCCGCCGGCTGCCACAGGGCCGCCTCGCCGTGATCCCCGGTGGGCCTCACGTGGTCAACTACACCACGCCGATCGAGTTCACGCGCATCGTCCGCGGCTTTGTCCACGAGGTCCTGGATGAGAGTGGCTCCCGGGAGGACGCGGCCCCCTCTGGCGCCTGAAAACGCCCAGCCCTATATAGTATCGTTTCTCCCAAACTCCGGTGCGTTCGGCCAGCGGCCCCCGCCACCAGTCTTCAAGCGTGAACAGCGGCGCCGAAAATCCCAGGCTATGGATTCTGCTCCTACAGCAGCACTCTACCGGAGAGGAAATACACTCTGGCGAGAGCACCACACCGAGGAAGCGATCCACTTCTTCGTGGATGTGCTGCTCCTCGACCCCGACCACCTCCCGGCCCTCCTCGCGTTGGGAGGAGCTCTCTCGGAGGCGCGGCGCTGGGACGAAGCGCTTCGGGTGTACGAGCATGCGGCGCGGCGCTTTCCGGATGTCACTGTCGCTCGCATCCGACTGCAGGAAGTCCGGAATCAGCGGGTCGACCGGCGGGCGAAGTCCCGAGCGCCAGAGCGGCGGCGTTCCGCGCGTTTGGCGTCCCGCAGGCGCCGTCCGGCGCCCGGGCGATCGGCCGAGGACGCATCGCGGTGGCAGGCGCAGGTCTTCGGCGGCGCGGGATTTCTCTTCATTCTCGCCACCTACGCCGGTGTGGGGCTCGCCACGCATTGGGGGATGGGCCTGCTCGCCGCTGCACTGCTCGTAATGGCCCTGGCCGCGACGGGAGGCCGGCTCATCCCCCCGAACAGGAGCGCCGCATTTTGGAGCATCCTTCGGGGGATGATGGTAGGACTCGGGGTGGTGCTCGCCCTGGGAATCGTCTCGATCATCCTCGCGCTGAACCGCGCCGCGGGGAGCGGGTGGTGAAAACTCCCGGCAGCGTCTAACTCCACAGCCACGCACGAAAGGATCCTGATGTCCGGTTCGCCGATTCAGCCGCCACTCTCCGACAGGTAGGCGCCGTACTACGGGATGATGCGCACCGGCATGCATGGTTTTCGTTGGGACCGATCCGTTCTCACACCCCGGAACCAGCGCCTCTCCGAAGCTCGCCGCGCTTCAGCGCATCAGCGCAAAGAACGACCGGAAGACGCTCTGCGCGAGCGGCGTCAGCCGGCGGCGGCGCCACTGGTCCGCTGCCTTGCGAATCGCCTCTGCCTGGGTCGGGTAGGGGAAGATGACGCTTCCCAGCTCGCCCAGCCCCGTGCCGGTGGTCATCGCCTGGGTTAGCTGGCTGATGATCTCGCCCGCGTGCTCCGCAACCAGGGTGGCCGCCAGGATTTCATCGGAACCCCGCTTGAGGTGGACCCGGAAGAACCCCTCGGTTTCGCCATCGAGCCGGGCGCGGTCCACCTCCGCGAGTGGTATGGTGATCGTGTCGATATTGTCGCCACGGCTCCGCACCTCCTCTGCGGAGAGCCCCACGTGCGCCAGCTCCGGGCTCGTGTACGTACACCACGGGATCACGAGATCGCTCGCTTTCGAACGGCCGAAGAAGAGCGCGTTCCGCACCACCATCCGTGCCTGCGCATCCGCGACATGCGTGAACGGGTAGCTGGACGATACGTCTCCCACCGCGTAGATCCGCCGGTTGGTGGTCTGTAGCCGATCGTCCACTTTGGGGCCGTTCTTCCCCAAGAACCGGACGCCCGCCGCTTCCAGCCCGAGGCCTTCGATGTTCGGAGTGCGCCCGGCTGCGACGAGAAGCTGATCGCACTCCACGCTGTCCGATTCCCCACCCCTCCGGTACCGCACCGTCCGCCGCTTGCCCGCCCGCTCCACCGCGGTGACCTCCGCATCGGTGACGAGATCGACGCCATCCTCGCGGAGCGCCTTCTCGACCACCCGTGCGGCGTCGGCTTCGTCGAGCGAGAGGATCCCCTTGCCCGCCTCCAGGAGCGTAACGCGGCTGCCGAAGCGGGCGAAGGCCTGCGCCATCTCGCACCCGATCGGCCCGCCGCCGATGACCACCAGCTCCCGCGGGCGCTCCGTAAGCGAGAAGATCGTCTCGTTCGTCAGGTATCCGGATTCCGGCAGCCCCGGTATGGGAGGCACGGAAGGGCTGCTGCCCGTCGCGATCACCGCGCGTCGGAAGCGCAGCGTCTGGTCTCCGACCCGCACCGCGTCCTCGCCGGTGAAGCAGGCGCTGCCGAGAAACACATCCACACCCAACCCGGAGAACCGGCGCGCGCTGTCGTGATCGCTGATCCCCGCACGGATCTCGCGCATCCGCTCCATTACCTGCGCGAAATCGCCCTCTCCCGAAGCCGCGGGTCCGCCGAACCGTTCTTCCACCGTCCTCGCCGCCTTCCACCCACGCGCCGCACGGATCAACGCTTTCGACGGTACGCACCCGACGTTGAGGCAGTCGCCCCCCATCAGGCCCCGCTCGACCAGCGCGACGCGTGCGCCCAGCGCGGCGGCGATCGCGGCAGTGACCAGACCCGCGGTTCCCGCGCCGATCACGACGAGCTGGTACTTCCCTCGCGCGCGCGGGTTCGTCCACTCCGGAGGATGCACGTTCTCGTGCAGCCGCCGGTTGTGCACGTCGTACGGGCGCACTGCCGCCGGGAGATCGGAGGCCGACTGCGATTCACCCGAGTCTACCGTTGCGGATTTCGACATTGTCCGGTTTTCTTTGAGAGAGCATCCCGCCCGGGGTGCATGATCCCACCATTCATGCACCCGACGCTGGCAAGACGCAAGCCGCGGAAGTTGCCGCCGCGGCGACACACGCACGGGTTGACAACCGCGTGCATCATGCCGTCTCTTCCCGCTCGTCGTTTGCGCCTTGCCCCATCACCCCGGATCCGAGTGGCCACCGACTCCATCCGCGCAATAGCGGACCAGCGTTTCCAGCAGGCACTGACCGACTCCGGCGCCCGCGACCCGCGCGACTTCTACCGGGAGCGCCTGCGTGAGCTCCGCGGCAGGAACCCGGAGGCCTACCGGCGCGCGGTAGAGCATTTCGAGACGCGATTGATCCCCGCGGTGGCCGCGGAGGGGTCGGACCCCGTACGTGAATGGCTCGAATACGGCCGGGTGCTCGCCACCCTCACAGCCGAGGGCCGCACGCTGCAGATCGACCCTGGCGGCCGCGCCCGTGGCTACGCACCGCCCGTGGCCCCTGACCACCTGGTGATCCACCTGCCCGGCGAGGCGCGCGAGCCGGTGCTGGTCGTAGGCCTTCCCACGCGGCTCTCGCCCGCGCAGCGGGCGACCTACGACCTGCTCGTCAGCGGGCTGAGGGGCTGAGGGGTTGGCCGGCGAGCCACATTCGAGAGCGTACGTCCCTTCGCACACACAAGGAGAGGCTGTAGGTGGGATCGAGAAATCAATACCCCTTCACCGTAGGTGGCTGCATCTCCGCATCGCTCCAGAGCACAACGACAGCGCCCGCTCAGCGCTGCAATCGCGCTGTAGAAAAGAGCTGGTGCCGGAGCAGCGCGGAAGCCAGGAATTTACAGCTCTCTGTATTATCTGCGTTCGCTGTTTTCCGCGTTCGCTGGTCAGGCCTCGCCGTGTGCTGGGGGTTCCTCGCGCATCCCGCCAAGGATTTCCTCCAGCGTGAGATTCCCGAAGAGCGCCTCCCGTTCTTCAGTATAGTTGCCGGATCCACTGGCGAACTGGCCCAGAAAGCGCATCGTGTTCGCTACTCCGACCTCGCGCGAGAGCACGTGGATCGCACGCTGCGTGAGCTCCGCGAGCGGCTGTACGGGTACAATCATAGCTCGATCTCCTCAATCAACTCCAGCGGAGAAACTACGCGGACGCTCTCCGTGTCCGCAGCTTTGGCTCGCTTCAGGAACTTATCGCCACAGGTGCAGAGATAGTCCACCTTCACCTCCACCGCCGAGGCAAGGTGAAGCGCGTCGAGCGGCTTGATGCCATGTGCGCCGTAGCCACGGGCCCGCTGATCGTGGCTCGCACCCCGGGTATCCAGTTGGTTGCCAGAATGGCGCGACCGCGCAGCGACCCTGTGCGGAGGCCCACTTGCCTGCGCCCGACCCGTGTCCCATTCTATCCCTTCACGAACCACGTACTGAAGACAGATGCAGGAGACCGGCTGTTGCAAGGATTGCTCATCATCGGCCACGGATCGCACCTGAACTCCGAGTCCAGCGCGCCCGTTTACCAACACGCGGAGGCGATCCGCGCGCTCGGTATCTTCGACGAGGTCCGCGAGTGCTTCTGGAAGGAAGAGCCCTCGATGCGCGAGGTGTGGGACCTCGTCGAGGCGGATGAGATCTACGTCGTTCCGCTCTTCATCTCCGAAGGCTACTTCACCGAAGAGGTGATCCCGCGAGACCTGGGGCTGAGCGGGCCGGCCCCGTCCCGTACGGAGCGGGATGGACGCACGATCCATTACTGCGCGCCGGTCGGGACGCACCCCTGGATGAGCCGGATGATCCTGCGCCGCGCCGAAGAGAGCGCCGGGCTCTCCGACGCCGAGGCGCGGGAGGCGGGGTTGATCGTGATCGGGCACGGCACCGAGCGGAACTCCAACTCTTCCGAGGTGATCTACCGCGTGAGCCGGGAAGCACGGGAGTCGGGCGTATTCGCGCGCGTGGAGACCGGGTTCCTGGACCAGCACCCCGAGGTGCGAGATGTGCTCGACGCGATGCCTCAGCGGCGGATGGTGCTCGTGCCGTTCTTCGTGGCGGAAGGGTGGCACACGCAGGAGACGATCCCCGACGACCTGGGGATCAACCGCCCGGCAGTCGGCACGGTGACGGAAAAAGATGGCCGCGAGATCTTTTACGCCGCCCCAGTGGGCACCTTCCCGGAGGTGGCCGAGATCATCCTCCAGCGTGCCCGGGAAGCCGGGGCCCGGATCCCGGAAGGGGTGAAGTCGGGAGTGGCGGGAGTAGCAGACGATGTCTGACGCTCCCGCGACTCGCGGCGCACACTCGCCCGAGGGGGTCGCCCGGGCGCGCGTGGCGTTCGTCGCATGGGTCGACGAGGCCGGACCGCGGGGCCGCGAGTTTCTTCAGATCGTGGCCCGCTCCACCGGTGCGGGGCGTTACGAGGTCCTGCACCGGGAGGACGCCGATCATCCGGGCGACGGCCTGCTCACCCATACCGATCCCTACGCGGCGCGGCCGATCGCGCAGACGACCGCTTCGGGGGACCACCGCCCACTCAAGACCGCCCCGAACCTGCGCACCGGATGGCGGATCGCGGATCTCGACGCCAGCGGCCTGTGCGTCGTGCTGGACTATCTCTACCCCGCCTGTCTGGCGCACTGGTACAGCGGCCGCACCGGCTCGTTGCGCGTTACGCACTGGCGGGAGACCGCGAACCGGCAGAGCGGGATCTACAGCCCCGTCCAGCTCCTCTCGGATCAGGCGGTTCGCGACACGGTATGGGCGTGCTGTGATGATAGCGTCTGCCTGCGGCGGGTCGCGTGGCGGATCGACGAGACCACTCCGCTCGGCGTATCTCCCGATGCCCCGGACCGCGGTGCCGATGTGCCCTGCCCGGAAGCCTGCTCGCTCTTCACCTCGCTGGCTCGTACCGTGCTCACCCTCGAGCGCAGCCCCCGCGATGAGGTGCCGGGATTGGGAGCGCTCGGCACCCGAGAGGTGGAGCAGATCCGCGAGGTCGTCGGCGCGGCGGCCGGCGGTACGCTCGGCGTGATCCGCGAGGGAGACTTCGCGGAGGGAGCCAACGCACGAAGGATTCGCTACCTCGCCGCCCGGCTGCGCGCCAGCGAGGCTCCCGCTGCCGCGGACGATCTCCCCTGTGAAGAGTGTCCGCGGTCCGTACCCTGCGCCGGCTGCCCGCTCGCCGCCTGAGCATCCTGAGCGCCCTTCCCTCATCCCGTGCAGGAGGTGTCGTGAGAGAAACCACGCCGGCGGGAGCCCCGCTGACCCTTACCCGATGGGAGATCCGACCCCGCGACGGGGCGCCTCCCCTCCGCGGCGACCTCCGCGTCCGCCCGGACCACACACCGGACGCCGTGATCGTACTGTGCCATGGCTTCAAGGGCTTTAAGGACTGGGGCTTCTTCCCCGCCGTGGCGCGCGCGGTGGCGCACCGCGGGTATGCGGCCGTCTCCTTCAACTTCTCCCGCGGCGGCATCGGTGCGGACGGGGTGGACTTCTCGGCGCTGGACCTCTTTGCACAGAACACCCACTCCCGCAACGTAGAGGAGATCCACACCGTGCTCGATGCGGTGGCAAGCGGTGGGCTGCTTCCCCGCCGGCCTCGCCGGATCGGGCTCTTCGGCCACTCGCGCGGTGGCGGGGAAGCGGTGCTCGCGGCTGCCGCCGACCCGCGCGTGGATGCGCTGGTGACCTGGGCCGCGATCTCTTCCGTAGAGCGCTGGTCGGAGGACCAGCAGCAGGCCTGGCGCCGCGGCGAGACCGTGTCGATCCCCAATGCCCGCACAGGTCAGCAGATGCCCATGGGTCCGGGGTTCTGGGAGGACATCGCGCAGAACCGCGAGCGGTTGAACATCGCCCGCGCTGGCGCCTCTCTCGACATCCCCTGGCTCATCGTGCACGGGGAGGAGGACACGTCGGTCGCGGCACAGGAAGCGCGGGTCCTGCACCAGGCAGCATCGGACGGTGCGGAGCTGCTGCTCATTCCGGGGGGCGGCCACACCTTCGGCGCCGTACACCCGTTCGCCGGCACGACGCCGGAGCTCCAGGCTGCCGCGGACGCGACTCTCCGGTGGTTCGACGCGCACCTGGAGTGATACAACAACGGCAGCCCCCTCCAGGGCCGTGAACGCCGAGGAGCCGGTATTGTGAACGCGGGGAGCATCTGTTATCGTATGCTCGATACCCAGAGCCTGCGTGAACCCGAGTCTACCCACGTCTCGT
>JACDHR010000666.1 GCA_013820915.1 Gemmatimonadota bacterium
CCATGTGGCGGACACGCTGGCTATCGACATGCGTGAGGGGATGCGGCTCTCCTCAAACCGGGCCGCGGTCGCCCTCGGTGAGCGGGTGGGTGCCGGCCGTGTAGTCCAGACGGCTCGCACCCTGGGCTTGACGACGCCGATGCAGGAGTATCCGTCAACCTTCCTCGGCGCTGCCGATGTGGTTCCACTTGAGCTGGTCGCCGCCTATTCAGCCTTCGCCAACGAAGGTGTGCTCGTAAAACCGCGGGTGATCCGCCGGGTCGAGGATGCGGAGGGGAAGCTGATCTGGGAATCGCCGATCGTGCGCCGGTCCGTGATCTCGCCCGAGGTGGCGTATCTCACGACGAGCCTGATGCAGGACGTGGTGAACCGCGGCACGGGCTCCGCGGTGCGGCGCGCCGGCCTCCCCTATACCGTGCCCGCCGCGGGGAAGACGGGGACCACGAACGATGCCGCGGATGTCTGGTTCATCGGTGCGACGCCCGATATCGTCGCCGGAGTGTGGCTCGGGTTCGATAAGCCGCAGCGGATCATGCACGGCGCATCGGGAGGGAGCCTCGCGGCCCCGGTGTGGGGCCGCGTGATGGCCAGCTACTACAAGGACCACGCGTCCCCGCCAGGCTGGGCGCCGCCCGCCACTCTCGTTGCGGCGCAGATCGACCGCGAAACCGGGATGCTCGCTACGGGCAACTGCCCCACAGAGCACCTGGCGACGGAGTACTTTCTACCCGGCACCGAGCCGGTGGAGTACTGCCCGCATCACCCGGACGGCATCGAGGGCTGGTTCCGGCGCTCGGTGCGAGGGCTCGGCGACTGGCTGGGTGCGGGGCGGCGAAACCAGTAGGTCAGCCAATCGGCTCCCCCTGCCCAACCGATGACTGCGCTGTCTCCAGCACGGGCGGCTTCGCCTGTTCCACACCGTGGTGGGCGAGCCAGCGCTCTGCCTCGAGCGCGGCCATACACCCGGTGCCCGCCGCCGTTACGGCTTGTCGGTAGTAGTCGTCCATCACGTCGCCGCACACGAAGAGTGCCGGCACTGATGTCGCGGTGCGCCACGCGTACGGGGTCTTCACGTACCCGTTCGGCGTAAGCTCTACCTGCCCCTTCAGAAAATCCGTGTTCGGCGTGTGGCCGATGGCGACGAAGAGCCCTCCCACCTCCATCTCCCGCTCCGCGCCGGTAATGCGATCCCGGAGCCGCAGCCCCGTGATGAAGTCGTCCCCCACCACGTCGACCACCGAGGTGTTCCACTCCACCCGTATCTTGGGGTCGGCCAGAGCCCGGTCTGCCATGACCTTCGAGGCGCGGAACGAATCGCGCCGGTGGATGATCACCACCTCGCTGGCGAATTTTGTGAGGTAAGTCGCCTCCTCCATCGCGGAATCGCCGCCGCCCACGACCGCGAGCACGCGGTCGCGGTAGAAGGGCATCGCGCCATCGCACACGGCGCAGGCGGATACGCCACCGCCGGTACGCGCAAGGCGCTCCTCGTTCGGCAGCCCGATCCAGTTCGCGCGCGCACCGGACGCGATGACCACCGCGCGGGCCTCGACCCAGTCACTGAAGCTCGGCTTCAGCCGCAGCGGGTGGCCGGAGAAGTCTACCTCGGTGATGTTCTCCATCTCTACCCGCGTCCCAAACTGCACCGCCTGCCGCTTCATGCGGTCCATGAGTTCCTGCCCGCCAATTCCCTCCGGGAAGCCCGGATAGTTCTCGATGTCGGTGGTCCACATGAGCTGACCGCCCGGAATCATCTGGCGGGAAGGCTCGCCCTCGTAGACCAGGGGGTCGAGATTCGCGCGTGCCGCGTAGAGCGCCGCGGTCCACGCCGCGGGACCGGATCCGATGATGACGAGGTTTTCAGGAGTCTGTTCCGCCATGGTATGCACGTGTGTCGGGTGGATGAGTGGGGCCGGCAGGCGGCTAGGCGCTCTCGAGCTTGCCGATCTCGAAGGAGTACGGCTGATCGCGGAACTGGCGCGCATGAAGCCGCGCGTAGAGTCCGCCCTGCGCCAGGAGTTCGCCGTGGCTG
>JACDHR010000217.1 GCA_013820915.1 Gemmatimonadota bacterium
GGGTTTCCGTCGGTCGCGTTCCCCGGATGGGTGACCACGGCCTGAAGCTGGAGCCTATTCGCCCGCGCCAGCTCGGAGCGGAAGGAGGCGAAGGATCTGTCACGGAGGATGGGGTCCGCGGTCGCGAGGTTGATTAGATAGGAATCGTGAGCACATAAGTAGCGCAACTCGTGTTCATCCACCGCGGCGCGGAACGCCTCTACCTCTGCGTCACCGATGACGACTTCGGCCCAACGGTTCGGCTGTTTGGTGAAGATCTGCGCCGCGGACGCGCCGATCTGTCTGGCACGAGGCGGCGCGTTGCGGACGCCGCCGGCCGTAGAAACATGAGCGCCGAGAAGCATACCAGCGCGGGGGACGGGGAAACGGGTTGGTGAACGGCGCCGAACGTATGCGCTACGCGCAAGACTGTCAACGGAGGCGAATGGCTCGTACATTGCAAGCGCCGGTTGGCAGCCGTTCCCGCCTCCCTGATCCCGCGCCGCGGGACACGTGTGTGGCTGTGGAACGGTTCATTATTTTATAACCTTCTTCACGCAGCGGAGAATGACTCATCTCTGGCACGACCTGGAGCCCGGCCCCAATCCGCCCGACGAAATGACCGTGGTGGTGGAGATCCCCCGCGGAAGTCGTAATAAATATGAGCTGGACAAGGAAACCGGCCTCTTCCGGCTGGATCGCGTGCTCTACAGCGCCGTGCACTACCCCGGCGATTACGGCTTCTTCCCGCAAACATACGCGCTCGATAACGATCCGCTGGATGCGCTTGTCATGGTGACGGTCCCCACCTTCCCGGGCTGTGCCATCGATGTGCGCCCGCTCGGGCTCTTCCGGATGAAGGATCGTGACGAGATGGACGAGAAAATCCTCTGCGTTCCGTCGGCCGACCCGCTCTACGACGACTACGAGAGCATCGCGGACGTACCCGCCCACTTCCTGCGCGAGGTGGAGCACTTCTTCACGGTGTACAAAGACCTGGAAGGCGCGCGCGTTCACCCGATGGGGTGGGAAGATCGGGAATCGGCGCGCACCTCGATCATCGACGGGGTCGCGCGCTATGCGTTGAAGCAGAAGCGGGAGGAGATCGAGCGCTTCTCCTCCACCAGCCCGAGGGCGGGGCTCGAACTGTAGAGCGGCGGAGCTCCGCGAGCCTGAGGAAGCGAGCCTGAGGAAAGCGCCGGATTGCCTTGCGGCAGGTGCGATGGGGAGCGGTTTTTGCGATGGGACGTGCTGCTGGTGTTCCAGTCACGCACACCCAATTACCTTGTTTCGGGAGATTACCGATGACGGGCAAACGACTGTTGCCAACGCTGGCGCTCGCCGCGATTGTGGGCGCTGCCGCGTGCGAGACCCGCGACCGTACGGAAGTGAATACCACAAATCCGCCGCCGACCACCGCTCCGCCCCCGACCGGGACCGCGGCGCCGCCGGTGACAACCCCGATGCCGCCGGCGACCACCGATACGCTGATGATGCAGGACACGATGATGATGTGGGACACGATGATGGGCACTCCACCGCGGCGCCCGTAGCCGCGCGGCAGAGCACATACGCAGCGAGCCACAGGCGGATCCGCCTGTGGCTCGCCGCTAATCGTCGGCGGCGGCGCTCACCCACTTCTCGGCGCGCTCCAGCACGCGCCGCTTTTCCGGAAAGCGCAGCAGTCGCTGCGCCTCGTCGTACGGCAGCCACCGGAACTCCGCGGCTTCGCGCGAGATAATCACATCCGCCGTGTCTGCCTCGGCAAGGAAGTAGACGACTCTCTTCACCACGAGCTGCCGCTCTCCGCTGACCGTGCGGGTGAAGAGGTAGCGCTCCTTCTCCCGGAACCCGGGCTTCATCGTGTAGGCCGCTTCCCCGACCCCCGTCTCTTCCCGCAGCTCCCGCTCGGCGGCTTCCTGTTCCGTCTCCCCCGCCTCGATCCCGCCCTTCGGAAACTCCCATACCAGCCGCCGCGTCAGTGCGGATCGCAGAAGAAGGTACATCCGTTCTCCCGCCTCCGTACGATACAGCACGACCCCGGCAGCACGGTGTGCTTCACGGCGCATCCCCTCCTCCTCTTGCTCCCGATCGCCCGTTGGCCCATCGATTCCAGTGCAACGTAGGGAGCGCGGGGGCAGCCGGCAATCGGCAAGCTTCTTGCGCCTTCCGGCGCCGATCCCAACGTCTCATTCGAGCCATCGATGCTGCAGCATGCAACGGACATCATCACGAACCACACGCCACGACGCGCCCGGCAGCGGGTCCGGAGAGGAGCTGCAGCGGTCGCGCAGAGAGGAAAGCCTGCCCAAACAACTCTGGCGGAACGTCCGGGAGGACGATGTTCTGAACCAGGCGGCGGGTCTCGCCTACTTCGCGTTTCTATCGCTCCCGCCGGCCTTTCTCGTTCTCTTCGCCCTCACCGGTTTTTTCGGAGGAGCGGAGACCGCGGAGTGGATCACACTTCAGCTCACCGCCCTTCTTCCGGACGAGACGGCGACCCTGGTCGACGGTTTCGTGCAGAATGTGGTCTATGAACAGGCGCCGGGCCCGTTCTCGATCGGTCTCCTGCTCGCCATCTGGGCTGCGTCGAATGTCTTTATGGCGATCTCGCGGGCACTGAACACCGCATACCAAATCGAAGATCCGCGCCCATGGGTGAAGCAGCGCGCCATCGCCGCCGGTGTAATGTTTCTCTTCATCGTGCTCTTTCTCTCCGGAAGCGCGGTCTTGATCGCGGGGCCGCAGATCGCCGACGCATTGGACCTGTACGGCGTTGCCGGCGCCGCCTGGACGGTTGCGCAGTGGATCCTGCCCGTGGCGCTGATCGTGGCAGCCATCTGGATGGCGTACTATTTCCTGCCGGCGCGGGATCAGAAGCGCAGCAACCGCGAGATTCTGATCGGCGCCGCGGCCGCTGCCGCGGTTTGGCTGGCCGCCAGCATCGCTTTCCGCTTCTACATCGCCAATTTTGGTAACTACAACGAGACTTACGGCTTCGTTGGCGCGGTCATCGTGCTGCTGCTCTGGCTCTATATCACGGGGTTCGTGATCCTGATGGGTGGGGAGCTCGCCGCCGAGCTGGAGGCGAGGGCACGGAATTGAGGGAGGAAACCGGCCTTCGCGAGCCCGGTCTGACGCTCGCGCTATCGGGCGACCCTGACACCGTTCTACATGTGGAGCAGCTCCGCGACGGACGTGTCGCGATCGGGGTACGCCGGCGCTCGAAGAACGGAGAGTGGACGGGTAGCGATCTCTACCTGCTCGACGAGCGGAGTTGCCTGGCGATGGCGGGCTGGCTCTCTCCGATCGTCGAGGACTCCTGGATCGGCACCGTGCGCGAGCGTCAGGCAGCGCAACTCCGCACGTCGCAGGAGCTTTACGGAGAAGAGGCGGACGGGGCCGCGCTTATGGCGGACGCGGTGCTCAAGCAGATTCCGGCGGCGCTCATGCGCCGAGCGCTCCTCCTTCTGATCAACGCGATCGGGCCGGAGACCCGGAATCGTCTGATCGAGCACCTGAACCGGACCGGTGACATGTCGGAAGACGCATGGCTCCGCAGGCGGTTGGATGAAGAGCAGGAAGCCTTCGCCTATGCCGTGGCCGCCGCCGCCCTGTTCGACGTGATCGACCGCCGAGCGGGCCACTCGCCACATGGATTGCCGTCAGAGTAAGGTTGCCGCGGTACCGGGCTTCACGTCCGGGGGCCTCCGTAGATGGTGCCGCGATCGCCCTCCTACTGCGTGTGCACGATCTCGTCCGTGATGCGGTATTCACCATCGAGCCACCCGATGATCTCGCGAGCTCCCGGATGGTCTACGCTCGCATACCGCTCGCGCAGCAGCTCTTCTTTCTCGCCCAGCCGGTCCAGACCCACATCTTGCAGCGTGAGCAGATCCTCGCGCACTCGCGTGCCGAGGTCCTCGCCCAGAACCGCCACGGCGGCGCGCTGAAACGCGGCACCGTAGCGGTAATCCGCGCCCTCGCGGTAGCTCTCCACCAGTGTCAGTGCGGGGATGCGGGAGAGAACGGGTTGGAGCGCGGGGTTGATCGCGTGACCACGAACATGGTCGGCGATCCCCGCCGGGCGACCCGTGAAGGCGCGAAGATGGAGATAGCGCGACATCCGCTGCCCGTCGTTGACCGGGTAGTTGTCCCACAAAAACGGGTTGCGGCCCAGTTGCTCCCCGACGCGGCGGAGGTGGCCCGGCGAGATCTCACGCGAGCAGACCTCCTCACCCGTCCAGAACACCTCTATCCCGGGGCTGAGCGAGGCGCCGAGCTGCTCCAGGTAGCGCTCGGGGCGCGCTCCGAAGGCCCTGTCCAGAACCGGGTCGTCGGAGTAGTACGTCGGGCACACCAACAGCCGGTCCGCACTGGAGCGCTCCGCAACCCAATGGACGATCTCCACCTGCCGATCCGCCAGGTCCGGGGTGTCACCCCGCATGTCATCGAAGAGGATCGCGAGATCCTGCACCCCCAGCTCGTGAAAGAAGGAGAGCTTGCGTTCGAGCGCATTCCGCGCGGCCTGGTCGAAGCCCAGGTAGATCTCGTACGGGCTGAGCCCGACCCCGAACCGTACTCCGAGCGCGCGGCACCGCGAGGCGAGATCGGCGAGTGAGCGTGCCCATGACGCGGGATGCCCCTCCTGCCACCGGCGCCGCAGGTACGGATCTCCTTTCGGCGCGTACAGATAGAAACGGTAGCCGTGCGGAACGAGGTACGCGACGGTCTGTTCTCTCTCCTCCCACGACCACGGCTTTCCGTAAAAGCCTTCGATGATGCCGAGCTCTACATTCATGCGGTACACTCCCCCTTTTGTGGACGGCTCCCGGTCTCTCGCCATGTCTGTGCAGGGTACAGGCCACCTGCGTGCGCCCGCCAGAAACGGTCAGTGGTCAGCGAATGATCAAGATCCTCCGCACGCCGGCAGACGTTCTGACGCTCCGTAAAGCTGCCCTCGCCGCCGCTACCGCGCGGCGCTGGCACGCTCCGCATCATCGGAGCGCGGCGGGGGAGATCGCCCCGTCGCGGGTTGCAGGAGACGCGCAGATCGCCCGAACAACGGAGGGGAACCGATGCCGGACAACATCGAGGGACCTCGCGGCCGTATAGCCGGGATGACGTGGGGCTGGGTTGGTCTCGGGATAATGATTGTCGGCGTACTCGCCTGGCTCGTCTATTCGTTCGCGGCGATGGGCGCGGAGCCCGACCCGCCACCCGTGCAGATCGACCGGCCCTTCCCGGGCCAGACGCAGTAAAGAGCACGCAGACAGTTCGAAGAGAGGTGGCCCCGCGGGCTCTCCACGGGGCCCCGTCTCCACGAGCAGCGCTCCTTCTTGATCCGATCGGTAGCCCGTCCGCATCGAGCGCCGAGGCCGCTCACAACGCGAAGCACCGCACCGCCATCAGGACCAGGATAGCCCCCGCGCAGGTCATTAGCGCCGACCAGGGCAGAGAGGAAAGCAAAGCAAGACAGCCGAGCAATCCTAGCCAGGAGAACGCGGACCCGTGAGTCCGCCGAGGATTCCGGCTTCCCCGGAGGAAGCTCAGCTACGCTGGGCTTCGAGCGCCTCCGGCGGCGCCTGCCAGCCGAAGCTCTGATAGTTCCAGTCGTAGGTGCCGTCCGGCCGTACGTCGATGACACCGAAGCCCTCGGCGGTTCGGAATCCCTGCCGGGGCCCCATCCACTGCTGGCCGCTGACCGAGCCGAGGCAGAGAAAGGTCTGTCCCATCATGTCTATGCGTTCGACGAGGTGGATATGGCCGCTCAGCACCGCGCGTACGTTGCCACCGTTCAGCGCCTCGATCAACTCCTCGGGGTTGCCGCTCTTCCGGTCGAAGCCGATGCGCCATTCGTTCTCCTCCGTGTCGCGCTCCCCACGGTCGCTCAGGAACTCGATGGAGGTGACCGGCGGCACGTGCATCGCCACCATCGTCGGCCGCTCGCGGTTCCGATGCAGATCGTCCCTCAGCCACACGAGTTGCTCCTCATCCACCCACCCGATGTGACTGCCCGGCTCGGTCAAGCGGATGTTGTCGACGATCACGAAGTGCCAACCGCCTTGATCGAAGCTATAGTACCTGCGTCCGAGATCCAGCACGCGCTGCATCAGACCGAAGCGGTAATCCGGGTGGTCTTCCGGCACATCGCCCTCGCCCCAGCCCGCCGCGTCGTGGTTGCCGAGCATGTGGTATGTGGGGATGCTGGTATTCCGCCGCCCGGTTTCGGCGAACTGGTCGGCAAGCGCGCGGGCGTCCTCGAGGTCCTCACCGCGCAGGTCGTGGCAGAGATCGCCGCCTGTCATGAAGAAGGCGGGTCGCGGATTCAGCCGCTCGGCGGCCTGGAGCGCCGCCGCAAGGCCCTCGGCCGCACGGTACTCGCGCCGCAGATGCGTGTCCGGCATGAAGACGAAGCGGAAACCACCCTCCGGTGCCTTTAAGGCGCCGGTCTGTGCCCGCACCGGTGTTGCGAGAGACAGAGGAGCCGCCCCCGCACCGAGGACCGCCGCACCGATGACCTTCACGAAGTCACGCCGGCTGGCACCCTCACGAGCCTGAGTCAAGCCGGGGCCATCGTTCCGCTCTCTCATCACGCCTCTCCCGCCAAATGGTTCTCGCGCTCTCGCGCCTCTCAGCTCCGAGCGCACTGAGTTGCGCCGTCCCAACTCGACCCATCAATTCGGGCGATGGGGGAGTGTCGACTGCCGATCCTGCTCGGGAAAAGAGGTGCCGGCATCCATATGGA
>JACDHR010000667.1 GCA_013820915.1 Gemmatimonadota bacterium
ACCCTAAGTTGCGGTCTGGCTTTCGTTTGCACAGTCGGGACGGCGGGATTTGAACCCGCGACCCCCTGAACCCCATTCAGGTACGCTACCGGGCTGCGCCACGTCCCGCTTCTCCCCCATTGTCGCCGCTCCGAACCGCACGAGCGGTACCTACGCCGGAAGAGGTTGTAAGTTAGCCGCCGCTTACCCTCGCGTCAACCCGGGGCAAACGCGACCTTCCAGTTCGGGGTTTGCGCGTCGGGCCTGTAGAACCGGGTGTCCACGAGGGCATCACCAGCTCGACGGCGACCGGAGCCGATACGCGTTCCGGGCCAAGGCTACCGGGAGTTGCGACGGCGGTTCCAGGTCAGCGCGGCGATGCCGCCCGTCAGCATCCCGGCGCCGATCGCGGCGGGGCGTACGAGGCGCGTGGCGGGGGACTCACGGAGGACGCTGCCGGCGATGAAGAACAGGTTCGCGGGGCGTTCCGCGAGGCGCCGCATCAGGTAAGGATACCAGGAGTCGCCGAACGGGATGTAGATGCGCACGTTGTATCCCTCTTCCAGCAGGCGCGTCTGCAGGTCGCGGCGGATGCCGTAGAGCATCTGGAACTCGAAGTCGCGCTTGGAGATCCCCTTCTCGAAGGTCCAGCGGCGGGTGGCGTCGATGATCGCCTCGTCGTGGGTGGCGATCGCGGGGAAGTTGCCGTGCTCGAGCATCACCTGCATCTGCTCGACGAACATGCGGTCGACATCCGCCTTGTCAGGGAATGCCAGGTCGGCGGACTCTTTGTACGCGCCTTTGACCAATCGCACCCGCGCGCCCAGCGTGATGAGGCGCCGCAGATCTTCCGGTGTGCGCCGCAGGTACGACTGCAGCACGGTGCCGACGTTGCGGAACCCGTCCTGCCAGAGCGCTTCCAGCAGCGCGATCGTGCGCTCCGTGTATTCGCCGGACTCCATGTCCAGACGCACGAAGATCTCGCCCTCGCCATCCCCGAGCTCGCGGGCCCGCGTGAGGACCCGCTCGATGTTCAGACGGCAGAAGTCCTCGTCGATATCCAGCCCCAGCTGACTCGGCTTGATCGAGATGTTCCCGTCCACCTTCTGCTCCGCGATGCTTTCCAGCGTGTGGATCGCCATGTCCGCCGCCGCTTCCGCCTCCTCGCGCCGGCTGACGGATTCGCCGAGATAATCTAGCGAGACGCTCATCCCCGCTTCGTTCAGCGCGCGCGCCGCGGCGATCGCCTGCTCCAGCGTATCACCGGCGACGAAGCGCTCCGCCAGGTGGCGGGAGATGGGCGTGCCGAGCACGAGACGCTTGGCGGTCGGGCTCTGGCTGAGAAAAAGTAAGCTCTGTCTGAACATGGGTCGGCGCGAAAAGGAAGAACGGATCAGGGTCGCCAGCGGGTCCGCCGGGCGGTTCGGGATGTGCCAGTGCCTGGCGCGGCGTGGTTCCGGTGCGCCGGGTTATTCTTCACGCTGCCTCCGCTCGATGGTATCGTCGAGGATCTGCCGAACACGGGCCAGCGGCAGCGAATCGAGCGCGGCACGCACGTCCCGCTCCGACTCGCCTTCCGCCAGGTCCCCGGTCTCCACATGCCCCATCACCGCGGTGCCCGTATCCGCCCACCGCGGGAAGACGAGGTAGCCCACCCAGGGCGCACCGGGCCCACCGGTCTCCTCGGCTTCGACGGCAACCGTATACGGCCGCCCGTCCACCCCTTCGAAGGCGGCGGCCCGGCCGTGCACCTGCAGGTACCCGCCAAGCGTGGTATCGTCCACGCCCTCCGGCGTGGCGGGGTTCAACCTGTCTTCGACGTTTTTGAACGACATGGCCGGGAAAGTAACCCACTCCCGCGCCGCCCGACAAGGTGGGCTGCCACGGCGTGGGGCTGCATTGCTACGAGCGCACAACGTCGGCTACGTTGAACCCGGATCCTGCACGGGGGTGGTGAAATCGGCGGCGGGGTAATGCGAAACACCGCCTGAGGCCTTACGTTATCGGGACTTCCTGACAGAAGTTTCCCTGAACGCAGAGGCACCCAGA
>JACDHR010000668.1 GCA_013820915.1 Gemmatimonadota bacterium
GGGATTAGTCTGCTTAGATGGGTGCCCCAGTGCGGAGTTCCAGGAAACCGAGCTGCGAATGGACCCGGACGAGATCATTCCGTTGGAGGAGCGCCGCCGCTGGCTCGCGCTTCCCGACACCATCGAGCTGGGCGGCGACGAGTACCCGCTGGATTATACGGTCGAGGACGGCAGCGCGATCCACGCGACCTCGCTCGCGGAGGCACGGGGGACATCCTGGAAGGCAGGGTCGCCGATCCCGAGGACGAGGCTGCCGCGCGGCCCGCACCGGCGAAGCGGCCACGGGGACGCGGGCGGAGCAGCGAACCGCGGGGCGGACGCCGTGGATCTTCCCGCACGCGTCGCGGTCGGGATGGGGGTGGCAGTGGAGACGGTCGGCGCAGCAAGGGAGACCGAGCCGAAGGCGGCGAGCGGGAGGAGCGGGGGAGAAACGGCGATCGATTCAGGAGCGCGTCAGGCGGTATCGGACCACGTACTCGACGTCGAACTCGTCGCGCATTTGGCCGAGGACGAACTCCGTCCCGACCTGATAGATCCGGAGTCCGGGCGGTGTATCCATCGTGCCGCGTGCGCTGCCGTCGGCATTGAAGATCGTCCAACGCGGCGTATCTCCGGCTTGGGCGCGGAAGTGCTCGGCCCAGACGTGGCCAGCCGCGTCAACCTGTAAGCTCTGGTACGCCGGCCTGCGCTCGGGGAGCGGCATCCGGGCGTAACGCCGGCGCAGTTCCACAGCCGTGAGCGGATTGGATGCTCCTTCGACCTGCGCCTGGACGTACGCGTCGAACTCCGACCGTTCCACCAGCTGCAGCGGCCGCTGCACGCGCAGTACGCGGCGGAGTGCACCGCCTCCGGCGTAGACGTACACCTCAGGCAGCGTACCGGGGGTCAAATAAAAACCGTCCGGGCCAACGGCCGCGCTCGGCGAACCCTCGAAAGGCACCTGCGTGAAGGCGATCTGGCCGCCGCTCTGCGAGAGGAAGAGACGCGCGCCCGGGAACTGCACCAGCGTCTGCGTAGCGCCGCCGTCCAGATCCGCAATCACGTAGGTGATCTCGTTCGTGAGAATGCCCTCCGGCGTATCCGGCGCTGCCGTCGCGCCGCTCCTCTGCATGAGTAGTCGGCCATCGGGAAGCCAGCCGATCGACTCCGCCGGCACGCCGGCCGGAGTGACGATGCGCCCCACCGCGCCGTCGCTGCCGATGAAGGTGAAGCGGTTCACGAGGAAATCGGCGATCAGAAGCGAGTCGTACGCTGCCGCGGGCAAGAGGCCCGGAAACTGGAACTCGCCGGGTCCGCCGCCGCGCCGCCCGACGGATCGCGCGAAGCGCCCCTCGCGGTCGAAGAAGCGCAGCTCCTGCGTGCCGCCGTTCGCAACCACGATGCCGCCATCCGGCAGTACGGCCGCGCCGTTCACGGCGAAGAGCTGATAGCTCGGGTCGCCCTCGACCACGCCGATACTCACCTCCGGCGCCTCCGACAACCACCAGCCGACCGGCCGATCGGCCAACGCCGCCGGGCTCTCGACGATCATAACCCCGGCGCTGTCGCGCACCACGACACCGTCCCGCTCGTCGGCCGTCAGAGCGGCCATGACAGGGTCACCCTCGCGGAAAGGGCGGCCAAACGAGGCAATGACCCTTCCGCTCCCAAGGTCGAACTGGTGTATCATCCGTCCCTGTTGGTACCCGAGAAGGAAAACCTGTCCATTCAGCAGACACATGTCCGCCACGTCAAAGGGCAGCCTCGTCTCCGCGGTCAGCGAAAAGGAATCACCCCGCAGAACGTAGGTGGAGATCCGAAGGTTGCGACGATCCAGCACGTAGACGTTGGATCCCCCAGACGCCACCGCGCCCGCATGGCGGAACTCACCGGGCCCACTTCCCGCGCGACCCGTCGCAGCGATGAACTGGCCGCCGCGGGTGAAAGCGGACAACCTGGAGTTCATACGATCGGCAATAAAGAGCACGCCCCAGCCATCGTCCACCGCCATCCCATCGAGGTTCCCGAAACCTCCGTGCGCGGATCGC
>JACDHR010000669.1 GCA_013820915.1 Gemmatimonadota bacterium
CGAAGTAGGCGTATCGTTCCCGCTTGATTCCCCGATCGCGCTCTGCCGTCGAGCCGGAAGTAATCTCGACGATCAGGTCCGGCGGCCCTTCGATCCCGCGGTCGGTGATGATCCCCCGCCGCTCCCGCCGCACGAAGACGAGATCTGGCTCCATGTAGTCGCCCTCGGCGAAGAGCACGTCGATCGGGGCAGTGAACACCCATCCCAGTTCGTGATCATCGACAAAGTTGATCAGCAGCTTGTTCAGCCGCTGGGAGCCAAGCTCATGCCGGGGCGCGGTGCAGGGGTCACGTAGAGTTCTCCTGCGATGACCTCGTAGCGGTTCCCGTCGCTGGGAAGCCGGGCGAACTCGGAGTAGGTCCAGCGGGTCTGTGCGGGTCGTGTAGCCATGGTCGTATCCTCCTGACTCCAAGCTACATCCAGACTCCCTCCAGGGCAATCATTGCCCGACTGCTTCGCCCCCGCCCCTCCCCTTCCACCGCTGCCACAGGTAGTAGACCGGGATTCCCGAGAGAATGATCCCGAAGCCGAGGAGCGTCGAGCCCGGCCGCCGCACCAGCGCGTCGCCGAGCATCGCCAACGAGGCGAGCAGGAAGACGAGGGGGACGATGGGGTAGCCCACGGTGCGGTAGGCGCGGGGGAGATCCGGGCGCTGGCGGCGCAGCAGGAAGACGGCGCCGACGGCGAGCGCGTAGAACGGCCAGACCCCCAGGATGAAAGCTTCGGCTAACTGCTCGAAGGTGCGCACCGATACGTAGGCGATCCCCAGCCCCGCGGCGAGCACGATGGCCGAGTGCGGCGTCCCGTAACGCGGGTGCACGGCGGCGATGCGCCGGAAGAAGAGGTCATCCAGCGCCATGGCGTAGAAGACGCGCGGGCCGGTCATCGTGGTGCCGTTCAGCGCCCCGAAGGTCGAGAGCATCACCAGCGCCGCGACCAGCCCCGCCCCCACCCCCCCGAAGATGCGCAGCGCACCGTCGGAGGCGACCAGCGGCGAGGCGGCCATCTCGGCGAGCGGCAGCACGTAGAGGTAGGCGGCGAGTGGGCCGTACGCCTCGCGCAGGAAGACTATAGAGCCCGCCCAAGCGCGGGAACATCGCCGCCAGCTCCGCCACTGTCAGCGCGCCGAAGAGCGCGATCAGCGCTCCCACGATCCAGAGCAGCACGATCCCTCCGACGCTCCCGGTCTCCGCGGCCACCACCCTGGGTACGCGGAAGATCCCGCTGCCGATGGTCGAGCCCACCGGGATCGCCGCCGCGCTCCAGACGCCGAGGCGGCGGGGGAGCCGGTCCGCCTGCTGCGCCTCCGCGGCCCGGGCGGCGGCGGGGAGCGTGCTCACCCCGGCGGCACACGCTCGAGGATTCCGGTCAGGCAGCCGATCCCACCCGCCGCCTTGAGGAGCTCGTCCACTGTGACGGTGTGGCACTCGATCCCGTTGCTCTCGTAGAACGCCTGCGTGCGCGGATTCCCGGCAGGCATGAGGATGCGGCGGGGACCCAGCGTGACGAAGTTGTTGGCCTGCCCGTGCACCGCCTCGCGCTCGTCCGGAAAGAGGAGCACCGTGTAGCCATGCGCGCAGAGTGCTTCGATCGCCGCGTAGGCGAACCTCCCCGGCCACACCGCCGCCAGATCCCGGTCGAGGAAGCGCAGCTGCCCCATCAGATGCATCGTCCCGACGGGGAGATCCGTCGCCACCACCTCGACCCCGATCTCGCGCAGCGTGGCCGCCACCTGCGCCGCACCCTCGGCATTGGTGCGCAGCCCGCGGCCGAGCAGCACGGTCTTCTCGTCGATCCAGGCGGCGTCGGCGCCCTCGAAGGTGCCGCGCCCGCCAACGGTACGCAGGATGGGGACGCCCAGGTCGGCGAGCCGCCGCGCCACCCAGCGCTCCTCACCCGCACGCACCGTGGAGGCCGGGCGCCCGACGATCGCCCCCTCGGGCGTCATGAACATCAGGTCGGCGAGGAACATCTGGTTGGGCGGCGGCGTGGCGCCCGGTTCGAGGTAGAACACCTCTACACCTGCC
>JACDHR010000218.1 GCA_013820915.1 Gemmatimonadota bacterium
CCTCACATATTTACGTGGCGTCGCCGCCCTTTTGGGCGTTCAGGAACTGCTGGACAGAATCCTCGCGGCGGCGGACCTGAAAAGCGACGGGGGGGAGGTGCGATGAGCTTGAACCGCGCGGCGTTTCGTTAACTGAAGTACTTCGTCAGAGGGATTCCGTACCGACTGCGGCGCCGAGATGCGGATCCTCGCCTTCCTCACCGATCCCTTCACCGTGGCCGGTATCCTCCGTCACGTCGGACTTCCCGCCTCCCCACCACCGCTCACCCCCGCCCGATCCCTGACGCCACGGCCTGCCTCTCCGGCTCGCCCGAAGACATCCGTGTGACCCGTCTCGCTTCCACACGCAGATCCCATCACACCCCCCGGTTCGCTTGACCACCTCGGCTCCTTCGCCTATCCTCCCGCGAGGGCCGAATCTGACCCGAAAGAGCGTTTGGATTTCCTATCCCTGCGAAACGCCTGTCCTCTGCTGACCTTGCAACGTACTCGTGACGAAGAATAGAGCAAAGCAGACAGCCATGCTGCTTTTCGGGAATGGACTCCAGCCACTCCTCGCGTCCGGAAGCGCGGAGGCCAGCCCGGGCATCCGGGGCACTTTGGCGCCCGGCTGCCTGCGGAGCAGGTGGCCTCTGTCGTGGAGCACCGCCCCGCGAGCTGCGGCCACTGTCTGACCCCGCTCGCTGGAGGCGCCGCTGTGGGAGAGCCCGTGCGCTGGCAGGTGTGCGAGCTGCCCCCGGTGCGTTCGCAAGTCACCGAGCACCTGCTCAGCGTGAACGAGACCTGCCGCCAGCAGGACCGATCCATGCTCGGCTATTTGACCGACGCCATCACCCCACACCGAGCCGGTCAACCCGCTCCCCTGCTGGTAGCCCATTGAACCGTTACTCCTTGGTCACGAGAAAGGGGCCTTTACGGGGGCGGTCACATGGCGGAGCGCCGATCATCTCGGCTCTACTGCGACAGGAGTAACAGCCTCACAATACTTCCCCGATGGCTTGGCAGCGAAAAAATCTTCCACCTCCTGCTCAGTCCGCATCGTAGTACCACCCACGCACCCTATTATTGCTTCGCCCAACACCACCCGGTCGGGATCGAAATGCCACGGGTACTGCGGGTCAACACCAGCACCGCGAACGATGATTCCACCTAGAATATTGGCGGTACTGCGACCATCCAAAACCTCGCGCGCTCTGCTGATCGTCTCGGCGCGTCGCACAAGCACCCGAATGGTATCCTCCGGGGACCTGGTGAAGGCAAAGCGTACTATAGTCCCCTCTTCCGGCAACGGGATCGTTGGGCCGCTGCAACTCCAGGAGACGGCGGCCACCAGCAGGGTAAGTAGAATTGCGTACCGATGCATAGCAACATCCTTTCTATGCGGCAAACCCCAGGAGGGGGGATTGGTATGTATGTCGGTTAGCTGTCCGAAGACGTCTGGCTCTATGCGGGCTACAGTTGGATGACGTCGAACCAACTCAACCTTCGCCCCTGGGATCGTAGCAGCAAATCCTTTCAATGCGTGTCGATACACATAGTGAACTGTCGCGAAGTAAAGCGAGTCTATCCTACTGGCTTCAGCCGCCGGATCTAAAACGTCATCTCGAAAAACGACGATATAGGAATGGTGCGTGATGATGCCGAAACGTTGCGATCAGTTTGGCCGGCCTCATACTCAGCCTTTGCGCCTGGCGCCAAAAGCCCCCTTGGTCGCGACATCCAATCAGAAAAAGCATCGAAAACAGCAAGACACTTTTAATACGCTTGAACACGGCAGGCTCCGCGGTGTGAAATATGGTGGTGGCGTCAGCAAGCGGGTGGAACACCGCCGGCCTTCGCCGGAGAGCGTCGGATGGGCCTTGCCCCAGCCAGGGCGGGTGGAGGAGCAGATCCGGCATGCGATTCACCGGGCAAGGGTGGTCATCACTAACGAGATCGGAAACCAACATACTCGGCGGCAGCCCACAAAGCGAGGATCAGGTATGCGGTGTGAGCCGGAATACCGGACACGTCTGCTGCGGGAGGTCACTGGAGCCCTTCGGCCGCGAGCGGAACACCGGCGTTCACCAACGCTTCGTGTTACGTACCCATCGCGACGACGATCAGATCTTCCAGGCACTTGCGCTGGGGTCGGTCTTCATTCCTCCGCCCGGGAATCGATCCAACCTTCCCATGCCGAGTGCCGCCATTCTGGACAGCAGTCGGTTAAGACCACGGAAAAAGGGAGCCCCGCGGCTACGACGGCGGCAAGAAGGTAAACGGACGCAAGCGCCACGTCTTGGTGGACACCTTGGGCCTGCTCCTCGTTATAGTGGTCCATACGGCCGGCATGCTGGGGCCGTGGAGTGCAGAACCGTGAAGTGGCGATTACCCGCTCCGAATGGAACGAACACCGGAAAGCGGTCACCGCACTTCCGCGTGTCACGCTGGTAGCCGAGGACAAGACGCTTCCTACACTACGGCTCAAGATCGAGAGCTTAGAGGTACTCGTCAGGATGGGCAAGTTGCCGTCCGTCGATTACATGGAGCCCGCGATTATCCTAGCAGCGGGCGTCAACTCTGGCGTGACTACACCCGGCCCAACTACACCGTCAGCGGGTTTCCTTATTGGACCGATGACTGCGGCACGGAACCCACCAGGCGTCTGTGATTGCCGGACCGAAAGGCGAACCGGCCGAAAGTTGATGTACAGGTCCAGCTGGAATCGGAGTCCGAGCAAGATATCCCTGGCATGCACGTTGGATGCTACGCGGGAGTCCCCCAGCGCCCCGAGCAGAATCGCGTCGTAATCCCGCTCCAGCTCCGCAACTTCGGCGTGGGTGATGGCAACGCCGGTTTCAAGAAAGTGATCCGCGCCGTGCGGCCAGCGCACCAGCTCCAGATCGAGTTCCAGTGCTATCCCTCCCAGCCCGCCGCGACCGCCGGGCGGAGATCCCGCTACCGTCGTCCACCGTGGTGGAGTTGAACACCCAAGCCAGCTTCAGTGCTGGACCGCCGTGTGCTGCCGGGGCCATTTTGACCAGCGCCCTCGCCAGGGCAGCCGTAGCCAACATTCTATTCATCCATCTAATTCCATCGTTCATGGTTTACCCGCTCGACAACAGCGGCCGCCGTGATACCGCACCCGCCGGGCCAGACTCTGCAGTCCCCCTACGGTCAGCCGACCTGATCGGTATGCTACGGGTTGCCCAGCTCTCAAGCTGGGAGTATCCTCGCCGGTAGGACCGATACGCAACCGCCAGAGCCGTGGAGCCTCCGATCCCCAATCAGAAACACGTACCGGTATTCGACCGATGAAGACAGTTCACTGGATCAATCTGCTGCTACTTGCCGGCGTGATCGCATTCGCCGCCCTCACCTGGCGGATGCTGCCGGACCGGATCCCCGTTCACTTCGGCATCGACGGTCCGTCCCGCCGTGCGCCGGTGATGGAGCGGATACAGGAGTTCATGTACTGGGCCACGGTACCCACGATCGCGGTCATGGGAGCGGTGCAGTGGTCGATGTATCGCAGCGCCCTTGCCGGCTCGACAGGCATCGAGATCCTGCTGATTCTGGGGGTGTGCTGGCTGATCGGCCCCGTTCTGATGATCCTCTGGTCACGGCACGTCACACCGGAGCTTGACCGGCAGATCCGCGAGAACCAGACGGCGGGTTGATCGCTCGCCTAGGCGCGAGGCCCGCGATCCGCTGGCCTGCGCTTCCGCGGAAAGGTGCCCGACCCCCCATCCTCAGGCCCCTGGGCGACTTCCTTCAGTCGGATCCGCGGCGCGGGCACGCCGGCATCGCCGGCCGGTCGGCGGTCGTGAACCTGCACCCGTACGCGGGGTGGGCAACGGTTGCCGGGTTCATGATGTCGTCCCCATCGGGCACGCGCCCCTCCTCCTCCCATGCGACCATCGACTGGAAGGCAGCGACCTCCTCCTCTAATCTGGAGAGCTTCCTGCCGGTGGGCCATTGGGTCTTCTCGCTGCAAAGCGGCTGCGGCCCTTCCTGTCCCCCCGATCCCTCCGGCCGAGTGGGTGGGGCGATCCGCGTGACCCGCCTCGCCATCCCACGCAGATCCCCTCACACCCCTCGGTTCGCTTGACCACCTCGGCTCCTTCGCCTATCCTCCCGTGAGGGCCGAATCTGAGCCGTGCAGGCCGAATCTGAGCCGAAAGAGCGTTTGGATTTCCTATCCCTCCACCCGTGAGTCGAGGAGCGCTTAATGCCGGAGCTCAGGCGCGGGGCGCCTCCTCGGCCGGTGCACCGCTCCGAACGTCGGGCGACGCGGCTCGAGAGATCGAGGCGCTGGCGCAGGCCGGTCTCCAGCCGCTTAGCTTAGTGGACACCTGGACTAGCGCCTTCCCCACAGCTCGAAGGCGCGGTAGGAGAAGCGCACCGGGGCGGAGGCGCCGAGAACGACAGCGCGCATGGGCCCGCTCATCCGCCCGTCGAGCTGGCCGTGCACGGGAAGGCGTAGCGTATGGCCGAGCACCGGCACGTCCTCGTAGACAATCGTTCCGCGCGCGATCGATCGCTCCCCCTCCACCCAATCGAGCGTCAGGCGGCGGATCTGGAAGCTGACAGGCGCGAGCCATATCGTCCCGCGGATGTCCACACGATCAGCACTCGGGCGCACCGGTCGGAAGACGACGCCGATGGAGCCGTCCTCACCCACCACGGGGGCCGCGAGGCAGTGATCCTGGAGAAACTCGTCTGCCAGCAGGTCCCTCTCGTTGGGTAGGGTGAGGGCGAGTGCCCCCCGCACGCCGTACCCATGGTCGCGCTGGCGCGCGTGCCGGCGCTCCTCTCGCACGAGCACGGAGTCCGGTTGGTTGATGATGGTATCCACCCGCATATCGAGGCGATCACGCATCAACCGCAGGCGGACGTAGACATCCTGCTCCAGGATGGTTGCGTAGCGATACTGGAGGTCGAAGGCGCGGCGCGCCTCGATCCCCTTCCGGGCCTCGTTCCAGAGTCCCGCCAGCTCCTCGTCTTCGTGAAGCAGATCGGCGGTCACGCAGCTCCCTTCTGGCCGGACAATGATCCCCGTAATCCGGATGGGCTCGAAGGCGCTCGTCAGGTCATGCGTGAGCGTGGCGCCGGATTCGACCCGGAGCACGGGCGAATGCACCCGTTCGTAGCCGATAAGCTCCAGCTGCAGCTGGAACGCGCCCGGCTCCACCCGTAAGAACCGATACCGCCCGCCGGAATCGGTCAGCACTCCGGGGGCGCCGAGATCCTCGTCGCCCGGTGCGCGTAATCGCACCAGCGCGAACGGCAGTGGCGCGCCATCGTCCAGCCTGCGCACGGTTCCCTCAATTGTGCCGGTCGCTCGCTGTCCAAAGGCCTCCGTACCCGTGGAGAAGGACAGTACTGCTGCGGCTGCAGCGGCGAGAAGCATCCGGCTGTGACATCCGGGCCCCGCCAGCACCATCCGCGTGACGGCTCCCATCAGATCCAGATTCGCTCCAAGCATGCCGCTCCTCCTGAAGTGTCGCAACGTACGGTGATGGTCCATCCTACGCGCCGGTCGTCAAAAAAGATTCGCGGCTGATGCGCCGCCAATCGATTGTGGACGAAGCATGTTACGCAGCCAGCCGGCAGCAATCCATTGGTGGAGCGGCGCCTGGCGCCGCTCCTGCCGTCCCTGGGACCCTATCCCTACTCGACCCCTGACGCCGTCGCCTGCCTCTCCGGCTCGCCTGGGGGATCTGCGTGACCCGCCTCGCCATCCTACGCAGATCCCCTCACACCCCCGCGGTTCGCTTGACCACTTCGGCTCCTTCGCTTATCCTCCCGCGAGGGCCGAATCTGAGCCAAAAGAGCGTTTGGATTTCCTATCCCTTCCAGCCCGCCGGGCGGAGATCCCTCTCCCACTCGTCCGACCTGACCGGTATGGTACGGGTTGTCCAGCCCTCAAGCTGGGAGTATCCTCGCCGGAGGACCGATACGCAACCGCCAGAGCCGTGGAGCCTCCGATCCCCAATCAGAAACACGTACCGGTATTCGACCGATGAAGACAGTTCACTGGATCAATCTGCTGCTGCTTGCCGGCGTGATCGCAGTCGCCGCCCTCACCTGGCGGATGCTGCCGGACCGGATCCCCGTTCACTTCGGCATCGACGGACAACCTACACGCTGGTCCGGGCCTTCGGTCCTGGCGTGGTTCGGGCTGCCGATCATCACCGTGCTGTTGGTCGCCTTCATCTACTGGATGGCGGGTCGGCTGCCGGAAAGACCGCACCTCGTCAACATGCCCCGAAAGGACAGTTTCCTGGCCCTTCCTCCGTCCCGCCGTGCGCCGGTGATGGAGCGGATTCAGGAGTTCATGTACTGGGCCACGGTACCCACGATCGCGGTCATGGGAGCGGTGCAGTGGTCGATGTATCGCAGTGCCCTTGCCGGCTCGACAGGCATCGAGATCCTGCTCATTCTGGGGGTGTGCTGGCTGATCGGCCCCGGTCTGATGATCCTCTGGTCACGGCACGTCACACCGGAGCTTGATCGGCAGATCCGCGAGAACCAGACGGCGGGTTGATCGCTCGCCCAGGCGCGAGGCCCGCGATCCGCCACCCGCCGGCCTGCGCTTCCGTTCGGCGCCTGGCGCCGCTCCTGCCGTCCCTGGGACCCTATCCCTACTCGACCCCTGACGCCGTCGCCTGCCTCTCCGGCTCGCCTGGGGGATCTGCGTGACCCGCCTCGCCATCCTACGCAGATCCCC
>JACDHR010000670.1 GCA_013820915.1 Gemmatimonadota bacterium
GCGCCAGACGCTGGTGATGGATTGCTCACGGCAGGAGAACAGCGCCGAGCACTCCTGGCACCTGGCCGTCATGGCCGTGCTGCTGCATGAGCATGCTGGCGACGCGGTTGATGTGCAGCGAGTACTGAGAATGCTGCTGATCCACGATGTCGTTGAGATCGATGCTGGTGACACCTTTTGTTACGACGCAGCTGCCAGCGTTGGAAAAGAAGAGCGGGAGCGGCGTGCGGCCGAGCGGCTCTTCGGCTTGCTACCTGGAGAGCAGGCGCAAGAGTTGCGTGACCTTTGGGAGGAGTTCGAAGCGAGGGAAACCGCGGACGCGCAGTTCGCCAATGCACTGGATCGGCTGCAAGGATTGTTGCAGAACTATCACAACGCTGGAGGTACCTGGCGGCTGCACGGCATCACGCGGGATCAAGTGCTGAACCGGATGCGACCCATCCAGAATGCCTCGCCCGAGCTGTGGAAATATGTTCTGCAGGTGATTGACGAGGTATACGCGCACAGCGATCTGATCGCCTCGACGGGTGATGGCAAAGATTGACGTGCTGGTGGTCGGCGCAGGGCTCGCGGGCCTCGTCGCCGCGAGCACCCTGTTGGCACAACGCGCCACTGTCCGCGTGCTGGAGGCGAGAGACCGAGTGGGAGGGAGAACGCTGACACACCGCGTAGCACAAGGGGCGGACGGGTTCGACCTGGGAGCCACCTGGTGCTGGTCCTACCAAACTGAGATTCAGCGGCTCGCGGCCGAGCTCGGAGTGGAAACGTTTGCGCAGCACGAAGCCGGCTACGCCGTGTACGACGGCGGCGGCGGGGCCCCACCCCAGCCGTTTCTCCTGCCGGCGAATCCCTACGTATCCCTGCGGTTCGCGGGGGGCGCTCAAACTCTGTGCGAGCGGCTGGCCACCGACATGGAACCGGAACAGGTGTCGCTAGGGGTGGTGGCGCGCACGATCACATCGAGCGTGGATGGTGTTCGGGTCGTGGCAGAGCGCTCGGGCGGCGAGCCTGCGCACTTCGAGGCCCGCCTCGTCATCGTATCGCTCCCACCGCGCCTTGCGCTCCACACCCTCTGCTTCACTCCGGACCTCCCCGCCCCGATGAAGCGGGCGATGGCGGAAACGCCCACCTGGATGGGAGGCGCCATGAAGTGCGTCGTCACGTATCGCTCGGCATTCTGGAGGGAGCGGGGCGTATCCGGCCGTGGCGTCAGCTACACGGGGCCACTGAGCGAGATCCATGATGCTTCCACGGCCGAGGGCACACACAGCGCTCTGTTCGGCTTCTTCCGGGGCAGCGGTTCGGGGCGCGATCGCACCCCAGCACAGCGACGGGATAAGGCATTGCGGCAGCTTGCCCGGATGTTCGGCCCGGAGGCCGCGCACCCGATCGACTACCTGGAGTTGGACTGGGCGCGGGAGGTGTACACCAGCACCCCACAGGACGCGCTTCCGCTATCGGAGCACCCCGCGTACGGGCACCCTATCTTCCGCCAGCCGGCACCGGGGGATCGGATCCACTGGGCGGGGACGGAAACCGCGCCGCAGGAAGGTGGATACTTGGACGGCGCCGTGCGATCGGGTGAGGATGCGGCGCGAAGAGTCCTCGCGTTGCTCCGATCCGGATCGCGAACGAGCCCGACACCCGCAGGGAGCCCCGCATGAACCGCAGCCGAATCATCGCGGCCATTGTCCAGGCAGAGGTTGCCCCGAACCTGGAAGCGGGACTCGCGCTGACCGCTGAGCTCGCACGCGAGGCGGCCAACTCAGGTGCCGAGCTGATCGTCTTCCCCGAAACCTGGCTTCCTGGTTATCCAGCCTGGCTGGACGTCTGCCGCGACGCTGCACTCTGGAACCACGCTCCGGTGAAAGCGGTCTTCGCGCGAATCGCAGAAAACAGCGTGGCTATCCCCGGGCCTGCCCTGGACTCCCTGGCAGCGACAGCCCGCGAAGTTGGTGCTACGCTGGTGGTAGGGATCAGCGAGCGCGTGGCGCAGGGCCCCGGGCGAGGGACGCTGTACA
>JACDHR010000671.1 GCA_013820915.1 Gemmatimonadota bacterium
CGTGCAGCGCGGCGAGCTGAACGCACGCGCACCGGTCTCGCCCGTCGCGGACCCGGAGCTGGAGCGGCTGACGCGTACGTTCAACGGGATGCTGGACAATCTGGAACTTTACCGGCAGCGGCTGCGGGATGTGGCGGCGCACGCGCTGAACGCGGAGGAGGAGGAGCGGAAACGTGTCGCGCGGGAGCTCCACGACGACACGGCGCAGACGCTCGCCGCGCTCCTGATCCGCCTGCGAGTGGCGCGTGGAGTGGACGATCCGGGCGCTCGTGAGAACCTGCTCGAGGAGATGCGCCGCGAGATCGGGAATGCACTGGAAGGTGTGCGCCGCTTCGCGCGGGGTCTCCGCCCCCCCACACTCGACGAGCTGGGGCTGATCCCGGCTCTGGAGTCGCATGTGCGCGGGGTGATGGAATCCGTGGGTCTCCCCGTGCGGATCGAGGCCGAGCCGCTCGAGACACGGCTCTCGCCGCAGGCGGAGCTTGCGCTCTACAGGATCATCCAGGAGGCGCTCTCGAACGCGGTGCGCCACGCGGAGGCGAGCCTTGTCCGCGTGACGATCGCGCGTCGTGGGGATGCTGTCGAGGCCAGCGTGGAAGACGATGGCCGGGGATTCGATCCGCAGCGCGTGATGAGTGCGGGCGGGCGCGGGCTCGGCCTGTACGGAATGCAGGAGCGCGCCGCCTACCTCGGCGGGCGTGTAAGCATTGTCAGTCAGCCCGGCACCGGTACCCGCGTGCAGGCTGAGATCCCGATCTCCGAGGCCAGCGACTATGCCTAAGCCGATCCGCATCCTCCTCGCCGACGACCACGCCGTGCTGCGGGCCGGCCTACGCGCTCTCCTGGATGCCGAGGCGGAGATAGAAGTGGTGGGAGAGGCCGGCACCGGCGAAGAGGCGGTGGACCGTGCACGCCTGCTCCTCCCCGACCTCGTCGTGATGGACCTGTCGATGCCCGGGATGGGCGGGCTGGAAGCCACGCGCCAGATCTCCGCGCTCGAGCAGGGCACCCGCGTCCTCGTGCTCACCGTTCATGCCGAGGAGGAGTACCTGCTCCCGGTGCTGGAGGCGGGCGGGAGCGGCTACGTGCGGAAGACCAGCGCGGACGAGGACCTGATCGAGGCGATCCATACGGTCGCCCGCAACGAGGTGTTTCTCTACCCGAGCGCTGCAAAGCTGCTGCTGCAGGGGTACAAGGCGGCCGACGCCGGGGGCGAGATCGACCCGACCGATCCGCTCAGTGACAGGGAGCGGGAGGTCCTGACCTTCACCGCGGAGGGGTATTCATCGAGTGAGATCGGGAAGAAGCTCTTCCTCTCCCCGAAAACCGTGGACACCTACCGGTCGCGCATCATGCAGAAGCTCAGGCTCACGCACCGTTCCGAACTGGTGCGGTTCGCGCTGAAGACCGGGCTGCTCAAGGCGGAGTAGATGACCGGCTTTTTACACGGCGCCTGCCGCGGATCCCGGCTCTCCCCCGGCACAGGGGGGCGAGGCAGGTGTAAGGAGACAAAAATCCGATTTAGTGCTATTTTCCACTGTTACCGGCGACGAGTAGCGCTCCTGTAAGGGCGCCGCTCGGTTCTTCCCGCGCGGGAGGTTCGGATAGACGTACTCGCGCCAGGCGGTAACGTTTCGCTTTTCGCCCTCGGTTTCGCGACTCGCACCTTTGTCTTCAAAACGTGTTTCGGGAGCGGCGCTCCGCGAGCTGCTCCCCCGCCTGCGACCGCATGCCGGCGCTCTTGCAATCGCGGGAGTGCTGCTCCTGCTTACCAGCGCGATCGGTCTGGCCTTCCCGCGCGTGGTGGGATACCTGCTCGACGCGGCCTTCGTGGACGGGAACGCCGGGTTGCTGGACCGCATCGCGCTCGGGCTCGCGGGGCTGTTCCTCCTGCAGGCGATCTTCCAGTTCGGTCAGACGTACCTGATCTCGGCCACGGGCGAGCGGGTGATCGGCCAACTACGGGAAGATCTCTTCTCTCACCTCGTGACTCTCCCACCCGCGTTCTTTGCCGAGCG
>JACDHR010000672.1 GCA_013820915.1 Gemmatimonadota bacterium
CACGCGGTCGCCGCGGCCGACCTGCGCGGTGGCGACGAAATAGCGTTTCCAGGCCCGGTGGATGCCCAGGCTCATCAGGTCGTTCATCAGGTCGTAGCGGCCGGCCACCGAGGAGAACACCTCGCCGACCAGCTTCTGCTTCTCGCCCACCGGTACCTCGCGGTAGCCGAAGTGGGTGGTACCGGTGGCATCGCCTTGCGGTTGCTCGCCTTGCGGCTTGTCGACGGGATCGCTCATGCCGCGATTATCGCATCGCTCCAAGTCCCTCTCCGCGAGCGGAAGCAGAGTCGGGATGAGGCCGGCTCAAAGCCCCTCTCCCGTTCACGGGAGAGGGGTTGGGGTGAGGGCCGGCTTTCGCCGAGGAATCCCCCACCACCAGTCCGCGCTGGACGACCCCCGCAACGCCACCCAGACTGAAGCACTGTGCGGTTTTCTGCCCAGGCACCCCGTGACCAATCCGCCCCCCGACTACCGCGCAATGCTCGACACCGCCATCAAAGAAGCCCGACAGGGCCTCGCCGAAGGCGGCATCCCCATCGGCGCTGCGCTTTACCACCGCGACGGCCGCCTGCTCGGCCGCGGTCACAACCGCCGCGTCCAGGAGAACGACCCGTCCGTGCACGGCGAGACCGACGCCTTCCGCAAGGCCGGCCGCCAGCGCAGCTACAGGGACACGATCATGGTCACCACCCTGGCGCCGTGCTGGTACTGCAGCGGGCTGGTGCGGCAATTCGGCATCGGCACGGTGGTGGTCGGCGAGTCGGTGAACTTTGACGGCGGTGTCGACTGGCTGCGGGAGAATGGGGTCGAAGTCGTCGATCTCGCCGACCCGCGTTGCATCAAGATGCTCGGCGACTGGATCGCAACCAACCCAGAAGTATGGAACGAAGATATCGGAGAGCTTTAATGGTCACCGTTGTCCTTGCGCCGCGTAATCACGGAACATGTCGTCCAGCACCGGCTCGACGGCGCGCACATGCAGGTAACCGAACGTAACCAGGACACGCTCATGCTGTTCCAACGCATGGCCGATCGCTGTTACGAGGCACGCATCCCGCTCAGCGTTCAAAGCCCGCGCCATCTCGCTCAGACGGCCCGCATCCCGTGCAGGATCGATAAGTTCCGGATTCCAGGACGCCGCTGAAAATACAGCACCCGTCACGCGCGCGTATGCCTGCTCGAAGCTCCGCCATGTCCGCATCGCCGCCCGCCGTGAAAAGCCATTGGCAACGAGGTAATCCTCGAAGAACGCTGGGTATTCCTCGGCAAGCCGCGGTACGTCCAGATCGCGGGTACTCCCAATCAGCCGCTGCGCCGTCAGGAACACCAGCACTTCCTCAGGCGAGTAAACCTTCAGCAGGCTTTCGACCTCCAAACGGGTCGAGGCATCGCCACTGCGGAGCGGAATACCACGCTGGGTGGCGAGATAGACGGTGAATCCCAGGTCCGCCCCCGCCTCGATGGCCTTGTCACGGGACAACGCGCGCAGTTCTGCAGGGAACACGCCTTCATGCAGGACCAGTTCCGGCTGTACGCGGTCGAATACTGCTTCCATACGATCGTACATAGGCGACCGCGGGTTGCTCTTGTGTCTGTTGCCGAGCACTACGAGGTGCTTGCCACGTATCTGACGCTCCCATGTCAGCGGAAGCTCCGAATCGCGGACAACTGGACCGAGATCGAGATAGCGACGCGCCTGAGCAAGCCGCGAGCCGGGTGCACACGACGCAAGTGGTTCCGTAACAACGGGGCCGGGAACTTCAGTGAGTTCAGGCGTGGCAACGGCGGCCGTTTGCGCGGGTCGATCCGTCGCCGGCGGAGGCCGTATTCCGACGTCCCGAAGCAATGCTCCGGCCAAGGCGCAGAAGGCGAGCGCCGGAAGCAGCAATCGCTTCTGGTTCATGGAGCAATGCATCGATCGGACTTTCGCATTGCAGCTCCGGCTGAATCAGCAGGTCATAGGATATATCGGCTCAGGTCCGGATCCTTGACCAGCTCCCCCAGGTGCGCATCGAC
>JACDHR010000219.1 GCA_013820915.1 Gemmatimonadota bacterium
CCCGTTCCAGCGCTGAAACCGGTAAGCACCGCCCGTGATGCTTCACTGGCGTGACTCCATTTCTCCTTACGAATCACTTCGTTACGAGGGATCGAAATCCACTGGAGCGGAGCGGAGCCCACGGTATCACCCCGCGTGAAAGGAATGTGCGTTCCGATTAGCGTATCCGCACCAAACGCACCCAGCGGAAAGAACAACGGCGGGGTGGACACCGTGTGCAGCAACTCTCCATCCTTCGAGAACACGGTGAAGCGCTGCGTCCTGTAGTCCGTAACGCCTACCGTATGACCCGGGCCGCGAACCACGCGCGCCGGACTATCCAGTTCACCGGGGCCGAGCCCTTCCTTACCGATTACTGTCACGTCGCTCCAGGAGCGGTCGCCACAGATGACCTGCTTCTCATACGACAGCAGCACACACGCGTGGTCTTCATCCAGCAACGCGAGCGAATGAGTTTGGCTAGGCGGCATCGATCCGCTTTCGGCGATCAACGTCAGGGTGGGGCCGACGCGGACGGCGGCATCTTCTTCCGCACACGCGGGCAGAAACAACATGACCAGAAGAAGTGCGATGGCCGGGCCATGAACGGACAACAGCTGAGGTTTCATAACGTTAAGAAGCATTAAAGCTTGAATGGTGCCAAAGGGGAGAGAGGTGCAAGCGCCGGTGTGACCCGTCTAATCTACATCATCCTGCGACAACCCGATCAATCGACCATCGTCTACGGGTTAAGACAGCCATCCATGCAGCCAGAGTAGTACCAGGTAGCGGCGCGTTGCCCGTGCTCCTCGTAAACGGCCATAGCCCGTGGCCCGCAAAAATCATTACAAGACATGTCCTGCCCGTAACCAGCTTGTGCGGTCGTCAGCCCCGCGATCAAGAATACAGCACCCGTAAGTGCCCGGATCAATGAGCGTTTCTTCATCGGTTCCTCGATAGTGTATGGTGAATGCGCCGGGTCACACCGGTTGCAACGGAGCCAGCTTTCATCAAAGCTAAGGGGTTGAGTTCCGCGCCACAAGCGAAGTTTTGTCGCAAAGGGGGTGAGAATGTCGCATCTTCGCCGGGCTGATCTGCGAACATCGAGCGAGAGTGTACATACTCCGGAAGCAGTCCCGATTCCCGAACAAGTTCGGCAAGGATGTATCCGACCGAAGGTTTCGCCATACGCCGGAGACTCTGCTCATGGGTCCCCAGCTCTCGCGCGATATTGAGCCAGGGAGATCCCGCCGAACGACAAACAACGGCGTGATACAGCAGCAGGCAATGCAAGAAAACTTCGAGGCGAAACGCAGGGGTGGGTTTCGCGGCATTCCGCCACTCTCTCCAAAGTGCGCCGCGGTGGCAGCCGGCCAGCCGCGCCAGCTCGTTGACGGAACGGACGGGCCTTTTCACCTCGCAGGCCAGGGCAAGCGCCGTTCGCAGCCGGGCCGGGAGGCAGGAGGCTCCTGCAATCGCCGCCGCAAGCCGGTCCAACCCGCCGCGGCTACGCGCCCCCTCGAGCGCGGGGAGCAGACAGATCTTGAGCTCCTCCAGCCATACTACCTCCTCGACGACCACATCCTTCAGTGCTCGCGCGTTCTCAACGTCCTTCCGCATCACGAGGACCACCGGGCAGCTCGTTGGACGCTGCTTGAGGACGTGGAGACCTCCCTGCCCACTGCCGGAGGAGAGCCACTCCAGAACCAATATGACGCAGCTTGCAACACATGACGCGACGCGTACCCCTTTCCAGTAAATCGCGAACGACCGGAACGTTGTTCCCAGGGATGATCGCACCAACGGCTGCAGCCGCGCATCCGGACAATACACCACGATCATGCGCTCACCGGCACTTCGCACGGCTCCCGCCGCTCGCGCTCCACCCGCCGCCGCTCCGGACCGCGCTCGAAGAGCAGGTAGAGCGCGGGCGTGACGGTGAGCACGAAGAGCGTGGAGCTGGTCAGCCCGCCGATCAGCGCGTAGCCTAACGCGTTCCAGATATTGGCATCCGCCGTGGCGCTGAAGAGCACGAGCGGCAGCAGGCCCAGGATGGTGGTGGCGCTGGTCATCAGGATGGGGCGGGCGCGCTCCAGCGTCCCCCGCAGGATCGCCGGCCGGAGCGCGAGCCTCGCCTCGCGGCGTAGCCGGTTGACGTGGTCGACGAGCAGGATCGCGTTGTTGACCACGATGCCGCCCATCATGATCACGCCGATGTAGGCCTCGCGCGTGAAGCTGGCGTTGGCGTAGAAGAAGATCAGGAAGACGCCGACCAGTGCCATCGGCACGGTGAGCAGCACGCAGAGCGGCTGGCGCAGCGACTCGAAGAGCGCGGCGGTCGCCATATAGACGAGCAGCAGCGCGATCAGCAGCATCCCGTAGATCTGCTGCTGTTCTTCCTGGCCCCAGCTCCACTCCTCGCGACCCACCAGCGAATAGCCCGGCGGCAGCGCGGTGGCTTCGATCACCGCCTCGTGCACGCGGTCGCCGAGCCGGCTCGGGCCGCGGAACTCGTAGCTGACCACGCGCTGGTACTGCTGGTTCTCGCGGATGATGCGGTTGAGCACCTGCCGCTCGGCGAGCGTCGCCACGCTGCCGAGCCTCACCCCCTCGCCCGCCGGCGACGGGACGAGCAGATCCTGCAGCGCGAGCATCTCCATCCGGTCGTACCCGGAGAGCTTCACCGAGTACTGGAGCGGCTCGCCGCCCAGGCGCATCATGCTCGACCTTCCCTCCGCCCCGGCAACCGCGGAGCGGACCTGCATCACCACGTCGCGCGCGGAGAGGCCGTACATGGCGAGGGCGGAGCGGTCCAGATCCAGCACCAGCTCGCTCGCCCGGTCGCGCGAGTACCAGCGGCCCGACGAGTTGGTGTCCACCTCGTGGATCCGCGAGAAGCGCGTGAGCCTGCTTCCCAGGTCGTCCGCGATGTCGCGCACCGTCTCGTAGTTGTAGCCGAGAACCTTGATCGAGAAGTTAGGGGGGCTGCCGCCGCCGCCATAGAAGGAGGGGCCGAAGCCGTAGACCCGCACCTCCGCGCCGCCGAAGAGATGGCTGAAGGCGACCATCTGCTCCTTGATCGCGACCGGCACGAACGTCGCCTCCAGCGAGTCCGGGAAGGTGACGCGGATGTCGGCGCTCTGCGGCCGCACGTTGGTGACGAAACGCGCCACCTCGGGCATGGCGCTCAGCCTGTCCTCGAAGTAGCGTACCAGCTCGTCGGTGCGGGAAAGCTCCTCGCCGCGCGGCAGCGCGATGCGGATGTCGATGTAGCTCTGCTCGCCCGCCCAGTTGCGCCAGAGCAGCCCCTTGTTGACGTGCTTGTCGAAGAGGTAGTAGGAGCCGCCCAGCGTCGCGGCCGCGAGCAGCACGGTGAGCCAGGGGAAGCGGAGCGTGAAGCCGGTGACGCTTCCGTAGAACTGCTGGTAGATCGGGGTGCGGGGAACCGCGCGTGCGTCGGAAGTTGACTCCGCGCTCAGCACGCGGCCCGCCAGCGCGGGGATGAAGGAGAAGGCGACGAAGAGGCTGGCCAGCAGCGAGAAGCCGACCACCATCGCGAGCGGCACGTAGTAGACGCGCAGCTCGCCCTGCAGGTAGACGAAGGGGACGATCACGACGAGCGTGGTAGCCGTCGCGGCGAGCACCGGCAGGATCACCTCCCGCGCTCCGCGCTCCGCGGCCCGCGCGGCGGGCTGCCCCTGTTTGCGGTGCCGGTAGATGTTCTCCAGCACGACGATCGCATTGTCCACGATCAGCCCGAACCCGAGCGCGAGCCCCATCAGCGTCAGCACGTTGAGCGAGAAACCGCCCCAGTAGATGAGGTTCAGGGTGACGAGGATCGAGAAGGCGATCGTCGCGAAGACGATCCCGGCGGAGAGGAACGAGCGCAGGAAGAGCAGAAGAACAACAAAGATCACCCCTGCCGAGACCATCGCCCGGAAGCGCAGGTCGGAGAGCTGCGTTCGGACAGCCTCGCTCTCGTCGCTGTCCAGGTGCAGCCGGGTGCCGGACGGGTGGATGCGCGAAAGCTCGGCGAGGCGCTCCTTGACCCGGTCCGCCACCGCCACCGCATTGCTCCCCGGCTCGCGGAAGACGGTGAAGGTGAGCGCCGGCTGCGCATCGATCCGGTAGTGGCGCTGCGGCTCCTCGTAGGTGTCGCGTACCACCGCGACCTCACCGAGCCGCACTGCCCCGGCGCCCGCGCCGCGGAGCGGAAGCTGCCGGATCTCGGCGGCCGACTCGGCGCGGTGGCGGATGGCGAGCGAGTGGCGCATGCCGGCGATCTCGACCACCCCCGCCTCGCGCACGTACTCGAGATCCTCGATGCGCTGCCGAAGCTGCACGGGGCTGATCCCGAGCGCGGCCGCTTTCTCCGTGTCGAGCTCGATTTCGAGCAGGCGCGCCCGTCCGCCGTCGACCTGGATGTGCGCCACCCCGTCCATCTGCAGCAGCTCGGGTACGATCCGGTCGTCCGCATGGGCGCGGAGCGCCTCGAGCGTATACGGGCCGGAGACGGTGTACGCCAGGAAAGGACGGCTCTGCTCCCGGAACTCCCGCGGCACGTAGGGGGTGACCCGCGGGCGGGTCGCGGCCGAAGGGAGCACGCCCTCCAGCGCGCGCAGACGCTCGGAGAGCTCGAGCCGCGCGAAATCCATCTCCGTCTCACGCGAGAACTCGACGTCGACGCTCGCGACTCCGCGTCCGAAGCGTTCTTCGGAAACCGACTCGATTCGCTCGACCCCGCGCACCTGCTGCACCGCGCTCTCCAGCGGCGAGGTCAGAAAGGCCTCCGTCGTCTCCGGTGACGCGCCGGGCAGGAACGCCTCCACGCGGAGCCGCGGAAGCTGCGTGTCGGGGAGTAGCTCGATCGGGATGTTGCGCCACGCGGCCACGCCGAGCAGCGCCACGGCGAAATACGCCATGGCGACGGCGACGGGGCGGCGGACTGAGAGGCGGATCATCGTGGAAGCCTAATCCCCCGGCAGCGGCTGGGGAGCGGCCGGCAGGCTCCCGTGGGGAGTGCCGCGAGAGGCGAGCGCACCGGAGATCCGGCGGCGCGCGCTCTCGATGATGTCGTAGACGACGGGGATCACGATCAGCGTGAGCATCGTAGCGACGAGCAGCCCGCCGATCACCGCGATGGCGAGTGGCGCGCGAAGGTCCGCGCCCCGCCCGATCCCGAGCGCCATCGGCAGCAGACCCACGGCGGTGGTCACGGTGGTCATCAGGATCGGTCGGAGCCGCGTGCGTCCGGCCTCCAGGATGGATTCGCGGAGCGGCACGCCGTCACGCCGCAGCTGGTTGATCATGTCCACCTTGATGATCGCGTCGTTGACGACGATGCCGGTCAGGATCACGATGCCGATCAGGCTCATGGTGTTGAGCCCCGCGCCGGAGAGCCCGAGCGCGGCGATCGCGCCGACAAGGGCGAGCGGCACGCTCAGCAGGATGGTGAAGGGGTGGACCAGCGACTCGAACTGCGCCGCCAGGATCATGTAGACCAGCAGCAGCGCCAGGACGAAGGCGAAGCCCAGCTCCCGGAAGCTGCGCCGCATCTCCTCGTTCTCGCCGCCGATCTCGAGCCGCACGCCCGCCGGAATCGGAAGCTCGGAAAGCGCTTCCCGCGCATCGCCGACCGCCGCGTCCAGACCACCGGCAGCGACGTCTGCGTGCACCGTTACGACGCGCCCCTGCTCGATGCGACGGATCTCGGACGGACCCTCGCCCGGGTGGAGCCGCACCAGCTCGCGCAGCGGCACGCCGTCCACCCGGAGCACGTCCAGCGTAGCCATCGCCTGCCGCTCGGCGTCCGGGAGGCGTACCACCACGGGGACGCGGCGGTCGAAGTCCACGAACTGCGTCGCCTCGGTGCCGCGCATATACTGCTCGATGGTGCGGGCGATGCGCCGCGGCTCGATCCCGTAGGCGGCCGCCCGCTCGCGGTCGATCTCGACCCGCACCTCCGGCTGCCCAAGCTCCGTGCCGAGCCGCACGTTGGCGAGGCTCCGCACGCCCGTGAGACGCTCTTCCGCGGTGCGCGCGTACGCGAGCGAACGGTCCAGGTCGTCACCGCGCACGCGAACGGCGAGATCCGCTTCGGCGCCGCCCAGAAGCTGACCCAGCGCACTGGTGCCGCCGGTCTCCAGCGACACGCTGCCCGGCGGGAAGGCGGCCAGCCGGCGCCGCACGCGCGACAGCACCGCGGCGGTTCGCGCGCCCCCGGCGAGCTCGACCTCGAGCGCCGCGGTGTGCAGTCCGCTCTCCTGCATCTCGATGCCCGAGACCGCGCCCTGCCTGCCGACCCGGGTGAAGACCGCCTCGACGCCGGGATCCGCCAGGAGGAGCGATTCGAGCTGCGCGGCGACCTCGAGCGTGCGCTCCAGCGGGGTACCCCGCGGCAGCTCCACGCGGGCGCGGAAGCTGCCCTGATCCACGTCGGGCAGGAGGCCGCGCGGCAAGAGCAGCGCGGTCGCGAGCGCGGCGGCGAAGAGGAGAACGCTGGTGCCTACCACCAGCATCCGCCGATCGAGAGCGCGATCGAGCGCCTGGTGGTAGAAGGCGGCGAAGCGCGCGAAGCCGCGGTCGAAGGCTGCCAGCGGGCGCGCGGTGAGGCGGCCGAGCGCGCGGCCCACTCCGCGGCCGGCGGCGCTCAGCCTGCGGCGGATTCGGCCGGCGTCCTCCGGGTCAGTGTCCCAGCGGGCGGCGAGCATCGGC
>JACDHR010000673.1 GCA_013820915.1 Gemmatimonadota bacterium
GGTGTGGGACGTGCGCACGAGGCAGCCGGTCGGAGCGCCGCTCGAGCATCAAGGCGTGGTGCTGGCGGTGGCGTGGAGTCCGGATGGGACGCGGGTGCTCACGGGCTCGGGTGACAACACGGCGCGGGTGTGGGACGTGCCTGTCGTACAGCCCAACGAGGCGGCGCGTGTGGCGGACGTCGCAGAACTGATTGGGGGCTTGCGCGTGAACGATGACGATGCGCTTGTTCCGGTCGACGCCGCACCGACACGGCTCAGTCGGTTAGAGGAACTGAAGCGCGATGTAATGTCTCGACTTGCCGAGACCGGCTCATTCGATTCGCTCCTGCAGTGGTTCTTCCGTGATCCACGCGAACGAACGATTTCTCCTCTGTCGACCATGTCGGTTGACGAGTATGTCGCCCGCATGCTCGCGCGCGGCGAAGAGGGACGAGCCGAGGTGGCACGAACGTATCCCGGCCACCCGCGCTTGCGGGAGCCAGAAGAAGGCGGCGGTTCTGCCACCACAGGTACTCAGCCGAGGTAGGGGCGGGGCGACCTTGGCAGCATCGACGGTGATGGCTACCTCGCTCTCGCTGCAAGAAGGAGAGCCTCGTCACCTCCTGTGGAAAGAACATCTCCCCCGGTAAGGTCGAGAGCGGGTTCAAGCTCGGCCGGCACATCAATGAGGCTGTGGCCGGCGGAGGCATGTGCCCCTCTGTTGAGCGTGCACCGCTGCCCTCTCCAGGCGCGTTGGGCAACCGCCCGCTGCTCGGCCCGCGCCGTTCCAGGGAGATCCGGATGAAGCGCATCGGGCTCGCCCTCGGGGCTGGACTGGTACTGCTGCTCGCGGTCCTGCTGGTGCGCACCGCGCGCTTCACCTCGCGGCAGCTCCCGAGCGAGCCGGCGGCGGAGCTGCCAGTGGATGCCGCCGCGGCCGCCGAGCGGCTGGCGGGCTCGCTGCGCTTCCGCACCATCTCCTACGAGGCTCCGGCGCAGCGGGAGGAGGAGCAGTTCGCGGCGTTGCGGGAGTACCTGCAGGCGAGCTTTCCGCGCGTGCATGGAGCGCTCGGCCGAGAGGTGGTGGGGCAGGGCGCGCTCCTCTACACCTGGTCGGGGAGCGATGCGACGCTGCGACCGATCCTGCTGATGGGCCACATGGATGTGGTTCCGGTCGAGCCCGGCACCGAGACGCAGTGGACGCATCCCCCCTTCGCGGGCCGGATCGCCGACGGCTACATCTGGGGCCGCGGAGCGATGGACGACAAGCTCGGTGTCCTGGGCGTTCTCGAGGCGGCGGAGCTCCTGCTCGCGCGAGGGCATGAGCCGCGGCGCAGCGTTTACCTCGCCTTCGGGGCGGATGAGGAGGTGGGCGGCGCGGAAGGCGCCGCGCGCATCGCGGCGCTGCTCGCGTCGCGCGGGGTGGAGCTCGAGCTCGTCCTCGACGAGGGCGGCGCTCTGACCACCGGCACGGTGCCCGGAGTGACGGCGCCCGTTGCGGTGGTGGGGATCGCGGAGAAGGGAAGCCTCAGCATCGAACTGATCGCGACCGCAGAGGGTGGCCACTCCTCGATGCCGCCACGGCAGACGGCGGTGGGGATCACCAGCCGCGCCATCCAGCGCCTGGAGGAGCGCCCCTTCCCCGGCGGCATCACCGGCCCTACGCGCGAGATGTTCGACTACGTCGGGCGTGAGATGGGCTTCGGCCCGCGGATCGTCTTCGCCAATCTCTGGCTCTTCCGGCCGCTCGTCGAGCGCCAGCTCGCCGCCTCGCCCACCACGGACGCCACCCTGCGCACCACCACGGCCGCGACCATCTTCCAGGCGGGGGTGAAGGAGAACGTGCTCCCCAGCAGCGCCCGTGCGGTGGTCAACTTCCGCCTGCGCCCCGGCGACAGCGCCGCGGGTGTGCTCGAGCGGGTGCGCGAGGTGGTGGACGATCCGCGTGTCGAGCTGCGCCTTCTCGGCGAGGGAAGCGACCCGTCACCCGTCTCCCCTACCGACTCCCCGAGCTGGACGCTGCTGCAGCGCAC
>JACDHR010000674.1 GCA_013820915.1 Gemmatimonadota bacterium
CGTGGTCTCCATTCGTCACACCAGTTTCTTTACTGCTGATGGACTTTTTCGAGGCACAGGACGCGGCTCGAAAACGTACCTATCTCCTGATCGGGCTCTTCGCGGCAGCGGTCATCGCCATCATCGCAGTGGTTTACGCCGTTGTTCATCTGGCGATCGGGCCCGGGCCCGGGTCCGGGGCGGGGGCGATCGATGTCGTTCTCCTGCTGCAGGTCGCCCTCGGCGTCGGGGTCGTGGTCGCCATCGGGACCGCCATTCGAACTGCGAGCCTCCGCCAGGGCGGGACGGCGGTTGCTGAGCTGCTGGGGGGCCGACGGGTCGCCACGAACACCACCGACCCGGAGGAGCGGAAGCTGGTCAACGTGGTGGAAGAAATGTCTATCGCGGCCGGCACGCCGGTGCCCGCGATCTACGTGCTGGACCGGGAGGATGGCCTCAACGCCTTCGCCGCCGGATATACCACGCATGATGCCGCCGTCGCTGTGACGCGTGGGCTGCTCACGAGCCTCACGCGCGACGAGCTGCAGGGCGTGATCGCGCACGAGTTCAGCCATATACTGAATGGCGACATGCGGCTGAACATCCGGCTGATCGGCGTGCTGTACGGCCTCCTTCTGCTGGCTGTGATCGGGCGTGGCATCGTCTACGCCGGTCCCCGCGGCAGAGGCGGGCGCGACAGCGGGGCGGGATGGGTGGTGATCCTGGGTTTCATGCTGCTGCTGGTCGGCTATATCGGTGTCTTTTTCGGTAAGATCATCAAGGCGGCGATCTCCCGGCAGCGGGAATACCTTGCCGACTCGGCAGCCGTGCAGTTCACCCGTAACCCCGACGGCCTCGCCGGAGCGCTGAAGAAGATTGGCGCGCAGGCGCATGGCTCGCGCATCGGCGACCATCACGCGGAAGAGTTGAGCCACCTCTTCTTTGCCAACGGTGTGCGCGGCTCGCTTCTGGGCATGTTGGCTACCCACCCTCCCCTGGAAGATCGGATCCGCCGCCTGGAGCCCGCTTGGGACGGCGATTTCACTTCCGCCGCGTCCCGCACCGCTTCTGTTGCAGCGCACGCACCCGCAGCCGGCCGCCACGGGTTCGAGACCGTGGCGCCCGGCCGCACGGCGGCCGCCATGCAGCTCGTCAGCCCGGCGGCGGCCGTCTCCTCCATCGGCGCGCCCACAGCCGAGCACCTATCCTACGCCGCGTCTCTGTTGGAGCGTTTCCCGGAGTCCTTGACCCGCGCGGTGCATGACCCCGTAGAGGCGCGCGCGCTGGTTTTCGCCCTGGTGCTCGCGGGCGGCACCTCGGTTCCGGCTGCGGAACGGGAGGTGATCCGGGAGCAGGGTGGCGAGGAGATGGAGGCGCATGTCGGCCGGCTCCTGCCGCTGGTCCGCGAGCAGGGCGCGGGTGCGCTGCTCCCACTCCTCGACCTCGCGCTGCCCGCACTGCTGCACATGTCACCCAACGAGGCAGAGCGGTTTCGCGAGGCGGTCGACCGACTGATCCGGAGCGACAGTACGGTGCGCATCTTCGACTACGCGCTGATGCATTCCCTCACACGTCGGCTCCAGACATCCAACACGGGGGCCGATCGCGTGGGGCGGCGAATCCAATCGTTTCAACCGCTCCGAGGCCACGTGGAAGCGCTGCTGTCGGCGGTCGCCCGGGCTGGCAGCGACGGCGACTCGCAGGCCGCTCACGCCGCGTTCGAGGCCGGCGCACAACACCTCCCCGAATCCGTGGGCACGATCCGGCTGCAAGAGGCGCGCGCGGTCGGTCTGGCGCGCATCGATGACGCGCTCACCGCGCTCGAGCACGCATCCCCCGCCATCCAGCGCCGCTTCCTCGAAGCGTGTGCCGCCTGCGCGGCGCACGATCGGCACATGCATCGCGCGGAGGCCGAACTGCTGCGTGCCATTTCCGAAGCCCTCGATTGTCCGATGCCGCCAATGCTGGGCATGAGGTAGGGCACCTCGGCGGTCCTCACCTCGGGCGGCTCCGCGGCATGCGAACGAT
>JACDHR010000675.1 GCA_013820915.1 Gemmatimonadota bacterium
CAGCAGCGCGTCGTAGCGCAGGGGGAGCATCGTGGGCACGTAGTTGCCGTAGCGCTCGTGCGCCGGGTTATAGACCACCCCGATCGCGCGGTGGCTCAGCGGGTCCCCGGCGCCCGCCGCGTCCGCGAGCTCGCTCAGGATCAGGAGGCGGTCGTCCGTACCCGCGTTGTGCAGCAGGTCCTCCCAGCTCCCCGGCCGCGCGGGAGGCACCCGCATCCGCTGCATCGTCGCGCCCCACTCCGCACCCGCGATCACACTCCCGCGGTGGGAGGCGAACCCCACGAGCACCACGTCCCGCTCGCCCCATCGCTCGCGCGCCAGCTGGCCCACGTTGACCATCCCGGCGCGGGCCATGTCCGTGGCGCGCGCGTCGCCGATGTGGGTGTTGTGCTCCCATACGATCGCCTTCGCGTGGGGCCCGTGGTGCTCCATCAGCCGCTCCAGCGTCTCGATCATGTGCGTGTCACGCACGTTCCACGAAGTGGGCCCGCCGCGCATCATGGTGCGGTAATACAGTTCGGCGTTGCGGGCGACGAGCGCGTTCTGCTCGGCGTTGAAGTACGCCTCTCGCCCGTCCTCCCGGTACTCCGGGGCCTTGCGGCGCAGCTCACGCAGCATTGCCACGGCTTCGTCCTCGCACGAGGTGGGGACCACCGAGGTCGCAGTCGCATACTCCTGCACGTCCTCCCGGTAGGGATCGAAGCAGCCGTAGGCGCGCTGCGCGCGGCGTGCTGCCTCCGGATCGATCTGCTCCAGGTACTGGATCACCGCACCCATTGAGTCCCAGAGCGAGTAGACGTCCAGCCCGTGAAAGCCGACTTTCCGCTCCTCCGGCAGCCCGCCGTTGTGTTGCCGGAGCCATTCGGCGAGCGCGACGGCCTCTTCGTTCGCCCACATCCAGGTCGGCCAGCGGTCGAAGGCGTGCAGCACCTCGCGGGCGCTGCTCCCGGCGTCCGGGTAGTCCTTCACGTAGCGGTTCACTGTGTAGCAGTCCGGCCAGTCGCCCTCCACGGCGATGAAGGAGAACCCCTTCTCACGGATCAGCCGCTCGCTGATGTGGTGCCGCCAGGTGTAGTACTCGGACGTGCCGTGGGAGGCCTCACCCAGGAGCACGAAGCGCGAGTCTCCGATACGGTCCAGGAGCGGGTCGAGATCCTCGGACGTGCGGAGCGGGTGCTGCACGTCCCGGATCCGGTCTGTCAGCGCGCCTGCCGGCATGATGAACTCCTTGCCTTGCGTGTCGATTTCCCTCTCCCGGAGCGAGCCCGCTGTCGCACGTTCTAGACCATCAGGCTAGACCATCAGGCGGAGGATCACCCCTTCGTCGGCGCCGAGATCCAGCGTGCCGCGGACCACCTGCCCCTCACGCTCCCGTGCCGGCCGGGTGGAGAGCACGACCCGTCCCTCGTGCCCGATCTCCAGCACCCGCGGCCCGGCGCCCAGGTTCAGCGCGACGAGGAACCGATCGCCACCGAGGCCGCGGATGTACGCCAGCACGCTCCCATCGGCGTCTACCGGCTCGTACCCGCCCAGTTGCAGCGCCGGCTCGCGCCGCCGTAGCGCGATCAGCCGGCGGTGCAGCGAGAGCAGGGAGTGCGGATCGTGGCGCTGCGCCTCGACGTTGATGCTTCGGAGGTCGTCGGCGATCGGCAGCCACGGTGTGCCCGTGGTGAAGCCCGCGCCCGCCGCGCCACTCCACTGCATCGGCGTGCGGACCGGGTCGCGCCCCAGCCCCCGGCCCGGCAGGTTCTTCTCCCACGGGTCCCGCACCTGGTCCGGCGGAATCAGGACGTTCTTCATCCCGATCTCGTCCCCGTAGTACAGAGTGGGGGTACCGCGGAGCGTCAGCAGGAGCATCGCGGCTACGCGGGCCTGCGCCTCCCCCACCCGGCTGGCGATCCGCATGCGGTCGTGGTTCCCCAGCACCCAGTTCGGCCACGCACCCGGCGGGAGCAGCGCCTCGTAGCGGCGGATCGCCGCGTCGATCGTGCGGGCGTCCCACGG
>JACDHR010000676.1 GCA_013820915.1 Gemmatimonadota bacterium
GCCCGAGGACGCCGATGCTGACGACATCCGGTCGATCGTGATCTGGTGCGAGCCGGTGCGAAACGCCTACACGGCAGCTAGGCTCCAGCGATGACCCGCGCGCGACTTCTCATCTGTCTCATCGTCGCCGCGGCGCTGCTGACCGCGTTGCCGGCGCAGGCCCAGGAGGAGGGCAACACGGCCGAGCGGGTGCGGATCGCCTGGCCACAGTACGACGGCACGCTGACTCCCTACACCTTCCCCGGCGAGCGGGGCTATCCGCTGCTGACGCTCGTCTACGACACGCTTCTGTGGCGCGACCAGAGCGGGATGGCCGAGCCGTGGCTCGCCCGGCAGATCCGCCGCAACGAAGCCGGCACGCGAATAACCGTGGTGCTGCGCGACGGGGCGAGCTTCCACGACGGCAGACCGGTGACTGCGGAGGACGTGAAGTTCTCCTACGACTACTTCGCGGAGCGCTATCAGCAGCGCTTCACGCCCCAGCTCGAGGCCATCGAGAGCACCGAGGTGGTCGACGACCTCACCGTGGTGTTCAACCTCGAGCACCCGGCGCCGGGCTTCGACCAGCCGCTGTCGGACGTGCCGATCCTGCCGCGCCACCTGTGGGAGGACCTCCCGTCGGGCGAGACGCCGCCCGGGATGCCCGTGGGGAGCGGGCCCTATCGCCTTGTCGAGAGCGACCCGGAGGCGGGCTACGTCTTTCGCGCCAACGAGGACTACTTCCTCGGGCGCCCGCGCGTGGCCACCCTGGAGCTGCCGTTCAACAGCGACTTCGCCGCGACCGTTCGGGCCTTCCGCAGCCGGGACCTCGACATGATCCCCGTGACCCTGCCGGACGACACGCAGGAGGACGTGACGGGGCCCTCGTTCGAGACCGAGCGTGGCCGCCTGTACGAGGGGACCGCCCTGATGTTCAACCTGCGCGAGGCGCCGTTCGACTCGAAAAGGGCACGGCAGGCCGTCTCCGCCGCGCTCGACCTGGAACGGATCACCAAGAACGCGGCGGGGATCGACGAGCGCACCTTCCCGGCCGACCGCGGCTACGTCCACCCAAGGTCGGGGCTGGCCACGCGGAACAAACTGCACCGCTTCAACCCCGAGTTCGCGCGCGCGGAGCTCGCCGAGCTCGACCTTCCGCCGATCACGGTGCTGGCGCCCGCCAAGGACCCCTTCCGCAGCGAGGCCGGCAGGCAGGTCGTGCTGGCGCTTGAGCGCGCGGGCGTGGACGTCGAGCTGGAGTTGGTGCCGTTCGACGAGCTGGCCACCGCGGTGGGCGCCGCGGGCGACAAGGGGTCGCCGCGATTCGAGGCGGCGATCTGGAGCATCTCGCCGCTCCCGTCCTCCAGCGCGGACACCCTGCGGCAGGTGTTCGGCTCCGACGAGCGGGAGGCGCCGCTCAACTACATGGGCTACAGCAGCGAGGAGTTCGATCGGCTGGCCGAGCTCACGTCGAAGGAGACGAACCCGGAAAAGCGCTTTGCGAGGATCCGAGAGGAGATCGAGCTGCTGAACCAGGATCTGCCCGTGGTGCCCCTCTTCTATCCGGAGGGCGCCTTCGTCGTGAACCCCAACATCTACCAAGGATGGCAGTACGTGGAGGGGAAGGGCATCCTCGACAAGCGCTCGTTCCTGCCGCCGCCCCGGATCCGGGCCGGCGACACTGCCCCGGACGCGGCTGCGCCCGCGGCGCCGGCGGGCGACTCCGGCGGCGGGATCGGGGTCGGCGCGGCGATCGCCCTGGGCCTCGTGGGCATCGTGCTCGCCGTCATACTGGTCGGCGTGGTCCGCCGGCGAGCCCGTGGGACCTGACCCCCGCGTACTCCGGCACCCGCCGCACGACCACGCACTAGGCTGACAGGCGTATGAGCGCCGATCAGCGCAAGGGTCAATCCGGCGGATGGCTGCCGCAGCTCCCCAAGGGCACGTGGGCATTCCTGGCCATTCTCGTGCTGCTCGCCGCGTACATCGGGATCCTCGAGTACTCGCGTCCCCACGTGTCGGG
>JACDHR010000220.1 GCA_013820915.1 Gemmatimonadota bacterium
GCAGGCCCTCACCCCCCGGCCCCCTCTCCCGCAAGCGGGAGAGGGGGAGAACTGCAGCCGTTCAGCGCAGCGGTCACGCTCCCGCCCACCGCAGCCGGTGCCCGCACCGCGCGGAAGGCCGCGAGCGCCTCCGCGATATCGGCGGGGGTGTGGGCGGCGGTGGCGCAGAGGCGCAGGCGCGCGGCGTGGCGGGGGACGGCGGGAGGGATGACCGCGGTGGCGATGATCCCGAGCGAGAAGAGGTCACGCGCCAGGCGGAAGGCCGCCTCGTTCGCGCCCTGCACCACCGGCACGATCGGGGTCGCCGAGGCGCCGGTGTCGAAGCCCAGCCTCCGCAGCCCCTCGCGCAGCCGCAGCGCGTTGCGGCGCATCCTCGCCAGGCGCTCCGGCTCCGCGGCGATCACCTGCAGCGCCGCTCGTGCCGCGCCGGCGGCGGCGGGGCAGAGCGCGGCGGAGAACATGTACGGGGCGGCGCCGTGCTGCAGGTAGATCATCAGCTCGCGCCGGCCCGCGAGGAAGCCGCCGTTCGCGGGGATCGCTTTCGAGAGCGATCCCATCCAGATGTCCACCTCGGTGGGCTCCACTCCCCAGTGCTCGTCTATTCCCCGCCCCGTCCGCCCCAGCACCCCGAAGGAGTGCGCCTCGTCCACCATCAGGTAGGCACCGTGCCGCCGCTTCACCTCGACGATCTCCGGGAGCGGACAGATGTCGCCGTCCATCGAGTAGACGCCCTCGACGATCACCAGCGTCCGGCGCGCCGGCAACTCACGCCGTAGCTCCGCCTCGAGCGACTCCGGATCGTTGTGCCGGAAGCGTCGGAAGGGGACGCCCGCGAGCTTGCAGGCGTCTATCACGCTCCGGTGCGAGCGCGCATCCAGGATCACCCGGTCGCGCGGCCCGAAGAGCGCGGAGATCACCGCCAGCGCGGCCGTGTAGCCGGAGGTGAAGGTGATCGCCGACTCGGTACCCTTGAAAATCGCCAGGTCGTGCTCGAGCTCGCGGTGCAGAGAATTGGTGCCCGTCAGCAGCCGCACCCCGCCCGTACCGGTTCCGTAGGTGCGCACCGCCTCGACCGCCGCCGCCTCGATGGCGGGGTGGCCGATCAAACCAAGATAGTCGTACGAGGAGAGCATCAGCATCGGCTGCCCGCGCGCCTCCACACGCGGCCCCGAGCGCCCGTCGAGGGGGACCTGGAAGGTGTAGAGGTCGGTGTGCGAGCCCCACTCGACCAGGCTCATCCAGGCGTGCGCGCCCGGGATGTCGAGCAGCCCGTTGGCCGCGGCGGCCGGGCGCGGGGGGCCGGCGAAGAAGCCGTCGAAGGGGTCGCCGGGGCCACCCTCACCCCCTAACCCCCTCTCCCGCCAGCGGGAGAGGGGGAACTCGTTCCCACCGCCGGGAGGCTGTTGCGCAGTTCTCCCCTCCCCCCTGACGCTCGCCTGCGGCGACCGGACCACAGCGGGGGAGGGGCCGGAGGAGGGGGGTCCCACCTGCTCACGCGTCGCCATCGCTACCTCCTTGCCACGCAGCGCCAATCCCGGCCGCCGCGCCCCCGGCAGCGCTCTCCCGCGGCGTGATCGCCACCGGCACCGCCGGCAGCGGGCCGCGGGTGCGGCCGGGGCGCGAGATGCTCGTGCCGGTCATGGAGCGCTGCCGCCGCACCAGTCCCGGCACCTCGGGGCCACGGTCCATCGCGGCGGCCAGCTCGCGCGGGGTGTGGTGGCGGTGGGCGTGGCGGAACTGGCGGTAGATCTGCACCGCGCCCCACCAGAGGCGCAGATACGCGGGATGCCAGACGGGCGGGCGGGTGCGCAGCGTCAGCCGGTTCGCCCGCCGCAGATCCAGGATCGAGTGGATGTAGACGCCCAGGAGCGAGCGATAGAAATCCCGCAGCGGCATGCGCGTGGGGAGCACCGAGTGCGAGAGGTCCCACAGCCCGTGCGCCTTGCGGGGCACGGACACCCTGTCCTTGTAGTCGTCCCAGATCGCGGTGCCCGGGAGCGGCGTGAGCGGCGAGATGTTGAGGTAGTAGAGGCCGGTGTCGTCGATGAACCTCTGCAGCCGCGCCCAGTCCTCCGGCGTGTAGTCGGGGTTCGGGATGAGCGAGCCGTAGGTGTCCACCCCGTGGCGGCGCAGCACCTCGATCGCCTGGCGGTTGTAGTCCACCGTGTTCTGCTTGTTCATCGAGTCCAGCTCGCCGTCGGTGCTCGCCTCCAGCCCGATGAGCACCGCCCTCAGCCCCAGCTCCGCCCACTCGGCGATCACGTCCTCGTTCTCGGCGATGAAATCCGAGCGCCCGTAGCAGAAGATGTTCTTGCGGATCCCGCGCGCGCGCATCAGCTCGGCGATCTTCGACAGCCGCTTGCGGTTGATGAGGAAGATGTCGTCCACGATGTAGATGTCGTCCGCCTCGATCCCGGCCAGCTCCTCGACGATGGACTCCGGGCTGCGCGAGTAGGGCAGCCCGTCGGTGATCTGCCAGGTGAAGCAGAAGTTGCACTTGTACCAGCACCCCCAGGTGGTCTTCACCGTCGCCACCGGGCGGTGGAAGATGTAGTAGTAGCGATGGCGCAGGTGCGCGACCAGGTCACGACGGGGGAGCGGCAGCGTGTCCGGCTTCGGCATGTAGCGGCGCTCGGCGGTGAAGACGACGCGCTGCTCGTCCACCGGCAGCGCCAAGCCCGAGATCTCTTCCAGATCGCGTCCGCTCGCGAACGCCTCCAGCAGCTCGGGCATGATGCTGGTACCATCACCCAGGACGATGCAGTCCACCGCCCCATCCGCGAAATCCTCCGGCGCCTTGGATGCGTGCACCCCGCCCACCACCGTCCAGACCTTGGGGTTCCAGCGTTTGGCGATGCGGCAGAGCTTGATTACCTCGTTCACCCCGGTGATGTAGCAGCTGGTGCCGATCACGTCCGGACTGAACGCGCGCAGCCTCTCCTCGTAGCCGCGCTCGAGGATCATGTCGAGGATCTGCACCTCGTGCCCCTCGCACCCCGCCGCCACGTACTCCAGCTCCAGCGGCTCGCAGATCATCACGTGCTTGAGCCCCATCGTGTGCCGCGGCACCGGCGGCCGAACCAGCAGAATGCGCATGGAGTCTCCTTGGAGTCTTCAGTCTTCAGTCTTCAGTCTTCAGTCGTGCGCGGCAGCGACCGGCGCTCAGATTCCTCGCTCTTCGCTCCTCGCTCCACGACCTCAAACGATCCCCGGCGTGATGCGGTGGTGGATGTGGTTGCGGTAGTGCAGGTTGACCCCCATGATGAAGGCGCGCATGTAGGGGCCGAGCGCGGCGCGGTTGCGCCAGAAGCGCTTGAGGATGTTCCGGCGGGAGAACACCTGCTCGTACAGCTTCCAGTAGCCTGCCTGCAGCTCCTCCGGATCCAGGTGGCGGGGCCGGAAGATCACCTGCCCGCCGCTGTAGCGGCCGAAGTCCTCGCTGATCATCCGCCCCTCGCGCTGCATCCGCTCGTAGAGCGGGGTGCCGGGGACGGGGGTGAGGATGTGGATGCGGGGAACCATGATCTCGTTCTGCATGATGAAGTCGAAGGTGCGCTGGAAGACGGAGGCGTCGTCCCCATCCATCCCGATGATCATCTCCGTCGAGACCTCGATCCCGTGCCGCTTGATGGTGCGCACCGCCTCGCGGTAGCGCTCCGGGCGGTTCCACTCTTTGTCGTGCTCGCGCAGGCTCTCCGGGTTGACGCTCTCGATGCCGAAGGAGAGCAGTCGGCAGCCGCTGCGGCGCGCGAGCTTCAGCATTTCGGGACGGTCGGCGATGTGGAGGCTGCACTGGCTGATCCAGAGGATCTTCTCCGGGATGAGCGCCTCCCACAGCTCGGCGCAGTATTTCCAGTCCACGCCGATGTTGTCATCGATGAAAGCGATGTATCTCGAGCCCGCCCGCTTGGCGGCGCGTACGTCGCGCACCACCTGGTCCACCGGGCGCTTGCGGTAGCGCTGATCGAAGAAGGCGGTGATCGAGCAGTAGTCGCAGGTGTAGGGGCAGCCGCGGGTGGCCTGCACGGGCCGCCACTTGCCGAGGCGCGAGCGGTCCATCAGGTCGTAGCGGGGGACGGGGAGCTGATCGATCGGCGGGCGGCGCTCCGCCTGGTAGACGGAATCGAGCTTGCCGTCCTGCACGTCGCGGATCACCCGCGGCCAGGTCTCCTCCGCCTCCCCCAGCACCACCGCGTCCGCATGGCGCAGCGAGAGCTCGGGGCCGGCGAGGGTGGCCGCGATCCCGCCCATCACCACCGTGCGGCCGCGGCGCCTGAACTCGTCGGCGATCTCCCAGCCGCGTACGATCCCCGAACCCATGCCGGTGACGCCCACCAGATCCCAGGGCTCGTCGAAGGGGATGTCGTGCACCGTCTCGCTCACCAGGCGCAGCTCGCAATCGTCGGGGGTGACCGCGGCCAGCATCGGGAAGGTGAGGCCAGGCAGGTGCAGGCGGCGCTGCTTGATCGGACGCCCCTCCATGTCCAGCGCGGTGGGCGCCACGAGCAGAATGCGCGTTTTCTTCCCGCGCCGGAGAGCGGGGGCAGCTCGCATGAGAGGACCCTGTGCTGAGGGAGAGAAGCCGACCGGCTCGATCGAACGGCGCCAAGGGAGAGCACCGCGGTAATCAGGGGAAGCAGCCGGGATCGCGTGCTACAATATACCGACTGTACCTCAACCGTCCAGCTTGCGCTTGACGTAGTATCCACCCTTCATGTACGTAGCTGCTGCCATGGCCGAATCCCCGCTCGAGGTTGTGCCCGTGCGTACTCGCGCGGATCACCGGGCGTTCCTGGCGCTGCCGTACACCCTCTACCGGGGCGACTCGTGCTGGGTGGCGCCGCTGCGTTCGGTCGAGCGGCAGCGATGGTCGCCGCGGCACAATGCCTCGCTGCGTACGCGCTGGGTGCAGCGCTGGGTGGCGCGGCGGGGGCGGCGGGTCGTCGGGCGGATCGCGGCGGTCGTGGACGAGGCGTTTGCCGCGCGCTGGCTACCGGGTGCGGGCTTCTTTGGCTTCTTCGAGTGCGAGGAGGATTCGGAGGCGGCGCGTGCCCTTTTCGCGGCGGCGGAGGCGGCGCTGCGGGAGCAGGCCAGGAGCCACGTCATCGGCCCCGTCAACCTGACCACCCACGACGAGGCGGGGCTGCTGGTCGAAGGGTTCGACCTCCGCCCGACGGTGCTCAGCCCCTACAACCCGCCCTACTACGTGTCTCTGGTCGAGCAGAACGGCTACCGGCCATACCGCGACTACCTCGCCTACCTCTGGCGGCCGCGGCAGTCGCAGTCGGAGGCGATCTCGCGGCTGGAGCGTGCCGCCGCGCGCCGGGCGGGCCTCTTCGCACAGGTGGCGGTGCGTGCGGCCGATCCCGCGCGCTGGGACGCCGAGGTGAAGACGCTGCACGCCCTCTACAACGCCTCCTTCGCTGACCTCTGGGGCTTCGTGCCCATCTCGCTCGTGGAGTTCGGGGAGCGTGCGGAGAGCTTTCGCCCCTTCTTCCGTCTGGAGCTGCTGATCATCGCGGAGGTGGAGGGGCGAGCGGTCGGTTTCGCGCTCCTCCTCCCCGACATCAACGAGGTGCTGGCGCGCCTGCGGGGACGGCTGCTCCCCTTCGGCTGGCTACGGCTGCTGCGCGGCATCCCGCGTATCCGCTCGGGGCGCTTCATCCTGATGGGCGTGCTCCCCGAGTTCAGCAGCCGCGGTTTGGCGCCGGTGATCGCCGCCGAGGTGCAGGCGGCGGGCCGACGGCTCGGCATGGACCCCGTCGAGATCTCGCTGGTGGCGGGCGCGAATCGCCGCATGCGGCACGTGATCGAGGCCTTCGGCTGCCCCAGAACGAAGACCTTCCGGCTGTACGAGAAGACGCTGTAGCTGCTCGTTCGGGTGCCGCGGTGCCCTGCCGGCGCCCTTTGCGGTTCCTCGTGCGTTACGAGCTTCGCTCCACGACTACCGCAGGAGGTTCTTCGCGATCGTCTGGAGCTGCATGTTGCTGGTGCCCTCGTAGATCGTGCCGATCTTCGAGTCGCGGTAGAACTTCTCGACCGGGTACTCCTTGGTGAAGCCGTAGCCGCCGAACAGGTCGATGCAGCGGCTAGCGATCCTCTGCGCAACCTCGCTGGAGAAGAGCTTCGCCATCGCCGCCTGCTGCAGGAAGGGCTGGCCGGCGTCCTTGAGGCGCGCGGCGTTGTAGACCATCAGGCGCGCGGCCTCGAGAGAGGTGGCCATCTCGGCGAGCTGGAACTGCACTCCCTGGAAGCTGCCGATGGTGCGGCCGAACTGCTCACGCTCCTGCACGTACTGGATGGTCGCCTCGAGCGCGCCCTGCGCCAGGCCGATCATCTGCGCGCCGATGCCGATGCGTCCCTCGTTCAGCGTCTCGATCGCCGTCTTGTACCCCTTCCCTACCTCGCCCAGCACGTTCTCCGCCGGGACGAATACGTCCTCGAGGATCAGCTCGGTGGTGGAGGAGGCGCGGATGCCGAGCTTGTCCTCCTTCTTCCCCACCGAGAAGCCCTCGAAGTCGCGCTCGACGATGAAGGCGGTGATGCCGCGGTAGCCGGCGTCCACGTTCGCGTTGGCGAAGACGATGAAGATCTCGGCCTCGGCGCCGTTGGTGATCCAGAGCTTGCGGCCGGTGAGGCGGAAGCCGCCGTCGG
>JACDHR010000221.1 GCA_013820915.1 Gemmatimonadota bacterium
GGCCACGGCGTTGGCCGGCACGGTGGCGCTGGACCCGCCGCGCGACCCGCTGGCCGCGGCGCGCAGCGCCACGCTGCGCATCCGCTCGCTCGCGGGAGTGGAGGTGATCCGCGACCTCACCTTTGCCCAACTGCACGGGGAGGAACTGCGGCACCTGCGCGCGACGGCCGCCGTGGTGCACGGACCCGCTGCCGAAGACGCCCTCCTGACTCCGACGGATCTTGACCCGCTTCGCTGCGCAGTACATCTTGCTGTTGTGGCCGCGGGGGCGATCACACACAACCGATAGGGGGCGGAAATGGCGAGCGGGAGCGAGACTCGGGATGCTGGCGTGCGGCGCGCGCTCTACCGGCGCATGAGCGCGCAACTGCGGCGTGCGGTGCGCGGCGCCAGCGAGGAGCAGCTGCTTCGCGCCATCGCCGCCCGCTCGGCCTCGGGCTCGATCGCCGAGATCCTGGCCGCCGTACCCGCCGAGGCGGGGGACACGGCGGACGATTGGGCGGAGGAACTGCTGCGCGGTGCGACCAAGAAGGAGGAGATGCTCGAGGAGGCGGGCGGCACCTACACGACCGGGCAGGTCGCGCAGTTGCTCGGCATCTCGGTGGCCGCCGTGCAACAGCGCCGACAGAGGAATCGGCTGGTGGCCGTGCCGCTCAACAGCGGCGAGTGGGGCTACCCGGTCGTGCAGTTCGGCGACGCCGGTGTCCCGCCTGCGCTCGGCCGGGTGCTCGGCGCGTTCGAGGAGCCCAACCCCTGGGTGCAGCTCTCCGTGCTGCTTGCCGACGACTACGGCGAGGGCCGGATCATCGACTGGATTCGTACGGGGCATCGTATCGAAGACGCCATTCGCATCGCTGCCAGCTACGGCCACCAAGCCGCGGCGTGAGCCCGCTGCCGCTGCCGCCGACACTGCCCCTCGTGCGCCGCGCCGCGGGCCAGGTGTACTGGCGCCTCCACGAGCGCCGGCATGGCGCCCTCTATTTCGATCGCCGCCCGAACGGCCGCTTCAACGCACCGGCGGGGGAATATGGCACCTGTTACCTGGCCGACTCGCTCGGGGCCTCGTTCCTGGAGACGCTGGTGCGCGGCAGCCGGCACCGCGTCATCCCTCGTGCCCGGCTCGAGGTGCGCACCGCGACCACCATCGAGCTGCTGGCCGAGGTGCGGCTTTTCCGGTTCCACAGCGACGCCCTGCCGCGCCTCGGCGCCTCGGCCGGCCTGCCGCACGCCGCCGTCTACGAGGAATGTCAGCAGATCGCGCTCGCGGTCTGGCAGCATCCGGAGGGTGTGGATGGGATCGAGTACCGCTCGCGCTGGGACGACAGCCGACTCTGCGCGGCCATCTTCGATCGCGCGGCGACGAAGCTGCATCCTGCCGCGTCCCGACCCCTCGACGATCTCACTCTCGTGCGGCCGGTTCTCCACCGCTACGACATTGGCATCGTCTGACCACGGCGGCGGGCACCGTGCGGCCCGGTGCCCGGTAGCCGCGACCGCAGGTCCTGCTCCGGCGGGATGGGCCGGCAACGTCACGGAAGCCGCCTGCTCGGTCGGCTTTAACTCCCTCTCGCACTTCCATAGCTGCTACCGCGAGCGCTTCGGCGCGGCACCGGCCGCCTCGCTCCGCACCCCCTCCTCCTGAGCCCGGGGCCGGGCCGCCGCCCCGCAACATCCCCGGAAGGGGTTCGGCACCGATTTCCCAAGTCGCTGCCATGAAGAGGGTTGCGGCCCTCCTGCAAAACACCGGGACACAGCTGCAAGATATCAGGTAGCGCGTTTTCGACCTCCGCAGCATAGTTGTGCCCAGGGACCGAGATCACGCACCCTGCAGGGGGCGCCGCGGACGCCTAGCGCCTCTTTCGGCGGGGCTCACGGCTGCGGTGGGCTACCGGGCCACGCTCTCGCTCAACATCCCCGACTTCACCCGATAGGCGCGCAGCCAGCGCGCACAGATGCTGGGGCAGGCGCGGAGCCCGCCCTCGGCGCGTCGGGGAGCGGGGCGTGCCGGTCCGGCCTCATCCAGCGCGCTTCGCACCCTCCGCCTGTTCCTCCTCCCACCAGGCTGGCTCATACCTTCCGTACAGCACGTCGGGATCGATATCCGCGCCGTTCGGCCACACCACCGTTCCGAGGTCCTCATCCACCGCCACCGCCTCGAAGAGCGCGCGATCTCGCTTGACGGGCTCGAAGACGGGACCTCTCAGGAAGCGCTCGACATCCATCACGCGCTCGGTGCCGTCACTGAAGGTTACGCGCAGGCGGTGACCTTCGAGCGGAACGACAGATCGAACCCGAATCATGGCTTCCTCCTCCTATTCCAATGGCTCGACACGCGCGAGCGGCTCGCCCTGGCGGGCACGCTCCCAGTTCTCGCGCAGCTCGCCCCGGTGGAGCACCGACCACTCCAGCACCAGGGCCAGGACCCGCCGCGGCAGCGATCCCTGGAGTGTCTCGAGCGTATCGATCGAGATCTCCGCCTCGTGCTCCGCGTACTTCACATGAAAATGCGGGGGTGTGTGGTCGTTGCAGTACATCGCGACGATGATCCCGAAAAACTCGCTGATGCGTGGCATGGCTTGGTTGCCTCCCCTCAGGACCCAAGCTCGAGCCACTGATCCTGCATCCCGGGCGTCGGCGTACCGTTCACGCCGTGAAGCTAGACGATAGGAACCCAGCGTGCAACGTAGCTCACCAGCTCCCGCATTGTCCATCGGCGCCGCACCTGGCCCGCCTCGAGAGCGGCACGCTCGCGCTGGCCGTCGAGCCGCGCGACCTGGTCGAGCTAGCGCGCGCCGTCACCCTCTCCTTCACTCCGCTCGCCGAGCGGCGAGGCATCGCGCTGCGCTTCCACTCGGAGGCGGAGCAGCTGCAGGCCCGGCTCGACGCCGAGCAGATGGAGAAGGTGCTGCTGAACCTGCTCTCGAACGCCATCAAGTTCACCGAGCCCGGCGGCCAGGTGGCGGTGACACTGCGCCAGGAGGAGGGCAGTGCGGTGCTGACGGTGCGCGACAGCGGCATCGGGATCGCGCCCGAGAAGCTGCCGCGCATCTTCGAGCGCTTCTACCAGGTTGACGGCTCGGCCACGCGGCGCCACGTGGGCTCCGGCATCGGGCTGAGCCTGGTCGAGGAGCTGGTCGAGCTGCACGGCGGCAGCATCAGCGCCGAGAGCCGGCCGGACGCGGGCAGCAGCTTCGTGGTGCGGCTGCCGTTGGGTGCCCCTCACCCCCCGGCCCCCTCTCCCACAAGGGGAGAGGGGGAGAACACCGAATGGATGCCTGTGCACCTCCCCCTCCCGCTTCATGGGAGAGAGGGTGCCGAGCGAGGCACGAGCGAGGCGGGGGTGAGGACCACGGAGGCGGAAGAGGAGGACCGCACGACGGTGCTGGTGGTGGACGACCACGCGGACATCCGCGCCTACGTGCGCTCGGTGCTCGAGCCCGCCCGCGAGGCGCAGCCGGACCTGGTGATCGCCGACCTGATGATGCCGCGCCTGGACGGCTTCTCGCTGGCGCAGGCACTGCGCGAGGAGCCCGCCACCGACTGCATCCCCGTCATCCTGCTCACCGCGCGCGCCGCAGCGGAGGCCGAGATCGAGGGGCTGGAGGCGGGGGCGGACGACTACATCGTCAAGCCCTTCCATGCGGGCGTGCTGGAGGCGCGCGTGAGCGCTCTGATCGCCAGCCGTCAGCGGCTGCGCGAGCGCTTCCGGCAGGAGGGGTTGCCGGCGCCGGCCGCGCCCGCGGAGCCTGCCGCGCGCTCGGAGCTGGAGGAGCAGCTCCGCGCCGCAGTGGAGGCCCACCTGACCGAGCCGGATTTCAACCCCGAGGCGCTGGCCACCGCTGCCGACCTCAGCTACAAGCAGCTCTACCGCCGGCTGGCGGCCGAGCTGGACGCCACCCCCAGCCAGTTCATCCGCACCGTGCGCGTGGAGCGCGCGGCAGAGCTTCTCGGGGACGGCGCGGGCAGCGTCACCGAGGTCGCCTACTCCGTCGGCTTCAATTCGCTCTCGCACTTCAACCGCTGCTTCCGCGAGCGCTTCGGCGCCGCCCCTTCGGAGTCGCTGCGTACCCCCACCTGACGCCCGGTCCGCGCCGGATTCGTCTCCTGGCGCGGAAATTTTCCCTTCCGTAACTGCTTGCTGCGCTGACGGTTGCGCGCGCGATGTCCAATACGTGCAACTGGGTGTCCAATACGAGGTAGCGTTTTTTCGCCCCCGAGCGCATCGTTGCGACGTCAACGACGCCGAACGCTCACCCCCTATCGGAAGGTCGCCATGCTCCGCCTACGCCATCTCTTAGCTCCCTTCGCCTTGGCCTGTGCGGTCGTCACCGCACCCGCCACAGCACAGGGGCCCGTCACCTCGATCACGGATCAGCTGCAGCAGCAGGCGATTCGTGAGGTACTGCAGACACAGCAGGTGAGGGTGCTCCGCAGCCTGGTCCTGCGCCGCGACAGTGCCGCTCCGCAAGCCGAGCCCGCGCCGCTGCCGCCGCTGCGGCTGGGCACGCTGGAAGACTCCATCGCGCGCTACGAGGTGATCCACCAGCAGAACCGCCGCTGGAGCCAATCGCTGCTCACCCTCGGCGCCGCGGCGCTCGTGGGCGGCTTCGCCAGCACCATGGCCGGGGAGGCGAGGGAGATCTCAGGGCTGCAGCGGACGCTGATCTGGGGCGGCTTCGGGATGACCGTGCTCGGCGCCGACCAGTGGAAGGCCGCCGGCCGGGCGTGGGCGCAGGCGGAGAAGTGGCGCAGCGTCCAACATCTCGCCGCTCAGCGGCCGCACCGCTGAGTGGTCTCCCCAGCGGAAGCTCACGCAGCCTGTGCACCGCACCTCTCGACCCGGAGCCACCATGTGCGATCCACCTCCCGACTCGAGCGCGAAGTCTCCGCCCGCCGCGCCACCTGCGGACGCCGTCCGCCGCTCCGAGGCGCTCGAGCTGGAGATCGGCGCGCTCGAGGCCACGCTGCCGCTGGCGCCTCCTGAAGGCGACGCCAGCACCGGGGAGCACGCCCTCCCCACCACACCCGCACCCACAGACGAGTCATGAACCGAGCAGATGCGCACATCACGGGCGCCGCCGAGCGCCGCCACCGCACCCATTCCCGGGCCGCGGGGCACCTGCCTTCTACTCACGAGACGAGGAGTGCTGCCATGACGATCCTGCGACGCACTACCCTGCTCCTGGTCCCGCTGGCGCTGACTGCGCTGGCCGGCTGCCAGGACCACGAGCTGCCGACCGAGTCCGCTGATGTCGGAGCGATCGCCTTCAATCAGGGTCAGAGCAAGTCCGCGGTCTGCCACTACGACGCCGACGCGGGCAGCTACGCGCTCATCTCCGTCGCCAACGCGGCGCTCCCGGCGCACGTCGAGCACGGCGACGCGAGCCCCGGCGAGGCCGTCCCGAACATGCCCGGCTTCGAGTTCGACGAGGCGTGCCAGCCGGTGGCGACGGAGGAGCTCGGACGGATCGCCTTCCATAGCGATCGCCAGTATGCCTGGGAATTTGGCGACGGGACCTACAATATCGACACGATGGACGCCGACGGCGCGAACGTGACCCGCATCGGTCCACCGCTCATCGACGGCGAGGTAGCGACCTTCAGCGCCAACCCGTCGTGGGGCGGGAGCCCGGCCCCGTGACGAGCATGAGCGCCATGTTCTCTGGCGCGACGGCCTTCAACCGGGATCTCTCCGGCTGGTGTGTTTCGAACATCCCTTTCAAGCCAGATGGTTTCGATACCGAAGCTACAAGCTGGACGCTGGCTAACAGTCGTCCGCTTTGGGGAACCTCCTGTCCTCAATAAGGCGTCCCGGTTACGGGCAGACGGCGCGCCGCATCGCACGCTGGGGCACGCCGTAATCTCCTAGCTGAGCCAGGTCGTTGAACAGAGCGCAGGGGGCAGGCGAAAGCCGCCCCCTGCGCTCTGTTCGTGGCGACGGCAATAGCGTGCTATTAGCGAAACTGGGAGTAGCTGACACCGCTGCCCTGAACGTTGGCGCGACGCGGGTGATGGCGGATGCGCAGCCGTGCTGTTGTCCCGGACGACCAGCTCGGCGAGATGAGGCAGCAGACGGCGGCGACACTGCTCTTGCCCGCCCCGTTCGTGCCGGCCAGGACGAGGATCTCCCCGGTCACTCCTCCCCGGCGATGCCGCGGACCGCCGCCTCTCCCAGTTCGGGACCCGTCAGCGAGAAGAACCGCTCGACTGCGCGCCGATGCTCGGGGCGCTGCATCTGCTCCAGCAGCTCGTCGAACTCGCGCTCCAGAGCCGCGAGATCGGGCGCCTCCTCCCGGGTGAGCGCCTCGTACTCCTCGATCGAAAGGACGACGGCTTCCGGACGGTCGTACCGCGTGATGAAGACGCCTCCCTCTTGCCTCGCGCGGCTGAGCACCTGCCCGAAGTTGTTCTGCGCCTCGGTCGAAGTGACAGAGCTGCGGACCATCCGCATCCCGGCTTTCCTCGGCTTCCCGGGCTCTGCGCTGCTCATGGGCTCTCTGCGGCTAGGGGTGGTGTCGCTGCCGTGGGAAATTCGCTAAGAAGCTGTCGAGAAACCTAGGCAGCCCGCTCCAGACGACACAGCATCAGGCGGATCATGGCGAGGCGGATCCACGCCTCGCTACTCTTTGGATCGGTCTCATAGTCTCTCGCC
>JACDHR010000027.1 GCA_013820915.1 Gemmatimonadota bacterium
GGGGGGGGGGGGGCGGGGGAAGGGTTCGATCGGCACGCGATGAGGTCTGAAGATACGCCGTTGATGCAGCAGTGGCGGGAGGTAAAAAGCCGCCATCAGGATGCGCTTGTCTTCTTTCGCGTCGGCGACTTCTACGAGCTCTTCAATGAAGACGCGGAGGAGGGCGCGCGTCTTCTCGGCCTTACCCTCACATCGCGCAATAATGGGAGTTCACGGGCTCCGCTGGCCGGCGTCCCCGCCCAGGCGCTGGACACATATCTACAGCGCCTTGTCGCGCTCGGGCGTCGGGTAGCGATCTGCGACCAGGTGGAAGATCCCGCGCAGGCGAAGGGGATCGTGCGCCGGGAGGTCACCCAGACGGTCACGCCCGGTACCGTCTTTTCCGACGCGCTGCTGGACGCGCGCCGCAACAACTTCCTGGCGGCGCTCGCCGGACGGCCGGCGAGCGACGAACCGCTGGGTCTGGCGCTGGTGGACCTCTCTACGGGTGAGCTCCTGCTGAAGCAGGTACGATGGGAGGATCTCGAGGATACCCTGGGGCGGGTGGAGCCCGCCGAAATCCTCTTGCCCCGCTCCTGGGACGTTCTATCCCTTCCCTTCGCGGAAGGGGTGCTCCGAACGTTCCGGGGCGACTGGATGTTCGACCCCGCCACCACCGCCGAGGAGCTGCAGCGGCGGTTTGGTGTCCTCACGCTCGAGGGGTTCGGAATCGAAGCGCGGGATGAGTATCTGGTCGGCGCCTGCGGGGCTCTTCTCGGCTACATCGCCGAGGTCCAGCCCGGAGGGGCGGATCATCTCCGGCGGCCTCAGATCGAGCGCAGCGGCGACACGATGCCGCTCGACGAAATGACACGGCGGAACCTCGAGCTCGTAGAGCCGCTTCGCGGCGACGACCGAGCGGGTACGCTGATCGGAGTTCTCGACGAAGCGTCTACGCCGATGGGAGGGCGGCTGCTCCGGCGCTGGCTCCTCGCCCCGCTGATCCAGCCGCAGCCGATCCTCCTGCGTCAGGAGGCTGTCGCCGAGCTCGTGGAGGATTCGCGGGCACGCGACGAGATCCGCACTGCGCTCGCGGAGATCCGCGACCTGGAGCGAGTCGCGTCCCGGATCGGTATGGGCCGCTCCACTCCGCGTGAGCTTCTCGGCCTCGGCCGCTCGCTGGAGTGCATCCCTCCGCTGCTCGCCTCGTTAGCGGGCGCTGGCGCGGCCCTGCTGCGTGAGCTGCTGGCGGAGATGGACCCGCTCTCCGACGTGCGTGAGCTCATCGAGCGAGCGATAGATCCGGACGCGCCGGCGCAGGTAGCGGACGGAGGGTTCATCCGCCCCGGTTTCAACGCCGAGCTGGATGATCTGCGCGCCACCCGCGATGGCGCTGTCGAGTGGATCGCCCGCATGCAGGCGCAGGAGCGCGAGCGCACCGGGATCAACTCCCTGAAGATCGGCTTCAACAAAGTCTTCGGCTACTACCTGGAGGTCACACGGTCTAACCTCGACCGCGTTCCCGGGGATTATCACCGTAAGCAGACGCTGGCAAACGCGGAGCGGTTCTTCACCCCCGAGCTGAAGGAGTGGGAGGAGAAGGTGCTCGGCGCCGAGGAAAAGATCTCCGCACTCGAGACCCGCCTGTTCGCGAAGCTGCGAGCGTGCGTCGCGGCCGAGGTCCCGCGGATTCAACAGCTCAGCACGCAGATCGCCACGATCGACGTTCTTGCCGCTCTGGCCCGGGTGGCCGTGCATAGAGAGTACGTCCGTCCGGAGGTGGATACCGGCTTCGGCCTGGAGATCCGTGAGGGGCGGCATCCGGTGGTAGAGACGATGATGCCGCGGGAGGAGTTTATCCCGAACGACATCAGCCTCGATGCGGCCGAGCGGGTCATGATCCTCACCGGTCCCAACATGGCCGGCAAATCGACCGTGCTCCGGCAGGTCGGGCTGACTGTGCTCCTGGCACAGATCGGCTCCTTCGTCCCGGCCCGGTCGGCGAGGATCGGGGTGGTGGATCGTATCTTCACCCGCGTGGGCGCTTCGGACAATCTTGTGCGCGGCCAATCGACCTTCATGGTCGAGATGCACGAGACCGCCGCGATCCTGCACGGCGCCACCGCCCGCTCGCTGGTGCTCCTGGACGAGATCGGGCGAGGCACCTCCACCTGGGACGGGCTGAGCGTTGCCACCGCGGCGACCGAGTACCTGCATGAGCGGATCGGCGCGAAGACGATCTTCGCGACCCACTATCACGAGCTCACCCGCCTCTCCGAACCTCTCCCCGGCGTGGTGAACTTCAATGTCGCCGTACGTGAGGAGCAGGAACGTATCATCTTCCTTCGTCGCCTCGTCCCCGGCGGTGCCGACCGCTCCTATGGTGTAGAGGTCGCCCGCCTGGCCGGGCTCCCGGCAGATGTGGTCGCCCGCGCCCGAGAGCTGCTCCGGCAGCTCGAGAACGGGAGCGCGGCGGGCGCCGCGGGCGCCGCGGGCGCGGCGCGAGCTGCCGGTCGGCCCGCGAAGCCGATGCCACAGCTGGCGCTCTTCTCGACGCTGCACCCCGCGCTGGAGAGACTGTCCAGCCTGGATATCGATACACTGACCCCGCTACAGGCGCTGAACTGCCTCGCGGAGCTCGCCGATCTGGCGCGCGACTGAGCTTCCTTTTTCGTTCGACTATGATCTTGCCGACATTGATACAACGGACCGCTACCGCGATGGGAGCGATTGCTCTTCTCGCGGCTTGCTCGAACACTGAGGCGCCGCCGGAGACTCCGCCGCGGCAGATCTCCGAGTCGCCGTTCCACTACCCGGAGGATCTCTGGGACGCAGGCGTCGAGGGCGAGACGACGCTCAAGGTGTTCGTCACCTCCGAAGGCACGGTGGATTCGACTCGGGTAGAGCGGTCCAGCGGGCAAGCCGCGTTCGACAGCGCGGCCGTTGACGGCGCACAACGGCTGCGCTTCGAACCCGCCCGCCGCGGTGACGAGCCCGTGGGTGCATGGGTGTTGCTGCCCGTGCAGTTCGACATGACCGATGCCGCCCCTGAACCCGAGGAAAACCCGTGAAACAAGCGATCGGCCAGCAAACGAGTACTTCCGCCCCGCGGAACCCGCGCCCCTACGATAGCATCCTGGAGGTGATCGGGTGGACGCCCCTCATTCGTCTCTCCCGTGTGGCAAACGCGATCCGCACCCCGGTGTACGGCAAGGCGGAGTTCCTGAACCCGGGCGGTTCGCTCAAGGACCGGATCGGACCCGCCATCGTCGAGGCGGCAGAGCGGGCGGGCCATCTGCGGCCGGGCGGTACCATCGTGGAGGGGACCAGCGGGAACACGGGCGTCGGGCTGTGCCTGGCTGCCGTCAGCAAAGGCTACCGCTGCATCTTCACGATCCCCGACAAGATGAGCCAGGAGAAGGTGCGGCTGCTGAAAGCCTTCGGCGCGGAGGTGATCGTCACCCCCACCGCCGTGCCACCCGACCATCCGGATAGCTACGTAGAAACTGCGAAGCGGATCGCGCGCGAAACACCAAACGCGATCCTCGCCGACCAGTTCTACAACCAGGCCAACCCGGAGGCACACTACCGCACTACCGGTCCGGAGATCTGGGAGCAGACGGAGGGGCGCATTACCCACTACGTCTCCGCTGCCGGCACCGGCGGGAACATCACGGGCGTCGGACGCTTTTTGAAAGAGCGGAACCCCGCTGTGCGCGTGATCGGTAGCGATCCGGTCGGGTCGATCCTGCGCGGCTACGCGACGACCGGGTTGAAGGGCGAGGGAGCTCCGTACAAGGTAGAAGGCATCGGGCAGGACAAAATCCCGGGCACCTTAGACATGAGCATTGTGGACGAATGGCGCAGCGTCGACGACCGAAGCGCATTCAGTATGGCGCGCCGCCTCACGCGCGAAGAAGGGCTGTTCGTCGGCGGATCGGCCGGGCTGATCGCGCACGTGGCGCTTCAGATCGCCCGCGAGATCGACGACCCGGATGCATGCGTGGTGTTCATCCTCTGCGACACCGGGGAGCGCTACCTCTCCAAGCTGTACAGCGACGAGTGGATGAGGGAGAACCGGATGATCGAGCCCGCCCGCGTAACGGTCGCGGACATGATCCACGCGAAGAGCGACACCGCTCCGGAGGAGCTTGTAGCAGTGGCTCCCGGCACGACGGTGCGGCAGGCTCTCTCGTTCATCACCCAGCACAACATCTCGCAACTGCCCGTGATCGCCGACGGCGACTGCATCGGCCACATCTCCGAAGCGACACTGATGTCGCAGGTGCTCGACAGCCCTACGCTGCTCGACGGGTCGGTAGGCGCTCTCATGGACACCCCGCTCCCGGTCGTCGATTCGCACGTCGACCTGGCGGGGGTTACGAATCTCCTCACGCGCCAGAACCCGGCCGTCCTCGTTCGACGCGACGGGGTTCTCGCCGGGATCATCACCCGCTATGACGTCCTCCAGTATCTGACGAATGCCGTGTGAGGTGTGTGGGCAATGAGAACGGAGGGGCGGGGAATTGCCCGTCCCCCCGTTCGATGATCACCGTGGTTTCGAACGGTTGCCCCGACTACGCACGACACTCTTTCTTTTTGTGACGCGAGCGTTACATTATCGTGCTCCGCGCGTTGTTCTCACGCTCTACATTCTGCGTGTCGACGTGGTGGAATCCTTCCGTTCCTCCATCTTACTCTTCACAGGGGAAGCAATGAAACCTAGTTCGTACCGTTGCGCGCGATCGGCCCGCGCGCTGATTCCAGTCCTGGCCTTGATGCTGGGTTCTACTGGCGTGGTCATGGCGCAGGGGGTAACCACCTCGGCCGTCACGGGTGTGGTTACCGGAGAGCAGGGGCAGCCGGCGTCGGGCGTGCAGATCATCGTCACCAACACCGCGACGGGTGCGACCTCCGGGGTGATCAGTCGGACGGACGGACGTTACCTGCTTCCGGGGCTTCAGCCGGGCGGGCCGTACCGCATCGAGGCGAGGGGGATCGGCTACGCCACGGAGGCTCGTGAGGGTGTGATGCTGGCCCTCGGCCAGACCGCCCGGTTCGACTTCGCGCTCGCGACCGCTGCTGTGGCGATCGCGGGGATCGATGTAACCGCGGAGCGTGACGCGGTGATATCCCGCGGACGCACGGGTACAGGGGCCGTTGTGGGCCAGCGGACGATCGAGCGCTCTCCCACCATCACCCGCGACTTCACGGACTTTGTCCGGCTCACACCCCAGATCTCGACGAACACGCCCGGCACCAGTGCGGCGGGGCGGAACAACCGCTATAACACCGTTCGGATTGACGGCGCGGTGAACGACGATCTGTTTGGCCTCGCCGCCAGCGGCACGCCGGGCGGGGGGGCCGGCGCGCGGCCGATCACGCTCGAGGCGATCCAGGAGTTCCAGGTCGTTCTTGCTCCGTTCGACGTCCGCCTGGGCGGGTTCACGGGCGCAGGAATCAACGCGGTCACGCGCAGCGGCACGAACGATTTTCGCGCGACCGCGTCGTACTTCATGCGGAACGAGAACTTCGTCGGTAACTACGTCGACTTTACGGGCAATGAGTCGCCGTCGATCGCCGACTTCGGCCAGAGCGATCTGGCCTTCTCCGCGGGTGGGCCGATCGTCCGCGACCGCGTCCACTTCTTCGTGGCCGGCGAGGCGAGCCGCCGCTCCGCGCCGATCGGCACCGTGCTCGGCGTCAACACCAACGTTACCACGGAGTCGGTCGCGGCAGTCCGCGACATTCTCGTCAACCAGTACGGCTACGACCCGGGCGAGATGGGCGCGATAAACCTCGAGCGGGAGAGCAACAATCTCTTCGGCCGGCTGGACTTCAATATCACCCCGGATCACCGGCTGACGCTCCGCCACAACTTTGTCGATGCGTTCGACGACAACCTCTCGCGGGGCGCTTCGAGCTACGGCTTCGGGCGGGCGGGCTACGTCTTCAATAGCACGACCAACTCGACGGTCGCCCAGTTGAACAGCAGCCTCGGCCGCGGGTTCTTCAACGAGCTGCGCGCGGGGTTCACCACGGTGCGGGATAATCGCGAGACGGGTCAGGACTTCCCACGGGTGACGATCGTCACGGCACAGGGCACGATCAACGCGGGACCCGATAATTTCTCGGGTCGCAACGCACTGGACCAGGACGTGCTGGAGATCACCAACGACCTGAGCTTCGCGGTCGGAAACCACAACCTCACATTCGGCACCAGCAACCAGTTCTTCCGCTTCAGCAACCTGTTCATCCGGAATCCTTTCGGGAACTATCGGTTCGAGAACATCGACGACTTCCGGAACGGCGTCGCGTCGCAGTTCGAGAACAGCGTGCTGCTGCCGGGCGGCGCCGAGCGCACCGAGTTCCCCGCACGGAGCCTCTCCTTCTACGCGCAGGACCGCTGGGACGTGACTCGAAACCTCCTGCTCACGGCCGGCCTCCGCTACGACCTCTCGCAGTTGCCGCAGCGGCCAGCCTACAACGAGCAGGTGTTCAATGAGTTCGGCCGCCGCACGGATGACGTTCCGACCAGCGGTGGGCTGCTGAACCCGCGAGTCGGCTTCAACTGGGACGTCACCGGCGATCAGGTGACCCAGGTGCGCGGTGGCGTCGGCACCTTCAGTGGCCGGACGCCGTTCGTCTGGATCTCCAACGCCTACGGGAACACCGGGCTCGACTTCAGCCGCTTCTCCTGCAATGTGAGGTTTGGTGACGTTCCGCCGACCTTCGTCGCGGACCCGGCGAACCAGCCGACGGCGTGCGCTGAGGGTGGGTTCACGCCGCCCAGCGAGATCAACACCGTGGACCCGGACTTCCGGTTTCCGCAGGTGTTCCGCACCTCGCTGGCCGTCGACCGCCGCCTGCCGCTCGGGCTGATCGGAACGCTCGAAGGCCTATACACGCAGGCCATCCACGACGTGCTGTACCAGAACCTGATGATCACGGGACCGACGGGTGCTACCGTCGAGGGACGCCCCCAGTACTCTCGACGCAGTGTACCGGGGATCAGCGATGTGATCGACATCACGAACACTGACCAGGGCTGGAGCTACAACCTCACGGCACAGGTCCAGCGTCCGTTCCGCGACGACTGGGAGTTCAACGCCGCCTACACGTTCTCGCAGGCGCGCGATGTCATCCCGGGCGGGTCCAGCCAGGCGATCTCCAACTGGCGTTTCAATATCACGCCCGACGACCCGAACAACCCGCCGCTCGCGCGTTCGCGCTTCGAGGTGCCGCACCGGGTCCTGCTGAGCGGTTCGTACCGCGCGGCGATCTCCGAGCGGTTCCCGACCGACCTCTCGCTCGTCTACATCGGCGAGAGTGGTCAGCCGTTCTCCTACACGTACAACGGCGATGTGGGCGGCGACGGCTCGTTCGGCAACAACCTGATTTACGTGCCGCGGGACGCCTCAGAAATCCGTTTCCGGCAGGAGACGGTCAGCGGAAACGAGGTCACCCCCGCGCAGTCGTGGGAAAGCTTCAACTCGTTCATCGAGAGCGTGCCGTGCCTCCGTGAGGCACGTGGAACGGTGATTCAGAAGGGCGCCTGCCGCGAACCGTGGTACAACCGCATCGACGTGCGGGTCGCGCAGAATCTGCGGACCCTGGGCAACCAGAACGCCCAAGTGACGCTCGACATCCTGAACTTCGCGAACCTGCTCAACAGCGACTGGGGACGTCGCGACTTCGTCTCGAACGAGTCCGACAGCCCGCTGGTGCTTGCCTCCCGCAGCCAGCCGGACGCGCAGGGCCGGCACGAGTACCGGGCCTTCACCGGCCGGAACGTATACTCGATTGCCGACCTGACCTCGCGGTACCAGATCCAGCTCGGCGTGCGGTATAGCTTCTAAACGACCGATAGAGCGTAGTACATCGGGGCGGCCATCGGGGCCGCCCCGTTTTTTTGCCACTGGTCTCCGCGTACTCATCCCTCACCCGGACCCGAAGGCGAATCTTTGTCCGGCTAGCTTGCAGATCCGGAGGCCTCGATCTCACTGATCTCAGCGCGCACGCTCGCCAGCAGCGCCTGCTTCTCGCCCCACGGAAGGAATGCAGACTCGAACGCCATCGTTGACAGGTCGACCAGCTCCACCCAGGTGAAATCCTGGTACTGGTGCGCCCGCCAGAACTCCTCTGTAACCGTTGTCGCGCTCATCAGGCGGTTGTCCGTGTTCAGACTGAGCACCAGGTCCGCTTCGTAGTATTGGCGGAGTGGATGCGCCTCGAAGCTCGCCGCGGCGTGCGTCTGGATATTAGAGGTCAGGCAGATCTCGATCGGGACTCGGAAATCCTTCACGTACTGCATCAGGTCCGGATCTTCGTAGAGGCGGGTTCCGTGGCCGATGCGGTGCGCCTTGCAATAGTGCAGCGCCTGGTGGATGGACTCCGCACCATACGCTTCGCCGGCATGGATCGTCGCCGCCATGTTCTTGTTGATCACCGTGAAGAAGGCGTCCTTGTGCTTCTTCGCTGGATAGTTGTATTCGGCGCCCGCCAGGTCGAAGGCTACCACGCCGCGTCCTTTGAACGCGACCGTCAGATCGGCGAGGTCGCGAGAAGTGGCCGGATCCATGTTGCGAATCCCGCAGATGATGAGCCCGGTGCGAATCCCGAGCTCCGCCTCCGCCCGCTTCAGGCCGCGCAATGGTGCCTCGACGGCTTCGGTGAGCGGCAGCCCCTCCCGGATGTTCAGGATGGGGGAGTAGCGGATCTCCGCGTACCGGACGTTCTCCGCCGCGAGGTCGGCGGCGAGTTCGTAGGCGATTCGCTCCAACGCCTCGGCCGTCTGCATGATCGAGAGCGTCACGTCGAAGCGCTGCAGGTATTCTACCAGGTTCTGCGCATCCTGCACGTGCATATAGTCGCGCAGCTTCTCCGGATCCTGCGCGGGCATCGGCTTACCGTACCGATCGGCCAGCTCCAGCATTGTCTCGGGGCGCAGCGACCCGTCGAGGTGCACGTGCAGCTCCGCTTTCGGGAGCCGATGCAGAAGCGCGTGGCTTACGGGAAGATTCATGGACATTCGCTCTTCTGGAATAGGTTCGGACCGCGAGCTGAAGCCGTCGCGCTCAGATGAGCAGCCCTACCACGGCCGCCGTCATGAAGCCTGCCAGGGTACCGCCGATCATCGCACGCAGCCCGAGGCGGCTCAGGTCGCTGCGCCGCTCGGGGGCGAGACCCCCGATGCCCCCGATCTGGATGGCAATGCTGCTGAAGTTGGCGAACCCGGCCAGCGCGTAGGTCGCTATCACCACCGCGCGCGCTGAAAGCTCCTGCCCCTCCTGGAGCATCTGCGCCAGGTGCAGATACGCCACGAACTCGTTCAGCGCAATCTTCTCGCCGAGCAGCACCCCGACGGCTACCGCATCCGCCCACGGGGTACCCATCAGCCACGCCAGCGGTGCGCCGAGCCAGCCGAGCAGCAGTTGTATACTGATCTGAGGATACCCAACCAGCCCGCCCACCCAACCGAGCAGGCCGTTCATCAGCGCCAGCAGGGCGATGAAAGCCAGCAGCATGGCCCCGACATTCAGGGCGAGGAACAGCCCCTCGCTCGCGCCGCGTGCGGCCGCATCGATCACGTTCGCATCCGTTTTCTCCAACTCGACGCGGATCTCCCCCCGCGTGGGGGACTCCTCCGTCTCGGGATACATGATCTTCGAGATCGCCAGCGCCGCCGGAGCGGACATGACGGATGCCGCGATGAGATGCCCGGCGATGTCGGGGAAGAAACTGATCAGCATACCGACGTACGCGGCCATCACGCCACCGGCTACGGTAGCGAAACCGCCGGTCATCACCGCATGCAACTCGCTGTTCGTCATCGTCCGGACGAACGGCTTCACGAGTAGCGGCGCCTCCGTCTGGCCGACAAAGATGTTGCCGGCCGCGCTCAGGCTTTCGGACCCCGACGTGCCCATTGTGCGTACCATCACCCACGCGAAGGCGCGGACTACCACCTGCATGACGCCGATGTAATAGAGCAGCGTCATCAGGCTGGAAAAGAAGATGATGGTGGGTAGAACCTGGAAGGCGAAGAACGCGCCAGTGCTCGCCCACGCCGTCGTAGCCCCCACGGGATCCATGGGCGGGAACCCCTCACCGCCCGGGCCGACCGGAACATTGTTGAAGACCAGATTGCCGAAGATGAAGCGAGCGCCCTCTACGGTGTAGCCGATCAGCGCGGTAAACAGCTCGTTGAGTGAGGCAAAGAACGCGCGGCCCGGTGTGGTGAGCAGGATCCCCATCGCGAATACGATTTGTAAGCCGATCCCCCAAACCACGGGGCGCCACTGCACGGCGGGGCGGTTGACGCTCATCAGCCAGGCAAGAAGGAGAAACACCGCGATACCGAGGAGGCTCACCGCTCGCTCAGCGAGAGTGCCGCCCCGCGCTTCCTCTCGCGCGAGACGCGCCCGTTGCGCGGCAGTAATGTTGGTGGGCTGCTCGACCGTGATCGGCTGGCCTTCACCCTGAATCCCGCTCGTGGGATCGAGGGCGCGTTCCAGGATTTCCGCCTGTGGTTCCGGTGCACCGGTTTGCGGCGCCTGTGTGATGGGCACCGCCGGAGCGGAGACCGTATCCATCGTAGTTCCGGGCTGCTGCGCCGCGGAGGAGGCGAGTCCACCGAGCAGCAACAGAATCGCTGCCAGCCAAAGCGGTGCCAGCCACCGGATGGGAGATGTTCGAGAGTTCACCGGCAGTTCTGGATGCAGAGAGGTGGAGGGTTGGAGCGTGGAAGTCGCCGCCGCGGGCGGGGGAGCGTGCCGGCCGCTGCGACGCACCATTCTACCCTCACCACTCGAGTCTCGCCACCTCCTCCCGCGAGAGCTTCACTTTATTCCGCTTAGCGGAGACCAGCGCGGTCTTTTCGAATGGCTTGATCAGGACCAGTCCGGCAACGAACCCGCCGATGTGCGCCCAGAAGGCGACGCCGCCCTGCTCGCCTGCTTCCGGACCGAGGGTGACCACGCCCATCATCAACTGGATCAGGAACCAGTACCCGAGCACGATGAAGGCGCGCAGGTTGAAGAAGAAGAAGGGCGGGAAAAAGGTTCTTACTCGCACCGTGGGGTAGAGCACGATGTAGGCGCCCATGATCCCGCTGATCGCACCGCTCGCGCCCACCGTGGGGATCGGGCTGGCCGGAGCGAGGTACACGTGCGCCAGCGCGGCCGCGACCCCGCAGACCAGGTAGAAGACGATGAAGCGCAGGTGGCCCATCGAATCCTCGATGTTGTTGCCGAACACCCAGAGGAACAGCATGTTGCCGAGCAGGTGCTCCCAGCTTCCGTGCATGAACATCGAGGTGAAGAGCGCCTCCCACGTCAGGCCACGCGGCGGGCATTCGCCCGTGATCTGACACGGAATTGCGCCATAGCTGGTTACCGACGCCTGAAGTGCCTCCATGTCGCCCGCCCCCTGCACCAGGATCCACACGCCGATGTTAATCGCGAGGAACAGATACGTGACGTAGGTGACGATCTCGGTCGGGTTCTCATCCTTGAACGGGATCACGCCATCTCTCCATCAGTAAGCAGTGGGGGCCGTGCGGCTCGGCAGTCCATCGTCTTCTCTGCACATCATGTACCCCCGGGCGGCTGAGCGCGCGGGCTACGTGAGACGAGGCGGCGAGGAAGGATTCCGTCGCCGCCTCGCCGGCGAACTCCATCCGTACGTCCGCTACCGCGGCGCGTCGGGCTGATTCTGCTCCGCACTCGCGCGTTCCGCGAGCGCCTGCGGCACGATCTCCCAATTGCGGCGGAAGTACGCCTCCGGTGAGATTGTGCCTCTCCGCTCGATCTCGCGCGTCAACAGATCCCGGATCGACTCATCACCGTCGTAGACCACGGGCGCGTCGGCCAGCATGGAGAACCCGCCTCCGCCGCCCTGCCGGTAGTTGTTGAGCGCAAGCGTAAAGGTCTCGGAGTGCCGCACCGGCTGCCCATTGCGCTCCAGACGCGTGACTCTGCGGCCGACCGGCTTCGTCAGGTCGAGCGTGTAGTCCACTCCACTGATGATGTCGAAGTTGTAACCCGGCACGGCTGGATTCGTGAGTCGCTCGCACCGCGAACCGGGGCAGGGGAGATAGTACTCCGCACTCTTCTCCAGATAAGCACGGAGCTGCTCACCCGTGATCCGCACCGCCTTGAGGGTGTTGTTGTCGTAGATGTAGAGCCGTGCGACGTCCGCGACGGTGACGGGGCCCTGCGGGATTACGGCTGAGAGGTTGAACGCCGAGGTGGCGGAAAGGTCGGTTCCCGCGACCGTGCGTTGGACCTCGTTAACGAAGTCGATGATAGGGGTGTCTCGCACCCGCGCGTCCGTGGCGCTCCAGCGGGCCGTGGACGTCCCGATCGGCCGGTTCACGAACTCCATCGTGCGGCGGTGCGCCGGTGCAAGCTCCGCCTGCAGACGCTCCGAGTCCCGCGCCGTGTCCGGTCGGACGATCTGCCCTCGTTTCGAGATCACGCGCCACTCACCTCCTTCGGCGGCAGCGAGGTGGATCTCGGCGACCGCGAGGGAGCGCGCCCAGTTCCGCGCCTGCAGCACCAGCGTTCCGTCAATCGTGGAGTCGGCGAGCTCTCCATGCGTGTGTCCCATGAAAATCACGTCGATCTCCGGGATCTCCCGTGCGAGGCGAGAGACCACGTTCTCCGGCGCAAGTCCGGTGGACAGCGTGTCGTAGCTCGTGCCTTCCAGTCCGCTGTGGGCGGCTACCACGACGAGATCGGCGCCCTCCTCGCGCATCTGCGCGACGACCGGGCGCATGCTCTCGACGATGTCGCGGAACTGGAGCCGCCCCTCCACATGGTCGCGGTCCCAGACGTGCACGCCGGGCGGGGTCGCGCCGGCAATACCGATCCTGAGAACGCGCCCGTCTACCCGCCGCTCAATCACGGTGTAGGGACGATACGCGTGCTCCACGGTTGCGTGCACGAAGGTGTTCGCGGAGAGAAACGGGAACTTCGCGGCGGCCATCGCTTTCGCCAGATGCTCGATCCCGAAATTGAACTCGTGGTTGCCGATCGCCGCGGCATCGTACTCCAGCAGGTTCATCGCGTGCACGACCGGATGGACCTCACCCGGCTGAAGTTCGGAGTAGACGAAGGCGAGGGGATTCCCCTGAAGAAGATCGCCGGAGTCGACGAGCGCGGTTCGTCCCGGGTGCGCCGATCGGATGCTGTCTATGGACGGCGCCAGGCGGGAGAGGCCGTATGCCGTCGGTTCCGCCGTATAGTAGTCGTGGGGGAGAAGCCACCCGTGGATGTCCGTGGTACCCATCAGAACTACCGTGCCTCCCGCGAAAGGGTGCGGAGCGGACGCGGGCGGGACAGGCGTGGAACACGCCGCCGCAACCAACACGAGGAACGCGACGGCACCCGGGCGGGGTAGAATGCCCGGGGATCTAGGCAGCGACAGAGGTTTCATCGGTACCGAGCGGCTGAACAGGGGAAAGGGACTCCCTCGGCGACGCTTCCATATCGCGGGAGAATGGAGGGGCGAGCCGGAGCAAAGCGGTACCCCGGCGCTACCTCTTTGCTCCGCGGAGATCTGCACTGGAGAGCCGCTTTGCATGCGGCGTGGCTGGCCACTACTTTCCATCCCGGCAGGGATGCCTCTCGCTTCGGATCTCTGCTTCGTTCCATCTGAGACTTGTGAGCCCAACGCCGTGACCACCGCAGATTTCAAGGACTCTCGAACGGCTCCGTCGACCTCCGCGCGCGGGCGAGGACTGCTCTCGGTCCGATCTTCAGTGAGCTGCCTGCCGTGGCTGCTCAGCTTTCTGGTTTTGCTGGGCGCGCCGGCCGCAGCCAAAGCGCAGGAGCGTCCCGCAGCGCCCGCGGACACGCTCGAGCGCGCAGCCGAGCTGCAGCGGTCGCCGCGCGGCGCATTCTTCCGCTCACTGGTGTTGCCCGGGTGGGGTCAGGCGTGGGTCGGGGCGCCCGCCCGAGGTGGAGTGTACTTCGCGCTGGAGACGGGCAGCCTCTGGATGACGTACAAGAGCCGACAGAAGCTGCGCGAGGCGCGACGTGAGGAGGAATGGCTGCGCCAGACGGGTCAGCTTCCCGCCGGTCAGCCGCTCGGGCTGGTCCGAGCGCGCGAGGAGCAGGCGGAGGACTGGCTCACCCTGGCCATCTTCCTGATGTTCTTCGCCGGTGCGGATGCGTTCGTGGCCGCACACCTGGCCGATTTCGGGGACCACATCGGTGTCCTGCCCGCCCCTGACGGCGGCCTCCGGCTGCAGGCGACGGTTCCTCTTCGAGGCAGGCCGTGAGCAGCGCCGCACCCATCGGGATCTTCGACTCCGGAATGGGCGGGCTGAGCGTGGCCCGTGAGATCCGCGCACTCCTCCCCGCGGAGTCACTGCTCTACCTCGCGGACACCGCCTACTGCCCGTACGGCGGTCGGCCGCTGGAGGAGATCCGCGCGCGCACGCTCGCGGTGGGTCAGTTCCTTGTCGACCGCGGCGCGAAAGCTCTCATCGTCGCCTGCAACAGCGCGTCCGGCGCCGCGCTCGAGGCGCTGCGGGCGCACGCCCCGGTGCCGGTCATAGGGATGGAACCGGCTGTCAAGCCCGCGGCCGAATGTACCCGCAACGGCCGTGTGGGCGTAATGGCCACGGCGGCTACGCTGCACGCGGACCGGTTCGACCGGCTGATGGAAAACTTCGCGCGGCACGTTCAGGTCGTTGCGCAAGCCTGCCCCGGTCTGGTGGAGCTGGTAGAGCGCGGCGAAGTTACCGGGGAAGAAGCCGCCCGCGCCCTGCAGCCGATCCTGGAGCCGCTTCGGAGCGCCAGCGTGGATACCGTGGTACTGGGCTGCACCCATTTTCCGTTCCTGAAGAGCGCGATCGCAGAGGTCCTCGGCCCGGACGTCGTGCTCATCGACTCCGGTGCGGCGGTCGCGCGGCAGACGAAGCGGATTTTGCTGGATGGAGGTGTGCTGCGAGAGAGCGGGGCGGGGGAGATCCGGATTTTCACCACCGGCGACGAAAAGACCGTCGCTCTGGTCGCGGCTCGCCTGTGGGGCGAACCGGTGCCCGTGGAGCGGGCGGAGTTCCAGAGCGCAGGCGAAGCTTACGCGTCGAGCGTCCAGCGCTTCAGCTGCGGGGGAGATCCGTCAGCCGGCAGGGAAAGGTAGGTGTGATGATTGATCCAGTCCCCCGTGTTCGCGTAGTAGCGGCCCGGCGACACCTCCACGAGGGTGGGCGCGTGTACATGACCTGCCGTCACCAGATCCAGCGTCGGGTCACTCCGCAGCTGTTCAACGGCCCATTGGCGCACGAATGCGGCGCGCCCCTCCTCCTCCACGTACTTTCCCGTCTTCCCCTTCGTGGTTGATACCACGGAGGCGATTCTGCTTCCCCAGTCCGGGTGGAGCTGCCGGAAGGCGAATGACGTGAGCCGGTTCCGGAGAATTCGCCGGAACAGCTTGTATCCGCGATCACCCGTGCCGACGCCGTCTCCATGCGCCACCAGTGCGCGGCGCCCTGCCAGATGGAGCTTGACGGGGCCGTCCAGAACGTCGATCCCCACCTCGTCGCGGAGAAAGGCTCCGCCCCATGCGTCGTGATTGCCGCCGACGAAGGAGATCGGCACCCCGGCCTCGACTACCTCTGCAAGGCTGGCCAAAACGCGGTAATGCTCGCGCGGGATGACCGTCCGGTACTCGAACCAGAAGTCGAACAGGTCTCCATTGATGAGCAGTCCCGATGCGGTCTCCTTCGCCAGCGCGAGGAAGTCGCGGAACGCCCGCTCGGTAGAGCGCGGAACCGCACCAAGGTGGATGTCGGATACGATAAGGAACGGTTTCGTCGGCATGGGATCGGGAAGGTATCTGTGCTGCGGAACGCGGACAATAGGGGTGTGGATCGGATTTGACACTCTTCACGTGATGCGGGTACTATCCCGGAAGCGCTCTGACGGTGCTATGTCCCCGCCACGTTTTCCGCGCTCGGCGCCCGCGACCCATGATCCGCCGCATGGAGGGCCCGGTGCCATCATAGAACGAGGAACCGTGCATTTGCCTTTACTCCCGAACATCGTAGAGCTGCGCGTCCGCTATGCGGAGACCGATCAGATGGGGGTTGTCTATCACGCCAACTATCTCGTGTGGTGCGAGGTGGGCCGTACGGAATTCATCCGTTCTCTCGGCTCCTCCTATGCGTCGCTGGAGCGTGAGGGAGTGATGCTCGCGGTGTCTGACGCCACGCTGCGATTTCATGCCCCCGCCCGCTACGACGACGCCATCGTGATCGAGACAACGATCAAGAACGTCCGGTCACGCTCCATTGTGTTCGGCTATGAGATCTTCCGCCAGGATGCGGAGGCGCGGAAGCGGCTGGTCACTGCACGCACCGCGCTGATAGCCCTCGACTCAGCCGGCCGGCCACGAAGCATGCCGACGTCGCTCCTCGATCTTTTCCGCGGTCGCGAGTAATCATCGCATGAGTGAATCGAATGAATAAGCAAAGGATCGCCACCGCACCGAGAGTCATGATCGTCCTCCTTGGCACTCTCCTGTTGAGTGCCTGTGCTTCCACGACTCGGCCGCCGGTATTGCGGACGGGGCCGCCGCTGAGTGAGGCGGAGGTTGCCGAGCTTGCCGCTCTGCTCCGGGTGGAGGACCAGCGAAGTTATGAGCCGGCGCGTCTGGAGAGCTCTGCCCGTTCCGCGGCCCCCGTGGTACGGCGCTATGCGGCGCTCGCGATCGGGCGCCTGCAAGATGCCCGTGGGGTGCCGCTCCTAGTGCAGCTACTCTCTGACCCCGATACCGCTGTCGCAGCCATCGCGGCATTCGCGCTGGGTCAGGTAGGAGACACCACGGCCGTTCCACACCTGGTTCCGCTGCTCGGCTCACAGGCAGCCGCCCGCAACCCCACCGTCGCCGCCGAAGCGGCCGCGGCGCTCGGCAAGCTGCGGACGGGCGACGCCGCGAGTGCCCTGAACGGGTTTCTCCTCACCGCCCCAGTCGGGCATGGAGGGACCGCTGTCGCGGAACAGGCGCTGCTCGCGATATGGCGGTTCCCAAGGAGCGCAGATCTCGCTCCCGTTCTTCGGTGGACCGATGCGCCCGATCCGGAGATCCGCTGGCGCGCGGCATACGCGCTCGTGAGGCGTCCAGACCCTGCGGCGACACCGCGGCTGCTGCGGCTCGCCGCGGATCCCGACCCGCTTGCCCGCGCCCTCGCCGTGCGCGGGCTCACCGGCCCGCTCGCCGACTCCGCGGGCCTTGCTCCCGCTGCCGTGCTCCCGGTCGTTCTCTCCCTGTCCGCGGACGCCGATCCTCGGACGGCGGTGAGCGCGATCCGTTCACTGGGGACGTTCCGAGCACCGGAGGCAGTCACCCGTCTGGTAAGCCTTGTCGGCGGGAGTGCGGTGCACGCAATTCCCGCGGCGGAATCGCTCGGAAGGCTCGGCAGCTACGCGTCGGCCTCCGCTCCGGTACTCCGGGAGGCTGCGCTGAACCGGTCCAACGCGATCGGGCTGCGCTCGGCAGCGCTGCTGGCACTGGTCCAGGTGGCGCCCGCTACGGCCCCCGCAGTCGCTGCCAGCTTGGCGGCGGAGGGCTCGTGGCGCGCGCGCGCAGAGGCCGGACGTGCGTTTTCAGCTCTCGTGCCGCACCCGCGGGCGGAGCTCGCCGCCCTCTTCCGAGACCCCGATCCGCGGGTCGCTGCTCTCAGCCTCTCCGCCACGGTAGAGGCAGCAGGCGACAGTGTCGCCCCGTTGCGAGTTTACCTGCTGGAGATGCTCGGCTCGCGCGATGTGCGGGTCCGAACGGCCGCGCTCGCCGGGATCTCCCGGTTGCGCGATCCCGCGACGCTCCCCCTGATTCTCGACGCCTACCAGTTGGCTCTGCAGGATACGCTGAACGATGCCGCGCTCGAGGCCATCAGCGCCGTCGCCGCATTGCAGGCGCGCGGAACACCTGCCGCCCGGGCACTCTTCCGCCGGTTTCCATCTCCAGGCGATCCACTTCTCCGCAGGCGCGCCGTCACGCTCTTCGGCGATACCGCCCGTACAGCCTGGGGCGAGCCACTCCCAATCGAGACTGGTCTCTCCACCGCCGAATACGAAGCCCGGGTCAGGCGCTGGATTGCCCCGGCCTATGCAGGCGGAGCTCCGCCGAGGGCACGGATCGTGACAGAGTCCGGCTCCATCGATCTGGAGCTCTTCGCAGCCGATGCTCCTCTCACCGTACACAGCTTTGTCTATCTGGCGGAAGACGGATACTTCGACGGGCAGGAATGGCCCCGCGTGGTGCCCAACTTCGTGATTCAGGGCGGGGATCCGCGCGGGGACCAATCGGGCGGTCCGGGGTACGCGATCAGAGATGAGATCAACCGCCACCGCTACGAACGGGGCACCCTCGGGATGGCGCTCTCCGGCCCCGACACGGGCGGTAGCCAATTTTTTATTACGCATTCGCCGCAGCCCCACCTCGACGGCGCTTATACGGTGTTCGGACGCGTGATTGCGGGTATGGAGGTGGTCGATCGAGTCATGGTGGGCGAGCGCATCCAGAGCATTCGCTTGCTCCCTTAAATGCAGGCTCGGCGGAAGAATCGATAGAGTAGTGGACATGAGATCGTGAACGGGGGAGTTTTCATGGATAAAAAGGCTACGATGAAGCGTTCGGGCGGGCAATGCCTCAAACTCGGGCTGCTGCTGGTTTTCAGCGTGGTTGTGAGCAGTGGGTGCGTGCCCCGTGCGGGAGCCCCCGCGGGAACGCCCGTTCCGGATCCAACAGCGGCTGCCGCCGAGCTGCAGCGGGGCTCCATTCCCGCCGGTCCGCGGCAGGCGGCGTTTGAATGGTCGCTGAACGAGGCGGGCTCGCGACTCAGTGGGCGCGGTGTCGCTCGTTTCGAAGCGCCCGAGCGGCTGCGCCTCGACCTGTTCGGTCCGCGGGGAGAAACCTATCTTTCCGGGGCGCTCGTGGGGGATGAGTTCCGGGTCCCGACGGGCGCCGCCGGATCCGTTTCGCTGCCTTCCCCGACTCTGCTGTGGGGTGCGCTGGGCGTCGTCCGTCCCCCTTCGGGCGCCGAGTTGCTTGATGCTGTGGCGACGGATGAGGGCACTCTGGTCGTTCGATACAGAAGCGCCGGCGGAGACACTTTTGAATATCACGCCGCGGCAGCAGGCGCCGCGCCCTTGCTCACCCGGGTTGCTCGCCCGGCGCGAGGCGGAGTGCACGAAGATCTGCAGCTGACACGGCACGCGGGCGGAGAGCTGGCGTCAACCCGCTATCGGGATCTCGCCGCGTATCGCGAGCTCGTTCTGACCTTCGAATCCGTGACCGATGCCACCTCCTTTCCTCCGAACATATGGAGCCCGTGATGGTACGGCTCGCTAGCTTGGTGGCGGTAGCCACGCTCTTCCTGTCAGGATGCGTCTACTCCTTTACGGGCGGGGGGCTGCCGCGCCACATCCGCACCATCGCGATCATTCCCTTCGAGAATGTGACGCCTCAGGCCGGAATCTCCACCGATTTGTATACGAGAATGCAGCAGCAGCTGCCACGCGATCTGGGCGTGCGTCTCGCGGAGGAGCGAGTGGCGGATGCGGTGATCCGCGGCCGGATCGTCGCCTTCGATGAGCCTCCCGTGGTCGCTCGGCCGACCCAGCCGGGGCAGCAGTTGGATGTCGTTCAGGCACAGGTCCGCGTCACGGTCGAGGCGGAGATCTACGACCTGCGCGAGAATCGTCCCCTGTGGGCGAATCGCTCTTTATCGGTGATCGGCAACTACAGACCGGATCAGGAGCAGCTGCTGACCGGACAGGCAAGAGCGATCGAGGAGATTACCCGGCGGATCATCGAGGGCGCACAATCTCAATGGTGAATCGCCCTCTCCGCATCGCGTCGCGGGGCAGTGAGCTCGCGCTCTGGCAATCGCGCGCCGTCGAGCAGGCAATCCGTACCGCCGACTCCGCCGTGGAGGTCGAGGTTCATGTAATCCGTACGACGGGCGACCGCATTCTCGACGTGCCACTCGCCCGCATTGGAGATCGTGGCCTCTTTACCAAAGAGATCGACGAAGCGATCCTCGCCGGTGAGGCGGACCTCGCCGTGCACTCTCTGAAGGACGTACCCACCCGCCTCCCGGACGGGCTCGTCCTCGCCGCGATTTCGCAACGTGCCGACCCGCGCGACGTCCTGATATGCCGGCTTGGGATCCCGCCCTCGCTCGACGCGCTTCCCGCTGGGGCGCGTGTCGGAACGAGCTCTCTCCGCCGCCGCTCACAGCTCCTGGCCCGGCGTCCGGACCTGAATGTCGACGATCTCCGTGGGAACCTGAACACTCGCCTGGCAAAGCTGGATGCAGGTGAGTACGATGCGATTCTCCTCGCCGCCGCCGGTGTCCTCCGCCTCGGGTGGGAGGAGCGGATCTCGGAATATCTCGATCCGTCCGGGTGGTTGCCGGCGGTCGGGCAGGGAGCGCTGGCGATCGTAACCCGGACCGACGCTGCCGAGATCCGTGATTACCTTTACGCTCTGCACGACGAGTCTACCGCAGCGTGTGTACGAGCGGAGCGCGCCTTCCTCCGCGCCGTGGAGGGTGGCTGCCAGATTCCCGTCGGCGCGCTCGCGCTCCACGACGGTGAGAGATTAACAATCGAGGCCGTGATCGCCAGCCTCGATGGAACCACGATGTTGCGAGGGCAGGAGAGCGGTCCGGTGGGTAAGCCGGAAGAGATCGGACGTGCACTCGCCACGCAGCTCCTCCGCCGTGGCGGAGATCGCGTGCTGCGCGAAGTGCGGGACAGCGCAGAGCCGATCGTTCCTCCCCTCGTCGGCCCCTGATCCCGATCCGGTACCGCTCTGGCGCTCCGGCGGGACCCGCTGCTATCCACCTGCACAACGTCATCTCCTTGCACGCCGACATTCTCAGTGCGGAGCAGGTGTTCGCTCGGTATGGACGCCCGCGTGAACAGACCGTCGTCTTCACGAACGGCTGCTTCGACATTCTCCACCGGGGCCATGTCGAATACCTAACTGCGGCAAGGACATTGGGCGACGTGCTTATCGTCGGACTGAACTCCGATGCTTCCGTTCGCCGGCTGAAGGGGCCTTCCCGGCCCGTCAACTATCAGGAGGACCGCGCGGTCGTGCTCGCCGGTCTGGCGTCGGTAGACGTGGTGACGATCTTCTACGACGATACCCCTCACGCCCTGATTTCCCGGTTGCTGCCAGACATACTCGTGAAGGGCGGCGACTATCGGGTGGAGGGTGTCGTGGGCAGCGTAGAAGTCCAGGCCGCAGGCGGGCGCGTCGTCATCGCTCCGCTCGTTCAGGGTTGCTCCACAACCGCCATTCTCACGCGCGTTCAACAGGATCCGACATGAGTAAGCCGCTATCCCGCCATGACGGTCGACCGGCAGACGGCCTCCGGCCGATACGTTTAGAGCGCGGGGCGGTCCCGTACGCGGAGGGGTCCTGTCTCGTTTCGTTCGGCAACACGCGGGTGCTCTGTGCCGCTTCAGTGCAGGAGGGTGTGCCGGGGTGGCGCCGCGGTGCCGGTGAAGGGTGGGTGACGGCGGAGTACTCGATGCTCCCACGCGCCACGCAGCAGCGGACGCAGCGGGAACGGGGGCAGGTGGGCGGACGCACCCAGGAAATTCAGCGGCTGATCGGCCGGAGCCTGCGCTCCTGCGTCGCACTCGATGCCCTGGGCGATTGGACAATCCGGATCGACTGCGATGTGCTCCAGGCCGACGGGGGCACTCGCACCGCTGCCGTTACCGGCGGCGCCGTCGCTCTGTACGACGCGTGCCTCTGGATCGTCCGCCGCTCGAAGAGCACGCGCAGCGCCTTCCAGGGGTTCGTGGCGGCCGTGAGCGCGGGCATCGTAGGAGGGCATGTCCTGCTCGATCTCGACTACTCGGAGGATTCCGAGGCAGAGGTAGATCTGAACGTCGTCGGCTCCGCAGGTGGGCGGTTGATCGAGGTGCAGGGCACCGGGGAGCGAGGTACGTTCACCGCGGAGCAGTTGTCTTCCATGGTGGGAGTAGCCTCCACCTCGATCGAGCGGCTGATCGCCGAGCAACAGGCATGTGTTCAGTGATGGTGGCGCACGTGCTCGTCGCCACCCGAAGCGCCGACAAGCTCCGCGAGATTCAGCATGTTCTAGCTTCCCCCGGTGAGATAGAGCTGGTTAGCCTTCAGGATGTGGGAATCCACGAGTCGGCGGAAGAGGAGAACCTGGAGGAATTCGAAACCTTCGAGGGGAATGCCCTGGCGAAGGCCCGCTATTTTGCCCGCCTGTCGGGCCTTCCCACCATCGCCGACGATTCAGGCCTCTGCGTGGATGCGCTCGGCGGCGCGCCCGGCGTCTGGTCGAAGCGCTTCTCCGGACGCACGGACCTCCTCGGGATCGAGCTGGACCAGGCGAACAACGAGCTCCTGTTGAAGCGGCTGGAGGGTCTCCCGCTGGAGCAGCGGGGCGCCCATTATTTATGTGCGATCGCATACGTCGACGGCGATACCGCGGCAAGCGTGGTGCGGGGGCGATGTGACGGGATCATCCTTTCCGAACTGCGCGGCACACAGGGATTTGGTTACGATCCGCTCTTCTTCATTCCATCGGAGAATGCCACGTTCGCGGAGTTGAGTCGGTTCCGGAAGAACGAGTTGAGCCATCGCGCGCAGGCTGTCCGCGCGCTCGCGGGCTTCCTCGCGCGTAGGCTTGACGAAATACAGAGGTGAGGATAACTTCGGGTGCTGGTACGGGGAGTGGCGCAGCCCGGTAGCGCACCTGGTTTGGGACCAGGGGGTCGCAGGTTCGAATCCTGTCTCCCCGACTGTTGTGGGGCGGGAGAACGGTTGGACCACCGAAGGCAGTATGGTGGCGTCCTTCGTTCCGAGCACGGGCCGCCCCGAGTGGCGGATAGGGTGAGCGCCAGTAGCTCAGCTGGATAGAGCAACGGCCTTCTAAGCCGTAGGTCATAGGTTCGAGTCCTATCTGGCGCACTGGTTCTCACGGCAAATAAGCGTGGGGAACCGCGCGCGACCGCCGCCCTCGGGATGGCGGAGCGGTTTGATCAATTTGAAGATGCGGTCGCAGTGCCGCTGCTGGTGGGCGTAGCTCAGTCGGTTAGAGCGCCGGATTGTGGTTCCGGAGGTCGCGGGTTCGAATCCCGTCGTTCACCCTCTCCCGTCGTCACCCCCTCGCGATAGAAGCTGCGGGGGGGGGATTTTTTGCCCCCTTGACTTCGGCCCCTCGGGGTGGTATCATATACGGCTGCTCCGGAGTTGTCCGGGTGGGGCGGGTCTGGAAAGCGGAAAGCGGGGGTCACGTTCCCCGACCCCTGGACGGGGCGCTCTGAA
>JACDHR010000222.1 GCA_013820915.1 Gemmatimonadota bacterium
GCCCCGGCGTTCTTATTGCATCAAGTATCGTCGCGGGGCCATCGTGACACTGGCGATCCGGGCGGGATCGCAGGACGCTTCTGCCGGGAATGCCGATGCAGCTTGGAATGGTCGGGCTGGGAAGGATGGGGGGAAACATGACGGAGCGCCTGATCTCTGACGGCCACCAGGTGGTGGTGTTCGACCGCGATCCGGCGGTGACCCGCCGTGTGGCGGCCAGCGAGGGTGTCACGCCCGTCGAGTCGCTGGAATCGATGCCGGAGCGGCTGGGCAGCCCGCGCATCGTCTGGGTCATGGTTCCCGCCGGCGCACCGACCGGGGAGACGCTTTTCGCCCTCGCGGACCGGCTCGAGCGTGGCGACATCCTGATCGACGGCGGAAACTCCAACTTCCGCGATACGGTGCGGCGCGGTGCGGAGCTGGCCGAGCGCGGCATTCACCTCGTCGATGCCGGAACGAGTGGCGGCGTATGGGGCCGTGAGATCGGCTACTGCCTGATGGTCGGCGGCGCGGAGGACGCGGTGCGGCAATGCGAGCCGATCTTCCGCAGCCTTGCTCCCGAGGGCGGCTACGCGCACGTGGGGCCGGGGGGCGCGGGCCACTACACGAAGATGATCCACAACGGGATCGAGTACGGCCTGCTGCAGGCCTACGCGGAAGGCTTCGAGCTCCTGCACGCATCCGATTTTCCGCTCGATCTCACACAGATCGCCTCGCTCTGGAATCACGGCAGCGTAGTCCGATCCTGGCTCCTGGAGCTGCTCGAACACGCGTACGAGGCGGAGGGCGCGGAGCTGACGCGGATCCGCGGATGGGTCGCGGACTCGGGTGAGGGACGCTGGACGGTGCAGACGGCGATCGACCTCAACGTTCCCGCTCCCGTCATCACGCTCTCGCTCATGGCGCGATTCGGCTCCCGGCAGGACGAGTCGTACGCCGCCCAGGTGATCGCCGCGCTCCGCAACCAGTTCGGCGGCCATGCCATGGAGGTGAATCCGGAGGATCCCCTGCCGGGGTGAGCATTCCATACAGTACCGGTGTCGGCCGCACGGATCGGGTGAGCCTCGCGGCCAATCGAATCATTTAGTTCTTGTATAAACTTTTCCCCCGTCCCCTACGCAGACGATGCCTATCGCGACACTCGAGCACGACGTTCAACAGATCATCCACGCCGACCATTCGGACCCGTTTGGCGTCCTCGGGATGCACGATGCCCAGCTCAACGGCGAACGGGTTCTGGTGGTGCGTGCCTTCCTCCCCTCCGCCGAGGAGGTAACGGTGGTGGACGCCGCGACGGGTGAGGCCACCGCCATGGAGAGCACGGACGCGGCCGGGTTCTGGGAAGCCACCTTCCCGGCCGGAACGAACCGTTTCGAGTACCGACTGCGCATTCGGTGGCCCGCGGGAGTGGAAGACGAAATGGCCGACCCGTACGCCTTCCCCTCTGTTCTCGAGGGCACGGACCTCTATCTGCTGGGCGAAGGCACGGACGCGGAGTTGTACCGGAAGCTCGGTGCGCATCCCCGCACGATCCGCGGGGTGCAGGGGGCGAGCTTCGCGGTGTGGGCGCCGAACGCGCGGCGCGTCAGCGTGGTCGGCCCCTTCAACCTGTGGGATGGCCGCAGGCATGCCATGCGGATGCACCCCGGCGTCGGGGTCTGGGAGATCTTCATCCCCGGGGTAGAGCCGGGGGAGATCTACAAGTACGAGATCCGGCCGAAGGATGGCCCGTCCTTCGTGAAGAGCGATCCGGTCGCCTTCCGCTCGGAGCTGCGTCCTGAGACGGCCTCCATCGTCCACGACCTCTCGACGTACGAGTGGAACGATGGGGAGTGGGTGGAGCAGCGCGGCGCCACGGACGCCGCATGCCAGCCGATGTCGATCTACGAAGTTCACCTCGGCTCGTGGCGGCACCCGGACGGAGATACGGATGGGGTCGGCGGGGTCAGCTACCGCGAGATCGCGCACGAGCTCGCGGACTACGCGCAGGAGATGGGCTTCACCCACGTGGAGCTGCTCCCCGTAATGGAGCACCCCTACGACCCCTCGTGGGGATATCAGGTCACCGGCTACTTTGCGCCTACCAGCCGCTTCGGTACGCCGGACGACTTCAAATACCTGGTCGACCATCTCCATCAGCGCGGCATCGGCGTCTTCCTGGACTGGGTGCCGGGCCACTTCCCGCGCGACCAGCACGGGCTGCGGCGCTTCGACGGCACCGCGCTCTACGAGCATGAAGACCCCCGCCAGGGTGAACAGCCCGACTGGGGAACGATGGTCTTCAACTTCGGCCGCAACGAGGTCCGCAACTTCCTGGTCTCGAATGCGCTCTTCTGGCTCGAGGAGTATCATATCGACGGGTTGCGCGTGGATGCCGTCGCCTCGATGCTCTATCTGGATTACTCGCGGGAGGAGGGCGAGTGGATCCCCAACCCCTTCGGGGGCCGGGAGAACCTGGAGGCGATCGGCTTCCTGAAACAGCTCAACGGCTCGGTGCGCGAGCGCGTGCCGGGCGCGCTGATGATCGCGGAGGAGTCTACCTCGTGGCCGGGCGTCACGCACTCGCTGGAGCGCGGCGGGCTGGGCTTCCATCTCAAGTGGAACATGGGATGGATGAACGATTTCCTGCGCTTCATGGAGCAGGACCCCGTCTACCGGAAGCACCACTTCGGCCTGATCACCTTCTCGCTGATGTACGCCTTCAGCGAACAGTTCGTGCTTCCGCTCTCCCACGACGAGGTGGTGCACGGCAAACGCTCGCTCCTGGACAAGATGCCGGGCGACGCGTGGCAGAAGTTCGCCAACCTGCGCCTGGCGCTCGGATTGATGTGGGGGCACCCCGGCAAGCAGCTCTTCTTCATGGGCGGCGAGCTGGGCCAGTGGCGCGAGTGGAGCGAGGGGCGCGAGTTGGACTGGAACCTGCTTGAGTACCCGTTGCACCGCGGGATGCAGCAGTGGGTGCGGGATCTCAACGCTGTCTATCGTCAGGAGCCGGGGCTGTGGCAGCGTGATTTCACCTCCGACGGCTTCGAGTGGATCGACTTCCACGACGTGGAAAACACGATCGTCTCCTTCCTGCGGCGCGGCGAGAATCCCGAAGACGAGCTGGTCTTCGTGTGCAACTTCACGCCGGTGCCCCGTGTGAACTACCGCGTGGGCGTACCGCACGCGGGCGCCTACCGGGAGGTGCTGAACAGCGATGCCGAGGTCTACGGCGGGAGCAACGTAGGCAACGGCGGTGGAGTAGAGGCGGAGGCGGTGGAGGCGCAGGGCAGGCCTTACTCTCTCTGCCTGGTCCTGCCGCCGCTGGGCGTGCTCGTCCTGAAGCGTAGCGATGCGGATGAAGTGTAGGACCGGAGATGCACAGCCGGAGCGAGAGCGGTGTTCGCGGGTGCGGTTCGGCCCATATCACGGAGAGCCAGATCACGGAGAGGATTCACATGGCCGCGAAGAGACCGAAAACCACGCAGGATACCCGGGCCGGCGGAGCTACACCGGAGATCACCCCGACAGCTCCGGAAAACTCCCCGGCAGCCCCCGAAAGCTCCCCAACCGCCGCGCGCAGTGGGAAGTCGGAAGGGAAAACGACACGTGAAAGCGCGACAACCGCGAAGAATGCTCCGGCGAAACGCGGTCGCTCCGGGGGTGCCCGCGCCGCGAAGCAGGGCGACGACAAGGAAGCTGACCTGCGCAAGGAGCTGCGCGGCTTCGCGGAGTCTCACACGCACGGCTGGAGCCATGACGAGTGGACGGGGCTGCTGGGTTCCCTGCAAGAGCGCGGGTTCGACACGAGCGAGCCGGACCGACTCGGGTTGGAGCTGGAGAAGGAGCGTCTCGCCCTGAAGCTCGAAAAGGTGACCGGGCTCGGGCCGGCTCGGGTCCGAAGCCTGACCGAGCAATTCGGTACGCTCTGGAGCCTGCGCCATGCGGATGTGGAGCAGATCAGTTCGGCGGGTGGCATTCCCCGCGCGGTGGCGGAACGGGTTACGGAAGCCCTTCGCTAAACCCCGCCTGCGCGACGTACAGGGTCGCGACTTTCGCGGTCCCGCTTCCACGCGTGTATGGAAGTGGGGCCGTTGTCGTATCCGGTTGCCCCGCGACCGGATTTTTCTGCCCGATGAGCTTCAGCAACAGCACAGAAAAGGCCACTACGTGGCATATTTGTTGCCCGACCGGGGCGGGTCCTGTGCAATGTTTATTCAACGCTGGATCAGGAGGGCCCGGATGCCGCAATTCAATATGTTCGTGCACGTCGGAGCCGATGCGCCACCTGGCGCACGTGACGTCAGCACCGTCCGTACTGCTCGCGGATGCCGCCCCGCGGTTCGAGCCGCTCGGCCACTTGCCCTCGCTGCCGGTATAGCGTTGCTGGGCGCCTGCGCGCCGGGTGCACGTGGTGTGACAGGGCAGTTCCCCACGCCGCAGACCCCGACCGAGCGGGAGGGCTTCATTGCGGTGGATACGCGTAACGCCACGGTGCGCCCCGAGCGCCGCGACTTCAGCGAGGAGCGTATGCGGCAGCTTCGGCTGCCGGCAGGCTTCCAGATCAACGTCTTCGCCGAGGATCTCGACGAGCCGCGGGGTATAACGGTGGCGCCGAATGGCAGCGTGTACGTTGCCGAGCGCGACGAGGGTCGGGTTCGCCTGCTGCGCGACACCAACGGAGATGGTCGTGCCGACGTGTCCCGCCCCGCACTGACCGGGCTGCGCGAGGATCTGCGCGGGGTACACGGCCTCGCGGTCCGCGAGGGGCGCCTGTACATGGTCACCGAGACCGAACTGCTTTCGGCGCCGATGCAGGCGGACGGCGGGTTAGGTGAGCCGACCACTCACATCGACGACATTCCCGCGGGTGGGCAGCACCCGAACCGCACGATCGGCTTCGCGCCGGACGGCACGCTCTACCTCTCGATCGGCAGCACCTGCAACGCGTGTGTCGAGCCGATGGAGGAACACGCCACCCTCCAGCAGGTCAATACCACCACATGGGAGATGGAGACGTATGCGGAAGGGCTCCGCAATACCATCGGCTTCGGATGGCATCCGGTCACCAACCAGTTGTGGGGCCTGGATCACAATAGCGACGGCCGCGGCGACAACTGGCCGCCGGAGGAGCTGAACCGAATCGTAGAGGGCCGGCACTACGGGTGGCCATTCTGCGGTGGGAACCGCGAGGTCGACTGGCAGGTGCCCTCGGATCCGGAGGACATGACACGGCAGCAGTTCTGTGCGCAGACGGAGCCGCCGGTGCTCACCTACCAGGGGCACGCCGCGCCGATGCAGATGAGCTTCTATACCGGGGACCAGTTCCCGCAGGAGTACCGCAACGACGCCTTTGCCACCATGCGCGGCTCCTGGAACCGGAACCCGCCGACCGGCTACGAAGTGATACGCGTCCGCTTCGATCAGGCCGGCAACCCTACCGCAATCGAACCTTTCGTCGGCGGGTGGCTGATCGAAGGCGGCCGCGCCCACTTCGGCCGGCTGATGGGGCTCGCCGTCATGCAGGACGGCTCGCTCCTGGTGGGTGACGACGAGAACGGCGTAATCTACCGGATTTCGCACGGCGGATAACCACGCCACGGAGGTCGCGAGACCTTCCGCGGCGCCCGGTGTGTCCGTTCGGGAGCCAGCGGGAGGTTTAACTATATACCTTTAGTACAGTTCCTTATGCTGCAGCTGCGATGATCGAACGTTCCAGGCAAGCTATAGGATGGACTCTGTTCGGAATTCTGTTGTCCGGCAGTGCACTCGGCGCACAACAACCGGCCGAACCCGATACGGTGCCCGCCGCCACTCTTGCCCCCGTTATCGTCGAAGTCTTCCGGATCCCGATCGAGATCAGGCGGGTTCCCTTCGCAACGACCGCGGTGGGAAGCGCGCAGATCCGGGAAGGACGCCCGGGGATCGCGCTGGACGAGGCGCTGCGCACCGTGCCCGGTGTGCAGGTAGACAACCGCTACAACTACGCGCTCGGCGAGCGGATCTCGATCCGCGGCTTCGGCGCGCGCACGCAGTTCGGCGTGCGCGGCGTGCGCATCGTGGCCGACGGTGTTCCGGCGACTTTCGCGGACGGCCAGAGCAGCCTAGAGGGAATCGACCCGGGGTCGCTGGAGCGGGTCGAGGTGATCCGCGGGCCCGCCTCCGCCCTGTACGGCAACTCGGCCGGCGGGGTAATCCTGTTCCGATCGCAGGCGCCTCCGGCGGTGCCGCTGCGGCAGGAGTTCCGTGTCGTCAGCGGCGACAACGGACTGCTTCGTCTGGAAAGCCGCACGGGCGGGCAGCGTGGGAACACGGGCTATCAGCTTCGCGTATCGCGCCTGACGTACGACGGGTACCGCGAATTCAGCGCCTTCGAAACCACGCACCTCAGCGGGCGAATCCAGCAGGCGGTCGGTCAGGGCGAGGTCCGCATCACCGGAAACTTCGTCGACTTCGTTGCACAGAACCCGGGCTCTCTCAACCAGGAACTTCTCGAGGCGGATCGGTTCCAGGCGTTCTCCAATAACGTCCGGCAGCAAACCGGCAAGGACGGACGGCAGGCGCAGGTCGGGGTGTGGGCTAGGCAGCCGCTGGGGAAATTGGAAGTGGAAGGGTCCGCGC
>JACDHR010000028.1 GCA_013820915.1 Gemmatimonadota bacterium
ACGAGCCGCGGCCTCCCACGTCCCCTCCGGCGTGAACGTGCCGATATGCATCTCGTAGATCACCTGCCCGGCGAGACGAATGCCGCGCCAGCTGTCGTCAGTCCATCCAAAGCGAGCCGGGTCGACTACCCTGGAGGGTCCGTGCGGCCCTTCGGGCTGGTAGCGGGATGCGGGGTCCGGAAAGCTCTCCCCGCCGTCCAGCCGGTACCGGTACAAGGTGCCGGGGCCTGCATCGGGCGCGTATCCGCGGAAGTAGCCATCTCCCTCCGCGTCGAGCGCAACGGCGGTCGCCTCACCCCTCCGCCCTATCTCCTCTTCCCCATAAAAAACCACCTCCACCCGCGTACGCCGTGGGGCCCACACGCGGAAGTGAGTGCCGCCATCCCGCTGTACCTCGGCGCCTACCGGAAGACGGCGGGCGGATGTGGCTTCTGCCATCGTTACGCGCTCGGTCTGAGATTCTCTTCACATTGGAGGTTCGCCGACGGGAAGCCGGCCTGGCGCCCGGCACGAGCGCACAAGGTGGGCCACGCTGAAAGATGTCCGCCGAATGAAGAGGGCCGGGAAGTTCTCCCGGCCCTTCTGGTCATTTCTTGCTGCGGCATGCGCCTGTCATGGTGCGCTCGGGCCGATGATCACGGCATTCAGGAAGAGCCGGTCCGTGCCCCGCCAGTAGCCGCGAAAGTTGGGGTCCTCCGCGAAGGCGATCACCCGTCCACGCCCTACCCGCTCCTCATAGACCGGGACCGCGCCGGGAAGCCGCTCTCGAGACTCGGGCCAGAGGTGCCCGGACAGATGCAGACGATCGCCGGGCGCGTAGGTCGCCACCGTGCGGCGGCCGGCGGCGACGGGCCCGTCCGGGCTCAGGTAGACGCGATCGGAGGTGACGAGGATCGGCAGCTCGGCATCCGGGTAGCCGGCCGAGAGCCAGCTCTCGGGATCGAGTTGGGCACGGACGATCGCGCCGGGAACGCTGATGCGTTGCGCGGTATTCTCTCCCGCGGCGGTGTCGTACCAGGAGCGCAGCCGGATCAGCTCCAACTGGTCGCGTGCGAAGTCGGTCGCCGCGCCGAGCGTGACCAGCGTGCCGCCGTCTCGAACCCACTGGCGCAGCTGGGCAACCCCGTCGTCGCCGAGCAGGCGGGCGAGCGCGGCGCCGGAGACTTCCGGCACCACCAGCACGTCGAAGCGCGCGAGCGCCGCCGAGTTCAGCGAACGCGTGCGAAGCACCGTGGCCGGGATGCCGTACGCCTGATCCAGCGTGTGCCAGGCCCAGCCGAAGGAGTAGCCCTGCACCGGGTCCTCGGCCAGGATCGCGATCTCCGGCCTGCGCACCGAGATCACGTCGCCCGAGCCGAGCGCGAGGAAGCCCGCGTCCCCCATCCCCGTATCGACGGCGCGGACACGGACGTCGAAACGCTGCGCGGCGTCGCGCACCGCCTCGTGGACACCCTCCTCGTTCTGCCCGACGCGGACGACCACCGTTCCGCTGGAGACCCGCTCGCCACCCACCTGCGTCGGCTTGAGCGTCACCGCGACGCGATGGCCGGCTTCCAGGAGATGGTACAGCACGGACACCCCGGCAGCCTGGCTCCCGTCGATCAGGTACGCGTACCCTGCGTTGCGCGCGGGTGGCTGCGCGACGCGGACCTCGGCGGCAACCGGCTCCGCGGCGATGCGCCGCGCGTCGGTGGAGCTGTAGCCGCCCACATCGAACAGCAGCGGCAGCGACCACGCGGTGATGTCGTAGAAGCGCGGGTTCTCGGCACGCTCCACCCGGCCGCGCGCCTCGCGCAGGAACTCCTCCGGCACGGGCACGGAGGGCTCGAGCAGCACGCGGGCCAGCCGGTTGCGTGGCTGCGCGGCCTCGATGACGTAGCTGCCCGCGGGGAAGGTGCGCGCCCCCACGGTGGCACCGGCCCGGTCGCGCACGCCGGAGAGGCGGGCCGGCTCGGTGGTGCGCTGCACCTCCACGCCGCCGCGCCGCAGCAGGTTCACCAGCTCCGCGACGAGGCCAGGGTCGCCTTCGGGCGCCAGGATGTAGCGGCGTGCGCCCCTCGCCCCGTCCGCCACCGCCGCGCGGTGGCTCTCGTAGAAATCGTTCAGCAGCGTCTGCCGCTCGCGCGCGGCCAGGCTGGTGGCGGCCCAGGCGGCGGTGTACTGCTGGTCCAGCGCGTCACGCAGCGTGCGCACCGAGCGGTCGGGCCGCTCCAGCGCCAGCCCGCGGCTGGAGCCCTGCTCGTACAGCAACCCCACCGCACCCAGGTAGTTGGTGTACGCGGTGGTGTAGCCGGGGAAGAAGAAGTTGTACCGCTCTCCCGTCATGTACTCGTAGCCCGCGCGGTCGAACGCGGCGGCGTGCGCGTCACCAAAGCGCTGGAACCACCGGCTGGAGTGCTCGGGGAAGAACGGGTTGACCGGCGAGCCCGGCGGATCGAAGTAGAACTCCGCGTCGGCTCCCATCTCGTGCATGTCCACGGCAGCCTGCGGCTGCCAGGCGAGCAGAGTGGGGACGCGGAAGCGCGTCTCGGGGTGGGTGTGCGCGAACCAGTCGCGGTTGATGTCGAAATAGTAGTGGCTGGTACGAAACCCGACCCCCTGCCACCCGGTGAAGTCGTTGGACCAATCCTCGGGCCGCGGGTTCGGTCGGTTTCCGAGCGCCTGGTGGTTATGGCTCGCAAATGCGTCGCGGCCATCGGGGTTCAGGATCGGGTCGATCAGCACGACCGTGTTGCGGAGCACCTCCAGCGTGGCTTCGTCGTCGCGGGTAGTGAGATGCTCCAGAAGCCGAAGCGCACCCTCGCTCCCCGACAGTTCGAAGCCGTGGATCGAGCCGCCGAACCAGATGATGGCCGGCTGCGTGGCGATCAGCGCCGCCGCCTGCGCGGGCGAGGTGGTGCGAGGGTCCGCCAGGCGCTGTGCGTTGCGACGGATCTCTTCGAGCCGCGCATGGTTCTCCGGCGACGTCACGATCGCCAGCATCAACTCACGACCCTCCCAGGAGTGCCCCTGCTGCTGAATCGTCACGCGTGGCGATGCTTCGGCCAGCCGCTCCAGGTAGCGCATCATCTGCGCATGCCGCGTAATCCGCTCGCCGAACTGGTGTCCGGTAACTTCGTGGAAGGCCGGTGCCTGCCCGATCGCAGGTAGCGGAAGGACAAGCAGAAGCCCGCACAGGATCAAGATCCGTTTCATCGATTTGGCTCCGCGGGGACACGTGGTTGACTGAGATGAGAACTACAATAAGGAATTCTCCAGGCAGATGCCAAACCCGACCCCTTCCGCGGCCCGGCGGACCAAGAAGCGACTACGTCTGTTCGGTTTTTATTTGGTACGGATTCTGCTCTCATTTCCCGCACCCCGAGGCTTGGCTCGGAGGTGCATCCACATGGCCTCAGAAGGAGTTGATTCCGATGACCGATAAGCGCACTCAGCAGGAAGCATCCGAGAGCAACACGATCAAAGACCCGGAAAAGTGGACGACGGGCGACGAGCAGATGACCGGCGCGCAGCGCTCCTACCTCGAGACGCTCGCCGGGGAGGCGGGGGAAGAGGTGGAGGAGAACCTCACGAAGGCGGAGGCATCGAAGAGGATCGACGAGCTACAGCAGAAGACCGGGCGGGGTACGGAGGACGGCGGAGGCCGCGACGCGGGCCAGTAGCCGGTCAGAACCCCGCCAGCTCCTCGAGGCGCGCGATCACGGTGGGCAGGTGCGAGGTGTTGCGCAGGATCAGGAGGATGGTGTCGTCGCCCGCGATGGTGCCGAGCACCTCCGGCCACTCCTCCCAGTCGATCGCGACGGCGATGGGTTGGGCGCCCCCGGTCAGCGTCTTGATCACGAGCAGGTTGTCCACGCCTTCCGCACCGAGGTAGAGCGCGGGCAGCAGACGGGTGAGGGTAGGGGTAGGGTCGGTGACGTCCGCGGGAACGGTATAGTAGGAGCCTTCTTCGTCGGGAAGCTTGATCACGCCGAGTTCGCGCACGTCGCGCGACAGCGTCGCCTGCGCGACATCCATCCCGCGGGCAGCGAGCCGCTCGCGTAGCACCTCCTGAGACGGGATGCGCTCCTCGCGCAGGATGTCGAGGAGCGTGGACTGGCGCTGGAGCTTGGGTGGGCGGCGGGTCAAGACGCGATGCCTTTACTGGTGGATCAGGAGCGCCACGTATGCTGCGAAGGCCACTCCCAGGAATACGACAGCAGCCTGGAACGCGAGCGATGCTGACACGCCGCGCTCCTGGATACGTATCAAGCGGCGCCATCCGGCGTGGACGGCAGCGGCCAGGGTCGTGTTCGTGCGTTGGCCCACGCCCTCCAGCACCGCGCCCGCGCCGTCGACCAGCCATAGCACCGGCTGCCGGTAGAGGAAGTCGACATCGATCGTGGTGGTGGGCTCGCTGAAGAGCTTGACGCGCAGGATCCAGAAGCCGAGCGCCGTCCCCGTGAGGATCTGGAGCGCCTCCAGGAAGTGATGCGCGGTGAACGGATTGTACTGCGCCGCGTAGGGCAGCACCGCGTACAGGGTGGCGCCGGGGAACACGCCGGTGACGATACATACCGCGGCCGTCAGACCCATTCCCAGGTACATCGAGGCTGGCACCGGCCGCAGCACTCGCGCGCCCTGATCCCGCGCGAAGAACGTGAACCAGGGCAGCTTCAGCCCGGTGTGGAGGAAGGTGCCCATAGAGGCCAGCAGCAGCAGCAGCTCGATCGGCCCGCGCCCCGCATCCGCGGCCGCCGACACGATCATCGACTTGCTCACGAAGCCGTTGAAGAACGGAACGCCCGAGATGGAGAACGCGCCGATCATCATCAGAACCAGCGTCCACTTCAGCGGCCGCGCCAGCTGGCCCAGCTCGGTCAGCTTCCCCCGGCCCGTCGCGTAGATGACCGCGCCCGCGGACATCATCAGCAGCCCCTTATAGAATATATGGGCGAACGCGTGTGCCGCGGTGCCGTTGAGCGCGAGGGCGGTGCCGAGCCCGATCCCCGTCACCATATAACCCACCTGGCTGATGATGTGGTACGCCAGCAGGCGGCGGATGTCGTTCTCCAGCACCGCGTACACCACGCCGAACAACGCCATGGCGACGCCAGCCCAGACCAGCACGTCGAGCCCTGGAAAGCCGCGGGCGAGCGCGTAGACGGCTGCTTTGGTCGTGAACGCCGCCAGGAACACGGTCCCGTATACGCTGGCCCGCGGATATGCGTCCGAGAGCCAGGCGTGCAGCGGCGGCACCGCCGCGTTGGTGACCATGCCCAACAGGATCAGCCATGCCGAGATGCTCTCCATCGAGAGCGGCACGAAAGGGCCGCCACCCTCGGCGAGCTGTAGCAGGATGCCGATCAGCATTACCACGGCGCCTGCCAGGTGGAACATCAGATAGCGGAAGCCCGCTGCCCACGCGCCCGCGGTGTGGCCGTACCAGATCAGGAAGAGCGAGGTGATCGTCAGCCACTCCCAGAAGAAGAAGAGCGAGACGAGGTCGCCCGCCAGCACCACGCCGACTCCGGCGCCAGCCAGCCCGAGGGAGGCAGCCTTCGGCCCGCGCTCCACATCGGTCCATGCATAGACGCCGGCGATGAAGGCGTAGAGGATGAAGGCAAGCGCGAAGATCCGGGATAGGTCGTCGAAGCGCAGGTACACCCATTCGTGGCCCATCGCCATGAACGACAGTTGCGTTCCGAGCGGCAGCAGGCCCAGCAGCACCAAAGCCGTCAGCGGAGCGGCCAGGGAGAGCAGACGGCGGAGCTGAACTCCGACGAACGGCGCCATCGCCGCGGCGAGCACGAAGGGCAGGACGGGGTGCAGCAGTGCGCTGTTCATCGGTCTTCCGGCCTCTGAAGCAGCATCTTGCCCAACCACTTGCTGAGTTGAACCACCAAGATACACCCGAACAACCCGATGACGGCCGCGTAGCCGGGAACCGAGTGCCAGGGGAAGACCGGGTGGTAGTGCGGGATCAGCACCGCCTCCACCAGCACCATCACCAGCAGTGCCACCGCGAGGATCACGGTGACGCGGTCCTTCAGGTGCTCCCTCACGGCGTGCCTCCGAACACCAGGGCCGAGACCCTCGCCGCCAGGTCGTACTGGATTGCGATTACCATGGGAACGATTCCGAAGACGATGACCAGCACCGCCGTGATCAGCGGTGGAGCGAGTAGCGCCGGCGGCGCCTCGCGAACGTCGGCGTGCCGTTCGGGCTCACCGCTGGCGACCGGGCCCGGGAAGAAGGCGATCTGCACGATCGGTAGCAGATACGCGGCCGTGAGGAGCGAGGCGCCGAGCATGATCACCAGGGCGACGATATCGCCTGTCTCGATGGCCCCTCGGCTCAGGAAGAATTTCCCGATGAAGCCGCTCAGGCCGGGGATCCCCACCAGGCTCAACGATCCCACGGTGAAGGCGGTGAATGTCCACGGCATGCGACGGCCCAACCCGCGGAGGTCGCTCACGTTCTCCAGGTGAGTCGTGGCGTATATCGCGCCCGCGCAGAAGAACAGCGTGATCTTGGCCAGGCCGTGGTTGACCATGTGCATGACCGAGCCGATCAGCCCGAACGGGGCGATCAGCGCGGCACCCAGAACGATGTACGACAGGTGGACGATCGTCGAGTACGCCAGCCGCCGCTTCAGGTTGTTCTGCCGCACCGCGAGCAGCGACCCAATCACGATGGTCGCCATCGCCATCGCCGCGAAGACCCTCGGCGCCGTCAGCCCCGCCAGGCTGGCAGGACCGAAGACGAACGCTAAGATCCGGATGACCCCGAAAACGCCGGCTTTCACGACCGCCACCGCGTGCAGCAGCGCGCTCACCGGCGTGGGAGCCACCATGGCGGCAGGCAGCCACGAATGGAGCGGCATCACGGCCGATTTCACGCTCACGCCCACGACGAAGAGCACGAACAGCGCCGTGAGCACCCCCGGCGACGCGGCTCCGTGGAGGAACCCGCCCGGGGTAAAGTCCAGCGTTCCGGTGAGGAACCACGTCCAGGCGATCGCAGTCAGCAGCGACAGACCGCTGCCCAGTGCGTAGAAGAGGTACCGCCGTCCCGAAGCGAACGCTTTCGCCGACTCCTTGTGGACCACCAGAGGGTAGGTGGCCAGCGTAAGCGTCTCGTAGAAGAGGAAGAAGGTGAGCAGGTTGCCCGCGAACGCAATGCCCATCGCCGCTCCCACGGACGCCGCGAAGGCAGCGAAGTAGCGGGGCTGGTTCTTGAGGTGATCCGCGCGGACGTAGCCGCTGGAGTAGAGGGTGGTGACGATCCAGAGCCCGGAGGCGAGAAGCCCGAACGTCATCCCGAGCGCGTCTACCCGGAAGGTCAGTGACAGCCCGGGAACGAGCCGGAGCGTGTCCAGGTGCAGGACCTCTCCGGCCAGCACGGGAGCCAGAAGCAGCGCCGCGCACACCGCGGTCGAGAAGGCCGCGAGGTAGCTCCACAGCTCCGCCAGCCGCCGCGGTGTCACCAGGATGAGCACCGCCGCGAGGAAGGGGATCGCGACGGCGCCGCCGATCAAGGTGCTTTGCAACGTAGTCTGCTCAGGGTCCGACCGGCGGAAGCGCCGGAATCACGAGAAAGGTTACGACCGACTCGTTGCCGAGCCCGAGGATGACGACCGCGACCGCCAGCACCACGCAGGCGCCCACGTGGAGCAGCGAACCTTCGCGCAGATGCCCGTCTCCAGCGGGTTCCGCGAAGTACAGGCGCTCCAGGATTCGGAAGACGTAGCCGATCGTCGCCAGGCTCCCGAGCACGATGGCCGCCGCGAACACCCAGCGTCCTTCCTGAATGGTGCCGCTCAGCACGTACCACTTTCCGAAGAAGCCGCTCAGCGGCGGCACGCCCACCAGCGAGAGCCCGGCGACGGCGATGGTCGCTGAAGTCCACGGTGCCCGTCCGCGCAGCCGATTCAGGTCGTCTACCCGTGACACGCCGAAGCGGAGCAGTGCGACCCCCGCCGCCAGGAAGAGCACGCCCTTCATCAGCGCATCGCTCGCGATGTGGAGCACCGCCCCCGTCATGCCGGCCTGGTTGGCCATCCCCATGCCCAGCGCGACGATGCCCACCTGGCCGATGCTGGAGTACACGAGCATTCGCCGCAGATCGGTCTGCACGAAAGCGAGCGCGCCGCCCACCACGATCGCCGCCGCGCCGGCCCAGGCGAGGATCTCCAGAGCCGCGTTGACGCGCAGCAATTCCTCGCCGTGCACCCAGAAGAGCACCCGGATCAGCGCGTACGCCGAGATCTTGGTGAAGAGCGGTGCCATGAACGAAGCCGCCGCCGCGGGCGCGAGCTGGTAGGCCGCCGGCATCCAGGTGTGCAGCGGGAAGAGCGCCATCTTGGTGCCGAGCCCGGCGATGATCAGCAGTGTCCCCACCAGCACCAGCCGCGGCTCCGCCGCGCCTACGAGCCGGGCCGCGTCCGCCATGTTGAGCGTGCCCGTAGCCGCGTACAGAAAGCCGACACCCAGCAGGTAGAGCGACGCGCCGACGCTACCGATGATCAGGTACGCCATGGCGGCGCGCGGCGCACCGCGGCCGCCGGCCGCCACCAGCGCGTACGCCGCCAGGCTGGCGACCTCCAAGTGGACGAACAGGTTGAAGAGGTCGCCCGTCACCACGATGCCCAGGAGCCCCGCCGTCACCAGCAGGATGCACGAGTAGTACAGCGTCTCGCGACCCGGCAGCTCCGCGCGCACCTGGCCGATCGAGCCCGCGACCGTGATCAGCCCGACGAACCCGATGATGACGGCCATCAGCCCGCTCAGCTGGTCGACCACCAACTCGATGCCGATCGGCGGCAGCCATCCACCGAGGTGGGTGTGGAGCGTACCCTCGGCCAGGACACGCATCAGCACGACGACGCCCACCGCGGCCGTCAGGGCGAGCGTGCCAACCGCGATCGTGCGCGCCGCGCCCCGCACGTACCAGCCGGCGGCGGCCACGATCAGCGCGCCCATGAACGGCACCAGATAGAGGATGATCGGGAGATTCGATATCATGGAGCGGTACGGTCCGAGCCCTGCTGCTCCTCGATCGACCCGGTCTCTGCCTGGATCCGCCGCAGGATCGAGATCGCCAGCCCCAAGGTGGCGACCCCCACCACGATCGCGGTCAGCATCATCGCGTGCGGCAGCGGGTTGTCCAGCGTCAGCTCCTGTCCGGGCACCAGGATCGGGATCGTCCCGTCGGTGCGGAACCCGAGCGCGATGAAGAAGAGGATCACCGCCGACTGGACGAAGTACAGCCCGATCAGCGCCTTCAGGTAATTGCGGTGCGACGTCATCAGGTAGACACCTAGCACCGTGAGCACCACCAAGAGCAGGTACGGGCCGCGGCCGATCAGATAATCGATCACGGACTCCATCAACCCTCGATCTCCTGCCCGATCTCGCCGGCCAGTGCGTAGAAGATGGACACCATGGCCCCCGCAACGCCGATGGTAACGCCGACCTCGATGAGCAGGATGCCCAGCGAGCGGCGATCAGCCGTCTCGCCGCCCAGCGGCAGCGCGGCATAGTCGAGCATCGCCCCGCCCGTCAGGAGCGGGATGATCCCGATCAGCGTGTAGATCAGGACGCCCACGGCCGTGAGGCTCACCGCCCCGCGGAGCGAGAGCGTCCTCCGCTGCTCGCTGCGGCCCCTGACCAGTAGCGGCAGGATCAACGACGCCGCGACCAGGATCCCCGCCTGGAAGCCGCCGCCGGGGCTGTAGTGGCCGTGCAGGAGCACGTAGACCGCGAACAGCTGCAGAGCGGCCACTATCGGCCCCAGCAGCGTGCGCAGCATCAAGCTGTCAAACGGTTGGATCATTCTTTCTCTGCATCACGAGCAGGCACGCCAGCGCGGCGGTAAGCACCACCGCCGTCTCGATCAGCGTGTCGAAACTCCGATAGTCGGCAAGGATCGCGGTCACCACATTGGGCGTATGGGTGTCGTGCAGGCTTCGCGCGATGTACTCCGGGGAGAGGTAGACCGTCGGCGGTGACGCGGCGTCGCCGAAGGCGGGCAGGGCGTTGACCCCGTAGAGCAGCAGTCCGCCGATCGCCAGCGCCGGCACCCAGGCGAGCAGCCGCCGCGAGCGGGAGTAGCGGCTCAGCTCCATCGGGTTGATCCGCCTTAGCAGCGCCATGAAGAAGATCGTCGAGACGCTCGTGCCGACCACGGCTTCCGTGAAGGCGACGTCTGGCGCACCCATCACCGCCAGGATCACCGCGAAGAGTCCGCTGTAGACGGAGAGCAGCACCACCAGCGCGAACATGTCGCGTACCCTGATCACCGCAAGCGCGGTGATCAGGAGCAGTACGACCACAAACTCCGTGACGTAAATGATCATCTTCCCTCCCTTGTCCGCAGCGGCTTTGCGCTCTTTCCGAACCGCGCCGGGATGTCATCCGGGTTCTCGATGAGCGTGGGCCGAAGCCCCGATTCCAGAGCCGCCCGCGCGAGAAGATGCCCTACCAGCGGGCTCGTAATGGCGATGAAGGCGAGTCCCAGCAAAAGTTTGCCAGCCGCCAGCTGCGGACCCAGGTAGATCGCGGCGCCCAGCAGGATCAGGGGAGCCCCCAACGTGTCTATTACCCCTAAGACGTGCAGCCGGGAGAACACATCCGGCAGACGCCGGAAGCCCAGGGCCGCGACCGCGAGGAAGAAGACACCGGCCGCGAGTGCCAGGGTGGTAAGGACAGATTGGATGATCACGCCGATTCCGCCTTGTGCCGAATGTAGCGCGCAACCAGCAGGGTGGTGAACACGTTGAGGAGGAACAGCGCGAGCGCCAGGTCCACGAACATGTCCACCCGGTCATAGATCAGGCCCGCGAGCACCAGCGTCACCGGAACCAGGGTGCCGATGCCGTTGAGCGCCACGACCCGGTCGAAGATGGTGGGGCCCGAGATCACCCGCTCGACGAACGGCAGCGTCAGGACCAGCGTGAGTATCGTCGCTACGATGAAAACGGCGGTCATGGCTGCGCGCGCTCCGGGAACACGGCTGCGACGCGCTGCTCAATGATGCGGTCCCGTACATCCTGCGCGGAAGAGGAGTCCAGCGCATGAACGAAGATCTCGTCCCCGTCGATATCCACCGTCAGTGTGCCTGGCGTGAGCGTGATGCTGGACCCGAGCAGCGTCAGCGCGCGGGCGCCGCCGACGCCCGGCCGCAGCCGGACGAATGCAGGTGAGATTGGCATGCGGGGCGTCAGAACCACGCGAGCCACGCGGAGGTTGGAGATCACGATCTGCCCGATCAGCCACGGCACGTACAGCAGGAACCGAACGAGCCGAAACGCCGTGCTGTCCTCCACTGGCGTGTAGCTGGCGGCAATCACCAGCGCCGTCGCCACTCCCACGCCGAAGTGCAGGAGGTCGAATCTTCCTGAGAGCAGATACCAGATACCTGTCAGAAGCACGGCCAGCGGGAGAACCCTGGCCGTGCGCTGCCACGTTGTCATTCGTCGTTGCCTTATGGAGCTTCGTGTTCCGGCGGACCGCCACCGCGGCGCAGCCGTTACCCCGCAATGCGCACGGTGCTACCGAGAGTGATCTGTAGAAGCCGACAGTATAACACCTGCAGCGAAAAAAATCACGCAGCCACACTGGTATGGCTGCATGATCGCGCGGTGGGAAGGTCGCGCGGGGGGGTCGAGGGTGAGAAGTGGCGGAACCGGGAGTGTCAGACGCGTGTCGGCGGGCCGCTGTCCGGATCCAGGTCGTGCGCGTGCAGCGGTTCCTTCAGCGGGTCCAGCTTCCGCGCGTACGGGACGGGCGCGTACTCGTCCAGCTCCGTGTCCGCCGCGGGGGGTACGCCGTTGCGGTACGCGGCTCGGGAGAGCAGGTGCGCACCCACGGGTGCCGTCGCGGCAAGGAACAGCAGCGCGAGCAGCGCCTTGGTCACCACCGTCTTCTCCCCCACGTTAATCGCGACGGCGACCAGCAGGAAGGCCAGCCCCAGTGTGGCCGCCTTGGTCGGCGCGTGGATGCGCAGGTAGAAGTCCGACAGCCGCAGCACCCCCAGCGACGCCACGAACATGAAGAAGACGCCTACGATGATGGCGATGATCTCGATCGCCTGCAGCACGTCAGTCCACAAGGGAGCCCTCCAGGTAAGCGGCCAGCGAAATGGTGCCGAGAAAGCCGAGCAGCGCGACGATCAGCACGAAGTCCATGAAGGCGCCGGTGCCGAAGAGCACCGAGAGCAGCAGCGTGGCGCCCACGATGTTGAGTGCAATGGCGTCGAAGGCAAGCACGCGGTCGAAGAGCGATGGCCCCTTGAACGCGCGGATCGCGCAGAGCGCGATGCCGATGCCGATCACCCCCAGGGCGCCCCAGATCACATAGGTTTCGAGGATCGCACCAGTTATGGTCATCTCAGGTTACCTCCTGCGTCGGATCGTACGGTTCGCCACCCAAGGCGCCGTGGATCAGGTTCGCGAAATTGCGTATGCCCTGCCGAATCTTCTCAGGGTCCTGCGCATAGACAGTGTGTATGTACAGTGTGAAGCCGTCATCGTCTGAATCGACAGTCACGGTGCCGGGCGTCAGCGAGATCATGTTGGCCAGCAGCACCGTCTCCAGCGGGGGCAGGTCGCGAACGTCGAAGGAGATGAAGCCCGGCTTGAATGGCGGCACCGGCCGCAGGATATCGCGCGCCAACTGCAGGTTCGCGACGATCAGCTCGTACAGAAAGACCGCGAGCAGCCGAAAGATACCGGCCACGCCGCGAATGTAGTTGCCGCTGCCCAGCACGTGGCGGCTGAATGCCAGGCCGATGAAGCCGACGATGAAGCCGACGATGAAGCCGCCGACCGACAGGTTGCCGGTCAGAAACATCCAGACAATGGCGAGCAGCAGGTTGAACGCCAGGTAGCTCATAGCTCCCCCTCCGCCGGCAGCCCGGTGCCGGAGTGCGTGAGTGCCCGGGTGTGGACGATCTCCGCCGCACCCGCCGGGAGCGCTTCGCTCGCCCCCGGTACCACGGGTACCACGGTCACGTCCGGCGGGATGTACGAGGCGTCCATCCCACCCGCGTTCAGCACCGCGTCCACATACGGCGTTACTGCGAGTAGCTGCGCCGCCGCCCGCTCCGAGTAGGCGAACAGCGGTGCGGCGAAGAGCCCGATCCCCACCGAGAGGCCGGCGAGCAGCAGCGTGCCGGCGAGCATGCCGCGATCATGGCCGATGGCGGGCTCGCGCTGCCCCTCCGGCGCGCCCCAGAATGTATACGTCCAGATCTTCATCATCGAGGCCAAGGTCAGCAGGCCGACGACAATGGCGATCGTGGTCGCCGCCCACGCTTCAACCTGGAAGCCAGCGACGATCAGAAAGAACTTGCCCCAGAAGCCGCTGAACGGAGGAAGCCCGGCAAGCGCCATTGCGGGGATGAAGAAGCCGACCGCGACCCACGGATGCGTCTTTGCGATCCCGCGTACGGAACCCAGCGTGCCGGAGCCACCCACCCTTTCCGCAATGCCGCCCGCGAAGAAGAGCGCGCTCTTGACGATGATGTGGTGCACGATATAGAAGATGCCCGCTGCTACGGCGATGGGTGTGTACAGCGCCAGCCCGAAGATCATGTAGCCGACCTGACTGACGATGTGGAACGACAGGATCTCGCGGATATTGTTCCGCCCCAGCGCGCCCAGCACCCCGATCAGCATGGTGGCCGCCGCGATGAACAGGAGCACCGCATGGAACCGGCCGTACTCCGTTCCGGTGATGAGCGGTACCGAGCGAAAGAGTGTGTACACGCCCACCTTGGTCAGCAGGCCGGCGAAGAAGCCGGCGATCGGGATCGGCGCTTCCGGGTACGAATCCGGTAGCCAGAAGAAGACCGGGACAAGCGCCGTCTTGATCGCGAAGACCAGCAGCACCAGCGAGATGGCGGCCCAGAAGACGGGTGGCAGCTCACCGGTCGCGATGCGCCGCGAGAGTTCCGCCATGTTCACCGTGCCCGCCGTACCGTACACCGCGCCGATGCCGCCGAGGAAGACCGCGCTGGCGACGAGGTTGACCAGAACGTAGGGAAACGTCTGGTTCAACTGCCGCGGGCGCGCGCCCAACGAAATCAGCGCGAACGACGCGAGCAGCATGATCTCGAACATGACGAACAGATTAAAGAAATCTCCCGTCACGAAGCTGCCATTGACGCCGACCAGCAGAAGCTGGTGCAGCGGGTACACGTACTTCGCTTCCCGGTAGCCGCGCAGGCTGCCGGATGCGTACAGCAGCATGGCGAACGAGGTGATCGCCGTCAGCGCGAGCATGATCGCGCTCAGCGCGTCGATCACCCAGACGATGCCGATCCACGGCGCCCAGTTGCCGAGCGGCAGCACGAGAATGTGGCCGAGCACCGTCAGGTACACGATCCAGCCGATCAGCCCGAGCAGCACAATGCCGCTGATCAGCGACAGCCGCCGCTGTACCTCCACTCGGGCGGTGAACGGCATCAGGAGCACCGCGGTGACGAGCGGCACCAGGAACACGAAACCGACGAGGTTGTTCATACGGCGCTGACGCTCCAGTGCGAGAGTACGGGATCAACAAGTACGAGAGTACGGGGGCTGCGCCCACGGTACGAAAGTACGGGACCAGCGAAATATCCGTCGCACTCTCGTACTGTCGTACTTTCGTACTTGCTGTTCACTCCCACTCCGCCTCCTGTAATTCGTCGGTGCCCAGCTCGCGGTGCGTGCGGGCGGCCATGGCCAGCAGGAACGCGGCGGTACCGAGGCCGATCACAATGGCTGTGAGGATGAACGCCTGCGGCAGCGGATCCGCGTAGACACCCTCGGCGTTGGCGGCGATCAGCGGCGGGATGGCGCGCTCGGGCAGCCCGGAGGCGGTGAGCACCAGCAGGTTGACGCCGTTGGACAGGATGATGAAGCCGATCGCCACGCGCTGCACGTTGCGCGACAGGAGCAGATACATCGAGGCGGCGAAGAGCACGCCCGTTACGATGGCCGACAGCCCGATCATAGCTCTGGCTCCGCGAAAACCGAGACCAGCATCGCCGCGGTGCCCACGACCACCATGTAGACGCCGATGTCGAAGAGTAGGGTAGACGAGAGGTGATAGTAGCCGTCGCCGAGCAGCGGCAGATAGGCGTGGTAGTGGGTCAGGAACGGATCGCCCGCGAAGACCGCGATCAGGCCGGCCGATGCCGCGATCAGCAGCCCCACCCAGGTGGCGGGTCGCAGCAGCGGCGTGAGGCGCTCACGGGTGGCTGCGGTGCCGAAAGCCAGTGCCTGCAGCACGATCGCGGAAGCCGTGACCAGCCCGGCGATGAAGCCGCCACCCGGCTCGTTATGGCCGCGCAAAAGGAGATACAGGGCGAACAGAGTGCTCACGGGAAGGATTCCGCGAGCCACCTTGAGCAGGATCAGCGACCTCATGATTCCCTCTCCCCTTTCCGGCGCGTGCGGTCCGGCGACGATTCAGGCGGCGGTGAGGGCGGCAGGCGATCACGGCCGGCGCGGAAGAGGGCCACCGCGCCCAGCGCCGCGATGGCGAGCACCGCGATCTCGCCGAAGGTGTCGACGCCCCGGAAGTCGACGAGGATCACGTTGACCACGTTACGCCCCTGCGCCACCGGATACGATAGCGCCAACTGCTCCGCGCCCGCGGGGTTCGCCGCGATGTGCGAGCCCGCGGCCCACGCGAGTCCGCCCGTCGCCACACCCACCACCACTGCGGTCGTGGCATGCGCCCACTTCCGCCCGCGAGTGCGGGTGTCGCGACCCAAGCGGGGCATCCGGCGGAAGATCAGCAGCAGAAGAATCAGGGAAACCGTCTCGACCAGTAGCTGCGTGAGCGCCAGGTCCGGAGCACGGAAGAGCACATAGTAGATGGCCATGCCGTAGCCAACCAGCGCCATCATCACCACCTTGCCGATGCGCGACGGCACCATGATCGTCAGGATCGCGCCGGCCATGATCGACATTGCCGGCAACCACGCGAGCTCTATGTCCGGCCCCCACACCAGGCGAAGCTGCTCCGGTACGAAGCCACCCCACGCCAGCCCGGCCACGATCGCGGCCACCGCGGTGAGCATGGTGATCGCGACGTAGCGCGGGTGGCCGCCGGCCTGGACGAAGCGGCTCTGCCACGTCGCGTACCCGAGTGCGCCTTCGGCGAGACCGTCGGAGATACGCTGCGAGCCCGGCACCTCCGGGAGCGCGGCCAGCTTCTGCCATTTGAGATAGCCGATCACACCGGCGATGATGATGCCGATGCTAAGCATCACCTTGACGTCCACATAGGCCCAGAACGCCTGGCCCCAGGTGGTGCCCGGCTCCACGACCATGCCCAGGTACCAGCCCGGCACCACCCCGCCGACGACCTGCGGCACGAGCAGCACCGCGGGCACGATCAGCAGCCACGGCGAGATCTTGTGCCGCGGGTAGCCCCGGTCCGTCGGCGGCTCCACGGAGCCCAGGAAGGTGCCGGCAAACAGCTTCAGCGCGTAGATCGTCGCCAGCGTGCTCGATAGCACCGTGATCACCAGCGCGAGCGTCAACCCCTCGATCGGTCCGCCCGCCACGGCCTGGTAGAAGGTATCTTTCGTCATGAAGCCGAGCACGAACGGGAGCCCCGCCATGGCGAACGCGCCGATCCCGAAGAGGATCGCCCCCTTCCACTCGCGCCGGATCCAGCGCTCGTGCTGCAGCACCGCCAGGTCGCGCGTGCCGGTCGCCTTCTCCAGCCAGCCGATCAGCAAAAAGAGGGAGCTCTTGTAGAGCGCGTGGTTCAGGATGTTCACGACCTCGCCCTGCAATCCGACACGGGCATAGAAGCCGTATAGCGCTACCAGTACGCCGAGATAGGCGACCGTGCTGTGCGCGAGCAGTTGCTTCAGGTCGTAGGCGCGCACCGCATTCCAGCCCGCCACGAAGAAGGTGGTCAGGCCGACGGTGGCGAGCAGCGGCAGCCAGATGGGCGCCTCGGAGAAGATCGGGAAGAGCCGGCCGATCAGGAACACACCCGCCTTGACCATCGTGGCCGAGTGCAGGTACGCGCTGATCGGCGCGGGCGCGGCCATCGCGCCCGGTAGCCAGAAGTGGAAAGGAAACTGTGCCGACTTGGTGAACGCGCCGAGCAGGAGCAGCAGGAGCGCTATGGTAGATAGCGGGTGCGCCAGGATCTGTTCGCTGCGCTCGGCCAGCGTGGACAGGTCGTAGGTGCCCGCGATCTGCCCGAGAAGCACAATTCCCGCGAGCAGCGCCAACCCGCCGAGCCCCGTGACCAGAAATGCCTGGATCGCGCCGCGTCGTGCCTTGGCGTCATGGAAATCCAAGCCGATCAGCAGCGCGGACGTGATCGTCGTCAGCTCCCAGAACACGAAGAGGAGGAGGAGCGAGTCCGAGAGTACGATACCGAGCATCGAACCCATGAAGGCGAGCAGCAGCCCCCAGAATCCGCCGGTCGCCTTCGGCCCCAGATAGTGGCGGGAGTACTGTACGACACCCAGGCCCACGATTCCGATCAACAGGACGAAGAACGCGCCCAACCGGTCTACCCGCAGGTTGGCGCTGAAGCCCAGACTCGGGAACCAGTCGAGCGGGTAGACGATCAGGCCGCCCGCGCCCACCGCCTGCCAGAGAGGGATCCCGAACAGGATGACCGTAGCGGGGGCGAGCAGCGCCAGCCGGCCCGCCCAGTCGACGGAGCGCTGGGCCACCAGCAGCGCGAGCGCGGCCACCAGGAACGGTGTCCCGATGATCAGCACGAGTGAATGTAGCATCTCCACGACCCCGTACGACAAACCCCCTCCCGTTCCCGAAGCGTTGTAGCCGAAGCGGCAGACCTGATCTGGACAACGATGTATGGGGGAGTCGTTGTGGACGGCTCCCCCAGGCGCTATGGAGCGCCGATTCTATGGTGTTCGGTCCACCCACGCAAGGCATGTACTACCAACAAGTTGAGCAGCGTTGCTGCCCCTCCTGTCGTGCGCCCGCGGTCAAGTGCTTCGCGGAAGGCGTCTTCCGAAGTCGACAACGGCAGCAACAGAACACCCGCCACAGGGTCCGTAGCGGGTGCCTTGCCGGAAGTGCCGCATCGGCGTTCCCAACTTACTGCGCTGGTTCGTAGTCGTCGCCGATCGCGGAAATCGTCAGCAGCAGCGCGCTCTCCTCGGTGGCACGGATATCGTGCGCGTCTCCGGGGCCGAAGAACAACACCTGGCCGGTGCTCAGCTCGTGCTCTGCCTCGCCGGCGCGGAAACGCAGGTGCCCCTTCAGGAGGTGGATCGTCATGGGGCTGTCCGACTGGTGAGTGCCGATCACATTCTCCGCCGCCATCGCGACCAGTGTGAGCCGCATGCGCCCGGACTTGGCCAGGGTGCGTCCCGCCCGCCCGCTACGCTCGTAAGCCTCCTCGTGGCGCAGCTCGGAGAGGTGCTGCTCCAGATCGAAGGTGAGCATCGGGCCAGTCAGAGAACGATTCAATGAGGACATGACTCCGCTCCATGAGGTGTAGGTGAGTCCAGTGAGTCCGGCCCAACCCTGCAAATACAGTGCGAAGAGTAACAGCAAGTACGAAAGTACGGGAACAACAAGTACGAAAGTACGGGAACAGCAAGTACGAAAGTACGGGAACAGCAAAATATCCGTCGTACTTTCGTACTTTCAGAACCACCGGACGAGGCCGAAGTACCAGCGGGTGGGGCGGTCCTCGTCGAGCGGGCGGATCCACTCCAGCGTCAGCGCGTCATCGAAGATGCTGACCCCGAGGCCGACGGAGGCGCGGATCCCCTCGGTGGGGTTTGCGCCCAGGCGTTCGAGCTGCGGGCGGGCGCGGGTGGACACATCGGACCAGCCCGCCTCGCCGAGCGCGACGAGCGAGGGGCGGAGCGGGGGGATGAAGAAGGGGCCGGAGCGGGCCAGCGGCCGCGGGTCGCGCGGAGGAATTCCCACCAGCAGGCGGCCGCGAGCCACTGCGGCGGTGGAGCCGCCGAACTCGTTTCGATCATATCCGCTGAGCCCTTCCGTAGCACCGAAGCGGAAGAGCATCTGCGGCGGGGGCTCGCCCCGAATGTGCCCCGCGTCGATCCTGGCGGCGAGAGTAAGGGGCTCCAGTGCTCTGCGGAAGGAGAGCAGCCCCGTGAGGCGCTGGACGCGGAAGTCGCCCACCCCCACCTCGCTACGCAGCGAGGCGACCGCGCTGTTCCCCATGCCGAACGCCCCCGATCCTTGGGCATAGCTGATCTCCCCCTCCACGGCGGCGTGCGTTCCGGGATCCGTGGCTGCCAGCGGAGGGAACTCCTCGGCGGTGCCGAAGATGTAGCGCTCCGTATTGCGCTGCACCGCGTCGTGCCGCTCCCACCGGGTGGTGACCCTCGCGCGCCAGGGCTCGCGGCCGGTGGCGAAGCCGAGCTCGGCGCCCGCCGCGTCGTAGTAGTCGCGCAGGTCCGCACCCCCGACCAGCGCGGGCAGCGTATAGAGCAGGTCCCACTGGAAGGTGGGCTGAAACGCGCGGGTGTCGCGCAGCCGACGATAGACGCCCGCGGTGAGACCCCGATGGAGGCCGCGCGGCGGGACACGTGGCGCGTCCAGATGCCAGCGCGCCAGCAGCTCGCCCCGCGGCGTGGCCTCCGCGAAGGCCCACCCCGCCGTTCCGTACACCTCCCACCGCCGGTCCAGCAGGTCCCCCGGTTCCGCACGCGCGGCCAGCCCGAGGTACGCACCCTCCACCCGGTTGTAGCGGAAGAAGTGGTCTCCCCGCTCGTAGCGGAGCCCCACGCGAACCGGGCCCGGATCGGGGTTCGCCGCCTGAAGGGCCAGGCGCCGCAGATCCGCGAAGTCGGCGATGTCGTACTGCGCCGTCGCCGCGCCGACCGGCATCGCGTCCGCGGCGAACCCCTCGACCGTTTGCGGAGCGTCACGGAACAGGCGCGTGCGGCCGCCGGCGCGCGGCTCCCATCCCGTGTTGAACTCGTACTCGGTGACCGTGTTCACGACCCGCACTCCCACGGCCCCACCGAAGAGCGCGGACGCGATCTGTCTCTCCTGCCGCTGACGGAACGGAAGCCAGTACCGCCCCTCCCAGAGGCCGTTCTCGAGCTCGAGGAATGCGCCCATCCGACCGATCGCCAGCCCGCGCCGCGCTTCGACGAAGCCAAACCGCGCCCGGGCCACCGCCGCGCGGTCTACATCGATGAAAAACGAGCCGACCACCAGCGGCTGCGTCCGGTCGTCCGCAACGACGCGCGGCCTGACGCTGATCGGCAGCAGCGTGACTCGCTCGCCCTGCACGCGCACGCGCAGCGTGTCGCCGGCCTCATAGCGATAGTACAGCGGGCCCTGTGCTCCAAAAGGGTGAATCGCGCGTGGGCTCCGGGTGCGCTCTCCGGTGCCGGTTTGGGAGAGCACGTCGATGGTGGGGCCGTACAGGTGGGGGATCACCCACGGCGTCTCGATCAGCGTCCCCAGTGAGTAGGGCGCGGGCACCAGCACGCGGGTGCGGTGCTCGCGCACCCATTGGTGCAGCACATCGGGGCGGCGCCAGCGGACCTCGCCGGCGAGTTCGTCCGTGGTGAGCGGAAGCTCACCGCCCAGCGCGGAGTCGGGCGCGAGGGAGAGCTGCATCGTAGTGCGTACCGAGGCGCGGAAGTCCTCCAACCCCTCCGGGATCTCGCCACTCTCCCGGATCACCCTCTCTACCAGAACTCGGGTCGCGGGCGAGTCGAACGCAATATCCAGCGTATCCGCGGATACCGGTGCGGCGGTGGGGGCTACCTGAAGCAGCAGTGCGGCGGAAAGAACCAAGGCAACCATCCTGCGGCACAACCTCTGTCATCGGTCCCGGGGGCTGCCGCTGGTCGGTCCGGCAGACCTCTTCAGCGGCGCGGATGGATCCGCAGCAGGCAATCCCCGCGCCACCCACGGGCGGGTACGTCAGCGCGCGGCTGCTTCGCGGCGCGCCGCGACTCCGCGCGCGGGGTCGTTCGTGATTACGGCGGCCACCCCGGCGCGCAGCAGCTCCGCGATCCGCGCGGGGTCGTCCACTGTCCAGACGACCACGGGAAGACCCGCTCTCGCGAGATCCCGAAGCGCGGGCGGTGTCGCGGCCTCGCCCGCAAGGCACACCCCACCGGCCCCACACTCCGCCACCCGCAACCGCAGATTTACAGTCCAGTCCTCCGTCAGCAGGAAGCGGCGCACGCTCGCGTCGAGGTGGCCCACCGCGCGGACGATGTGCGGGTCGAAGGAGGAGAAGATCACCCGGTCCAGCACCCCCGCGTCCCTCAGGATCGCCAGCGAGGCGGCCTCCGCGCCCGCGGCCTTCAGCTCCACATTGAGCCAGGCGCCCGTCTCCGCAGCCCACTCCGCCACCTCCTCGAGCCGCGGGATCGGATCGTGCTCGCCGGATCCCGCACCGCGGTGCCCGGCGCCCGCGTCCAGCCGGGCGAGCGCCGCCCACGGCAGGTCGGCTACAGCGCCCTGCTCGCCGGTGGTACGATCGACAGTGTCGTCGTGGATGACGACGGGAACCCCGTCCGCACTGGGCTGCACGTCGAACTCGATGCCGTCGGCGCCGTGCTCCCGCGCGCGGCGGAAGGAGCGGAGCGTGTTCTCCGGCGCCTCCACCGGCGCGCCGCGGTGCCCGAGGATCAACCCGTCAGGAAGCGGAATTATCATCGATCAGGGATGCGGGAGGAGCGGCACGCAAGGGTCGAGCGTTGGGACGGGCACCGGAACGCGCGGCGCCCGTCGTGCAAAACACCCCGGCAGCCGATGGCTGCCGGGGTGTTTTCACATCACGATCCACCCGATGAAGATTCCGTAACCGGCCAGCAATACACCGCCCTCCCACCGGTTCAGGCAGAGCTTCGTGAAGGTAAAGGGGAGCAGGATCACGCTCAGCGCCAGCATGAGCGGTCCCTCCAGGCGCGGAATCGATGCGTCGATCGGCAGGGGCCGGATGAGCGCCGCGGTGCCCAGGACCAAGGTGACGTTGAAGATGTTGGAACCGACGATGTTGCCGATCACGATCTCCGCTTCGCCGCGGATGGAGGCGACGACGGAGGCGGCGAGCTCCGGGACCGAGGTGCCGAACGCGACGAGCGTCATCCCGATGATGATCTCCGAAACACCGAACGCGCGCGCAATCGAGGTCGCGGCGCCCACCAGCAGTTGCGCACCCACCACCAGCGTCACGGTCCCCGCCACGGTGAGCAGGAGATCCCGCCGGGGCTTCGGCTTTCCGCCGGGCATCCCCTCCATGATCTCCTTCTCCTTCGCCACCATCGCGCTGGCCTCCGCCGACTCTCGCCTCGCCGCACGCCCCACATGGAACATGTATGCGGCGAAGAGCGCGAGCAGCGCCCCGCCCTCGAGGCGGGAGATCCCCAGATTCCATGCCATCAGCAGGAAGAGCACGGCGAAGCCGATCATGATCGGGACATCGCGCACGAGCAGCCCGCGGTTCACGGCTATGGGCCGGATCAGCGCGGACGCACCCAGGATCAGCGCGATGTTCGCGATGTTGGAACCGACCACGTTCCCGACCGCGAGGTCGCCGCTCCCGCGCAGCGAGGCGAGCCCGCTCACCACCAGCTCCGGTGCGGAGGTGCCGAAGGCGACGATCGTGAGCCCCACCACAACCGGGCTGATGCCATACGAACTGGCCAGCCGTGACGCCCCACCGACAAGCCACTCCGCCCCGAAGTAAAGCGCCGCCAGTCCGGCGGCGAACAGCACGAGATCCAGGATCAACGATCCTCCACGAGGTGAAACGAAATGTTCCGAACCCGACATCGTAGCGTCCTCGCGGCCGAGCAAGCAGTGAACCGCGAGACGGCGGAAACAGTATCACCTGCTACGGCGTGAGCGCTACTCTCCGCGAGGGAATGCATGCGCGAGCGGGAGCCGAGGCCGGTGTACAGCCCTTCGTACCATCCCGAGGGCCGCGGAGCTGCCGGGGGTTCAGGACGCGGGGACGATGACGTAACGCGCGATGGCGAAGTAGTGGCAGACGCTGCCGGCGATCACAAACAGATGCCAGACCGCGTGCGCATAAGGCAGCCGCTTCGCATGGAAGACCAGTGTGCCCGACGTGTATGCCAGGCCTCCCGCTACGATCCACGCGAGCGCGCCTGGGGGAAGTGCGACCGCCATCGGCCTGATGGCTACCACGACCATCCACCCCATCAGCACGTAGAGTGCGGTGGAGAGCCGCGGCCACCGGCCGATGAAGAACAACTTGAAGACGATCCCCGCCAGCGCGAGCAGCCAGACGAC
>JACDHR010000223.1 GCA_013820915.1 Gemmatimonadota bacterium
CCACCCCCATACGTTATGACCTACCGGTCTGATGATTTCACCCGCCTACTAATTTCCGACGCCCGGCAGCTGAGGCGCTTTTCGTTGCTGAGGCGGCAGCCAAATGTCCACGGCTCTCACCTCGCCGAGACCCTCTATGAGCCGCGGTTCGGCGCGACGAACATCGTTGACAACGCGCTGCGCCCAGGGCAGGACTCGCCGTGCCTCTCCCTGAGACCCGGCCCGCGGGCGGACCCGCATGACGGCATTCGCGGAGGCGGTGTCGCCTTGCTGACCCCGGATCGCAAGCAGGTCCATCACGGCCGAGGACAGTTCACGAGCGCTGGCACCGCGCGAGCCGAGCACGATCACGTCATGCCGCGAATCGTCGGTGAAAGCCCCCTCCGCGCGCCGGACGATTGCCGAAGCCCCACCCCCGTACGGCAGATCGTCGACCAGCGCGACCGTCACCGCTACCCGCGTCGGTGCGGCGGGGCTTGCGTTCTGCTGCGCGGCCAGGCGTGCGGTGCTCACCGGCACCGCCAGCGTTGTCAGGAGTAGTAAAGAAGCAAGTCTGGACATGATTTCTCCAATCGGGTTCAGATGGCTGTGCATTCCGTTCACTTCAAGGGCGAGGAGTAGATGTACGGTTAACAGGTGGTCACGTAGCCGCAACCCCATTCTCTCCAGCCTTCGCCGTCCCACACGTCGATGCAGACGTACTCGACTACCGCTGCATCACCGCACGCGCTGGAGCCGCCATTGCCCTGCCCCGTGCTCCAATCCACCGTTTCGCCACCCGTAGAGTCGCCGGCGTGATAGTACGTCCCACTCCCGCCGCCGCTGCCGCCGCCCCCACTGTCACAGCCGGGCTCAATGGGGTTTTCGGGATTGTACGGATCGTAATCCCCGTAGCCGGGATCGTCGATGACGCGGGTGTCGCAGCTCGATGAGCACGGTGGCTGGGAGCTATGGTCCCACCTGGTTGAGCCGGCACTTGATATCTTGAACTCTCCACGAAGCGAGTACTCGATAGCCGCTGTAAACTTCCCTGCCGCGTCCGCGGTGTGGCCGCACTGTTTGCTGATGCTCCGGCTTGCTCGCGCCGAACCTGACACAACCACAGGCGCAAGGCCGGATGCGCTTTCAACGGCTGACACACTCGGGAAAAATGTATTACCATCGCGAAGATCGAGAATTGCTTCCACCGACGCCCGGTTTCCGAAAAATCTCGCTGAAGCTTCAGAATACGCAGTGCTCTGCGTAAAACCCGCTTCCACTTTTTCGTCCCAGATCAGCGCCGCAAGCTCCGTATCCGACTCAAAGATCGAGAGATTCACCTCCGGACTCGCAGCCGTGATCTCGCCCTCCGCCAACGGACCCGTCGTGTCTGTACACCCGAGTAGCACAATTCCAAATGCTATAACTCGGAACCACCGTAAAACGGTTGACATCCGCGACCTCCTTGCTTGCGGGTTAAAGGCGCCCCCGCCTGAGAGCGCCGCCAGAACGCTTACTGCGCGTGCGCGGAACACTCGATCCGGGCGCGGAGCAGAAGCGAGTAGAGCATGCTGTCTGCGGGTTCGATCACCGCACTTGAGATCAGCACTTCCGATGGCGCTGGCGAAGTGGCGTTGAAGAAGAGACCCGTGTAAGGATTTGGGATACTCCCGAGCAGTTGCGATTCGCCCTCGCTCGTAACACCAACGAAGCGGATCTCACGGTCGGGGAGACCCGAAGGCGCAATGTGATCGGTTACCCAGAGGCGCATACCACCCTCGGGAGCCAGAGGGATGTTGCTCCACAGGATCGTTGAGTCCAGCGGGATAACACGTTCGTTGCGCTCTTCAAGATTCCCGAGCATGGTTCGTGCTTCGCGGCGAGTGCCGGCGGGGCCCGTAACCTCTGCCCACCAGGTCAGGGCATCGCCGGCTCGGGAGAGCGAAAGTGATGGATGGTGGGCCTCGCCGTCGCGACTACCGAAAACCACCCTGCGCAACGGCTCCCACTCGGACCGACGCACGAATAGGAAGAGGGAACCGGCATCCGATCGCCCGATTTCCCCTTTCTGCACTGCCCCGGTGAATACGTAATCCGATTGAACGATTGCGAGGACAAAACCGAGGGTGTCCGAGTGTGCAAGCGCTACATAGGCCGTCCCGTAAGCTGGAACGGAAGTCATGCCGTAGTCGGGACGGATTCCATCGGAGAGGATTTCGTATGACCATCTCCCGCCGCGGCGCTCAAAGAATGCCACCCGCGCCGCGGCCCTACCCTGCTCCGTTACCCGCACTGCCCAAGCGACCGTGTCTCCCCGCTGTACGAGAGCGGACGAATAATACGGCTCAGGCTGCCACTTTGCCGGCAGAGGCAGGCGCTCCAGCGAGGACCAGATGGAGCCGTCATGGACACCATACCAGAGGTGCGCTACCCGGGATGTTTCGCCGGGTTTTTGCGATCTCTCCAACTCGGCAAAAGCAAAGGCCCAGCTTCCGTCCTCACGCGGGGAAGCACGGATGTCCGCCACGCGCTTCGCGTCGATTGGAGCGGGAACCACTCGTTTCCGCCTGTCAGCACCTAAAATCATACCGAAGATACTGTCGGTGACTAGATCTGGCTTTCCCCTCTCGTCCCGTGTCAAAATCAAGCTCGGAGCACCCGCGAGCAGAATGTCGCCCCGGTTGTTTGTCTCGAATACGGTTGGCTCGATGTACATCGGGTTTCCCTCGAATGTCAGGCGCTCCCGTGACACCTCACGAACTACGCAGGTTTCTTGAACGGAGGCTTGCGAATGCAGACAAGCCGTGTAGAAAAAAGCGCCTAGGATCAGCGTTATCATCCGGCGCGGGGAGATGTACGCCTGTAAGCCGCGGAGTGAATCGAGAGTGGCCATTCTGGTCAGCTTGGATTGGATTGTACGTGCGATCTCTTCGTGATAATCGCACTGAGCCGCTCACGATCCGGTTGAGCCACACTGCACGTGCGCCCGGAGTAAGAGCGTTACGCCTACATGCTGCTCGCGGTCGAGCAGACCGCCCGAGAACGACACCCAACCCGCTGGATTCTCGCACGAACCGGATCTCACGGTCTTCGCCCCCCGCAAGTAGGTGATCGGTTACCCACACACGCGGCCCGGCGGTAAGAGGGACGAACGAGATTGGATGCGCAGGAACGACTGCCGAATCCAGAGTGATGATGGGCTCGTTACGCTTCTCCAGGCTTCCGATCATCGCGTGCGCTTCGTACCCGACCAACCCGTCCATTCCGTTCACCTCAGCCATCCAGGTCAGGGTACTCCTTTCCGGAGTAATGATGAGCGAGGGACGGTGCACTTGCTCCTCACTGCCCCGCACAACGGAACGCAGGATACGCCACTCGGGCTGGCGCACCCAGAAGAGAAGCGAATTGGCGTCTCTGCGCAGCCTGAAGTCCCCCTGCCGGACCGCGAGGACGAGCCCCAGAGTGTCCGAATACGATAGGTCTACTTTGGCGAAACCGGTGGGTACTACCTCATGCGTCCATTCGCCGCCGCGTCGCTCGTACACTAAGATCCCGGAGATCAGCCCTCGCTTATCCACTGGCAACGCCCACGCGAGGGCATCTGCCCGCCGTGCGAGGGACGATGCGGAGACTATTGGCTCGACCATCCCGCCGGGAGGGAGCGGGAGTGACTCGATCGTCGTCCAGCGCACGTCGTTCAGAACGCCGTACCAGAGTCGGGCCGCCCTCTGCGGATCGGGATTTCCAGTATCTGGCGTTACCTCGGCGAACACCACCGCCCAAGTTCCGTCGTCGGAAGCCGCCGCCCGGATGCCTTTCAGCAGCGTTCCCGGTAAGGGAGAAGGAATGACCTGCGGGGCTCCGGTCTTCGGGACGAGAGCGCCGAACACGCTATCTCGCGCCACGAACTCCCACTCTCTCTCGGCAGTCTTTTCGAAGAGGTGGTTATATGTCCCGGCGAGAAGCACATCGCCGCCGGAATTTGCTTCGAGTACTACCGGCTCAACGTATAGCTGCCGGCCTTCTGCCATGATGAGTCGCTCGCGCGAGACCTCGCGCAGGGAACAATCATCGTAGGAGGCTTGTGCCTGCACGCAGCCGATGAAGAGAAAGACGCTGACGGCCGACGCAAACGACGACCGCGGAGACACGTAGGGGGTGACGCACCGAAGCGGATTCGAATATCCCATGCTGTTCTGTATAGTTCCGTCTTATCGTGGGTCACGTGGAGGGGGATGCCCCGCCGCTGAATCCGCTCAGCGAGTGATCGCCCTGTATGGAAAATAACTGCCGGAAGAGTGGAAATGGTGAGATAACGGTGAGGAGATTGTCAGAATATCGTGAACTCTCCCGCGATACAGGCGCTGACTCCACACCCGTCGATGCGGCGCCCTCGGAGCGCCCGGACCGCTCACATCCCATCCGGATCAGACCGCAAGCGGTAGCCGACCTTCGATGCCGTCAGGATGTACCTCGGGTTGGATGGTTCTTCCTCGCGCTTGCATCGCAACGCGGCGATGTGTGTATCCACCGTCCTGGTCATTACGGCAGCGGGGTATCCCCACACCTCTTCGAGCAGTTCCAGTCGGCTCGCCACCGCTCCGCCGCGGTGAAGCAGTGCGAGGAGAAGCTCGAACTCTTTCGGCCGGAGGGTAACTTTCTCTCCGCCTCGGTACACCGATCGGGTGTTTGGACCAACGAGAACATTGCCGAACCCGGCTACGTCACACAGGGCAGCCTCCATCGCGCCGGTCGTATACCGAGCGCGTCGAAGAAAGCTCTCGACACGAGCTACCAACTCATCCCCACTCGCCGGTTTAGCGAGGAATTGGTCCGCGCCGAAGACGAGATGGTGGAGCCATTCCACAGCAGTACGGTTACGAGCTTACCGGGTCAGCGCACGCACCTCCTCGAGTCCGGCCGGATCCCAGACCGGCCGCTGGTCTGCGTCGGCAATGTCGCGCGCGACGTGGAAGATCAGCGTGGCGACTCGCGCGGCCTTGGCGGGGTTGATGAAATCGACATCGTCGCAGGGCCGGTGGTAGCATTCGTGCACCCCGGTGAAGAAGAAAATCGCGGGGATCTCCTTGCGCGCGAAGTTGAAGTGGTCGGAGCGGAAGAAGAAGCGCTCCTCCGGCCAGAGATCGTCCGCGGCGATGAGGTTTAGTTCCGGATGTCGAGCATTTACCCGGTTCACGACCTGCCCGAGCGTAGAGTAATCCTTCCCGATCACCACCACGGTGTCTGGCGCGTTCTGCGCGATCATGTCTACGTTGATGTTGGCCACGATCTGCTCCAGCGGCACGGTGGGGTTGTCCGAATACCACCGCGAGCCGAGCAGCCCCTTCTCCTCGCCGCTGACCCAGAGGAAGATGACGGAGCGGCGCGGTGCAGTCGGGAGCGCGCGCATCGCCTTTGCGACCTCGATCAGGGCAGAGGTGCCGGATGCGTTGTCGTCGGCACCGTTGTAGATCGAGTCGCCGTTCATCGGGGTTCCCACCCCGACGTGATCCATGTGCGCGGAGAGGATCACGTACTCGTCGCGCAGCGCCGGATCGCTCCCACGCAGTACGGCGGCGATGTTGGGGGCAGAGGCGCGATCGATCAACTCCTGTGGAGCTCCGCCCGTGAAGGCGACGCCGGGCAGGGTGACCGGCTCGACCTCTCCCGAGCTCGACCGCTGCCACGCCTCATCCAGCGGCACGTTGGCCAGCGCGAAGAGCCGCTGAGCGGCGGAGTAGGAGACGAAGAATTCCGGAAATCCGACGGCCTCGCCCAGGGTGCGGGCGGGGGTGCCCGCCTGAGCGGCGAACTGCGAGATCTGCTCGGCCGTCCAGCTTGGATCCAGCACATGGATTACCGCGCGCGCTCCCTGCTGCTCCGCCTGGCGGGTCTGCCGGCTGCGGAGAGTGCGCCAATCACGGCTCCAGGCGCCGGGGAGCGCCGCCACCATGACGCGGTCGCGCAGAGTCCCGGACGCCTCCGTACCCGCGAACTCACGGCCGACGAAGACCAGCCCACCCTCTACGTCGGCCGCCGTGCCGCCCGCCGAAAAGAAGTCGGAGCCGTAGCGCAGCGTCCGTGCCTCACGAGGCCCGCGCACGGTGAGACGGGTCTGGTCCACGGCGAGCCGCCGGAGCGGGAACGGGTATCGTTGGTAGTAGGTGCCCTCCTCGCCCGCCGGCTCCAGGCCGATCCGGGCGGACTCGCTGACCAGGTACGCGGCCGCGGCTTCGAGCCCCTGACTGGGTGTGTCGCGGCCGCGTAGCGCGTCGGAAGCCAGGAAGGAGATCCGCGCCCGCATCGCCTCGGCGGTGATCGGGGCGACCTGCGCGGTGGGTGCAGCTGCAGGCGGTGATACGGCCGGTGCCGCGCATGCACTGAGGGCAAGCGCGGCACCGGAGTAAAGCAACCAAAAGGCACGTCGCTGCATCTTCATGTGCTCCTGAGTGGGTCGGGTCGGGCCGGGAGTGGGGCCGGAACATGCGCCCCGGGGAAGTGCCCCCGGAGGCAGCCTTGGTCAGGCGGCGCCCGCGGGGGGACTCGGTTCGGTCTCGCGCTCGGGCCGGGTCCGCGGCGCCGGACGGACCCGCTCGCTCGGCGGCGGGT